>CBFGTJ010000006.1:0-39727 GCA_965651815.1 uncultured Microthrixaceae bacterium | reverse complement strand
GATGTCGCTGCGGCAGGACCTCGACCCCGCCGCACACCTGGCGGTCGGCCGGGCCCTGCGACCGTTGCGCGACGAGGGCGTGCTGATCGTCGGGAGCGGGTCGAGCTTCCACAACTTCGCGCACTTCGGCTCGCCCCTCGCGAAGCCGTTCGACGACTGGCTCAACGAGGTGGTCGTCGCCCCCGCGGCCGAGCGCGAGGCGGCGCTGGCCCGCTGGGAGGAGGCACCGTACGCCCGCATCGCGCACGGCCGCGAGGAGCACCTCCTGCCGCTGATGGTCGCAGCCGGTGCCGCGGACGACGTGCCGGCGCGGACCTTCTTCCGTGGGCCCGTGCTCGGCACCCCGATGTCCTGCTGGTTCTTCGACTGAGGGGACTCCACGATCTGTGTCCCGGAAATGAGGGGACACCCTCAGTTCCGGGACACAGATCAGGAGGCCGAGGGCTGGGGAGCCCCGATCCCCCTACCCCTTTCGGGTGTCACCGAGCGGTTCTACGATCGCCTGATGAACGCTCCGACGACATCGTCCGGCACGCTGACCGGCCCGGGAGTCGACCTCGACCTCGAGGCGTACCGGCGTGAGCTGACCGCCTACTGCTACCGGATGCTGGGGTCCGGGTTCGAGGCCGAGGATGCGGTGCAGGAGACGATGGTGCGCGCCTGGCGCGCGTTCGACCGGTTCGAGGGTCGCTCGTCGGTGAGGTCCTGGCTGTACCGGATCGCCACGAACGTGTGCGTCGACATGCAGCGCTCGCCGCAGCGCCGCGCCCGGGCCATGGACATGGGCCCCGCGTCGACGGCGGACACGGCGCTGCCACCCGGCCTGCCCGACGCCGCGTGGGTCATGCCGATCCAGGACTCGAAGGTCGTCGCCCCCGACGGCGATCCGGCCGAGGTGGCAGCGCAGCGCGAGACGATCCGCCTCGCGTTCGTGGCGGCGCTCCAGCACCTCCCGCCGCGGCAGCGCGCCGTGCTGATCCTCCGGGAGGTCCTCAAGTGGAAGGCGGCCGAGGTGGCCGACCTGCTCGACACGACGGTCGCCTCGGTCAACAGCGCGATGCAACGGGCGCGGGCCACGATGGACGCCGCAGAGGAGGCTTCGACCTCGCTGCCCGCGGACGTCGAGGTCGACCAGGCACTGCTCGACAGCTACGTCGACGCGTTCGAGCGCTACGACGTCGACGCGCTGGTCACGCTGCTGCGCGACGACGTCGAGTTCTCGATGCCGCCCTACCCGCTGTGGCTGCAGGGCCCGGATCAGGTCGTCGGCTGGCTGCTCGGCACCGGGTCCGGGTGCGAGGGCTCACGCCTCGTCGCGACCGCGGCGAACGGGTGCGCCGCGTTCGGCAGCTACCGCATGACCCGCCCAGGCCTGCACGAGCCGTTCGCGCTCCAGGTCATCGAGGTGCACGGCGGCCGGATCTCCGGCTGGCACAACTTCCTGTACCCCGAGTTGTTCGAGGCGTTCGGGCTGCCGCCCCGGCTCGAGAGCTGACCGCGACGCTCAGCCGCGCAGCGGGGTGAGCGCGCAGCCGTCGGCGGTGTCGTTGACCTGGTAGAGGCGGGGCGTGCCCGCGGCGCCGTCGATCAACGGTTCGGTCAGCAGCAGGCCGACCTTCGCACCGCCGCCCTCGTCCGGGCGTGCGACGCCCCACGACACGACGCGCCCGTCCAGCACCGCGGCCACGTCCAGCGGACCGTCCGCGTCGACCGTCGCCTCGTGCCACACGGGCAGGGACGTCGAGCGGTCGAGCTCGCCTCGCAGGTAGTCGTCCCACCCCTCCGGCGGCTCGTAGTCGACCGCGGGACCCCGGCCGCACTCACCCAGCTCGTCCACCTCGCGGCCCAGCAGGTCGCCGTGACGGCCGTAGCGCCAGGGGCGCAGCTCGTCGCCCGGCGGGGCGGGGGTGCCGCTGTCGCGGATCCGGGCGAGGCCGTCGGCGTCGAGCACCACCAGACCGTCGTCGCGGTGCCGGTCGAAGAGGTCCGCCTCGACGCTGTGCGCCGGCTTCACGTCGTCGTCGCGACCGCCGCCGACGAGCGAGGTGCCGTGCAGGTCCCAGTCCGCCTCGACCCCGACGACGTCGGCGACCGTCGGCACGACGTCGACGGCGAGGACGTTGTCGTCGACGACCTCCGCCTCGGTCTGGTTCGGCAGCTTCACGAACAGCGGCGTCCAGAACACCTCGACCTGGTTCTCGGGCTGCCCGTGGCGCAGCGCGACGCCCGGCGAGAAGGACACGCCGTGGTCGGCGGTCAGCACGATCAGCGACTCGTCCCAGCGCCCGAGCTCCTCGACGCGGTCGAAGATCTCGCCCAGCATCCGGTCCGTCCACTGCATCTGCAACACGTGCCGGCTCTTCGCGGCGAGCGCGAGCTGCTCCGCCGTGTCGTCGGGGCCCCACGCGAGGAACTCGGCGCCGAACGCGGGGTGCGGCCCGTCGTAGCTGCCCCCGGAGGGGAGCAGCCGCCACGGCTGGTGCGGCACCGGCACGTGCAGGTAGTCGAAGGTCGGTCGATCCCCGGTCGGCTCGTCGAGGCCGGAGAGGAACTGGAGGCCGGGCAGCGCGAGCTCGTTCACCTCGGTGACGCCGGCCTGCGCGTTGTCGTGGCTCGGCGGCGTCCCCGGTGGCCACACCTGCCCCCACCACAGCGAGCCGGCCTCGTCGACGAGCGTCGACAACGCTCCTCGCACCTCGGGCCGGGCGCGCAGCAGGCCCTGCGCCTCGTCGGTCAGCTCGACGTCGCGGTCGGGGCAGATGTCCGCCGGGCACAGGTCGGTCACCCACTCGACGGCGTGCACCTCGTGGGTCGGCGCGAGCAGCGTGAACAGGTTGTCGGGGTACTGCGAGTGCACCGCCGGCCGCTCGGGCCCGACGCGGGGGAACTGGCCGGTGGTGATCGCGGGCAGGGACACGGCCGTCTGCGTCGCGACCGCCGTGTGGTTGCGGTACCAAGTGGCGGTGTCGGCGAGCCGGGCCAGGTTGGGGAACAGCTCGCGGTCGACCTGACCGTCGCCGTCGACGATCGACAGGGTCGGGAGCTCGTCGAGGACGATGAACAGCACCGGCGGATGTGAGCCGTTCGCCTCGGCCACCGAGGACGACGCCTCCGGGCGGACGAGCGGCGCGACCGGCGACGCGAGGAGGAAGACCACCGCCAGCAGCGCGGGCGTCGGCGCGGCGAAGCGCAGGAACAGCCGGCCGCCCTCCCAGCGCCGGTAGACGACGACGGCGAGCGCCGCGACGGCGAGCGCCACGGCGGTGCGCACCGCCCCGCCCGCGTCGACCCTGCGCACGACGTAGGTCGCGGCGAAGGCGGCGAGCAGCCCGACGAGCACGGTCTGGGTGTGGAAGCGGACCCGTTCACCGAAGCGCCGGGTGGCCGCCGCGACGAGCGCGAGCACGACGAGGGGCACCACGCACACCAGCGCGGCGAACAGGACGATGTCGGCCGGTCCGGCCCCGGCGGCGACGAACGTCTCGGGCGACTCGCCGAACGGCCCGAGCACCGGCTGCACGACGGCGAAGCCGACGAGCGCCGCGAGCTCGGCCCACAGCGGGAGCTCCTGGCGCAGCGCGCGGCGCCAGCCGCCGCGCTCCGTCGCCCCGGGGGCGTCGGGTGCGGTGCCCTCAGCCTCCGCGGAGCTCACAGCGGTACAGGGTGCGGCGTCCGGAGGGCGACGGGGCTCGCTCCACGACGTCGAACCGCGCGGCGAGCGCCTCCTCCCACTGGGGACGGTCGTAGTGGTCGAACAGGCCGGCGCGCTTGCGGGCCAGCAGGCGCTCCGCCATCGGGTCGTCGCGGTGCGGGAACTCCACCACGAGCGGCGCACCGAAGTCGGCGAGCAGGTCGACGATCAGCTCGAAGGGCACGGTGTTGGTCAGCGCGAGGTGGTGGACCACCGCGAGGCAGAGCACGAGGTCGGGCCGCACCCGGTCGGTGAACGCCCGGCGCTCCCGGCCACGCCAACCCAACCCGGTGGACGGGTCCGCCAGGTCCATCACCAGCGGGAGGATCCGCTGCTCGCCGGTGTCGCGCAGGTGCCGGTACAGGCGGTCGACGACCAGGTGGTCGGAGTCGACCGCGACCGCACGCGACGCGCCGTGCTCGAGCGCGAGCTTCGAGAACCGGCCGTCGTTGGCACCGAGGTCCAGCACGGTCGCCGCCTTGGCCGCCTCGACGGCGGCGCCCACGAACGCGTCCTTGGCGGCGAGGTCGTCGTCGGTGTAGTGCGAGCGGTCCGCGTAGTCGGACCACTCGGAGGCCTGGGCACGCCAGCGCAGCGAACGCACGGTCCGCTCGAGGTTCTCGAGCTGCGCGTCCAGCACCTTGGGCCCGAAGCCGGCGCGCCGCAGCTCACCGCGCACGTCGCGCTCGCGATCCGCGTCCGCGTACCCGCGCTCGGCCCGGGCGTGCAGCAGGACGTGCACGACCAGCCGCCGGTTCAGGCGGTGGCGGCCACGGATGAGCGGCGCCAGCGCGCTGGGCGGGATGCCGTCGAGCGACCCGCGCAGCCACGGGTGGAAGTCGATGCCCGTGACCGCCTGGAGGACCAGGGGGTTGAGGAACAGCTCGCAGAACTGCCGGTAGCCGGGCCACGGCTCACCCGAGCGGAGCCGTTCGAACGAGCCGATGTCGATGAACACCGGCCGGGTCCCGTCGAACTGCACGTTGTAGGACGTCGCGTCCTTGGTGATGAACCCCTCCGCGAGGGCCCGGCGCGCCACCTCGAGCTGCAGCAGCGCGGCGTCGCGCAGCATCTCGAACGGCCACTCGTACGGATAGGTGATGAAGGGGATGCGCTCGTGGCGCAGCACCGCGGCCCACTCGGCGAGGTCCGGCGGCACGTCGTCGAGCCGGCTGGTGCCGACGACCTTGCCCTCGTCGAGCAGCTCGCCGAAGAACGTCGAGGACTCGACGGCCTCGTAGTCCGCGAGCCCGTCGGCGGTCAGCCCGCGCAGCACCTCGTCGCCGCGCAGCAGCACCCGCGACCGCGGGTCACGGAACGAGCCTGCTTCGACCTCGGCGGCCGCCGGGACGGGTGGGGTCACCCTTCGTCGTCGACGGCGCCGATGAGCTCGGCGCGCTCGCGCTCCGCGAGCTCACGGCGCTTCTTGGAGAAGATGCCGAGGAACCGGTTGCCGTACATCCGGAACAGCACGCCGATGCCGGCGATGCCACCGGCCAGCGCGGCAGCGATCATGCTGCCGGTTCCCGCGTCGAGGTAAGCGTTCATCCGGCTCACCCTATTACGCCTCGTGGAACCGCAGGTAGCAGGGCACCGGCGGGGCTGGGCGTGGGGCCGTCGGCGGCTCGCGCCTTCCGGGAAGTGCGAGCGGGGGGAGGCCCTCGCCTCCCCCCGCTCCAGCCGGATGTGCCAGGGAGCATCACGGTGGGAGAGGGAAGGGGCACTCCCTGGCACATCCAAGTTCGACCGGTTGCTGCGCACGCGGGCGGTTGCGCACCGACTCGGCCGGGACGACGCGCCTCGGGGGCGTGACGTCCGTGGGCGCTCACCTACCCGTGCCGCGGCCGAACGTGCGCGACTTCCCGCACGGAGCCGAGCGGCGGGCTGTGAGCGGGCTCAGGAGCCCACGCCCCGGAGGGGCTCAGTCGGCGTCCTCGTCGCGACGCTCCCGGGCGAGCGCGGAGAGCTGCTCGAGCGAGCGGCGCAGCAGGCGCGACACGTGCATCTGGCTGATGCCCAGCTCGGCGGCGATCTGGTCCTGGCTCATCTCGCCGTAGAAGCGCAGCACGATGATCTTCCGCTCCCGCTCGTCGAGCCGCTCGAGCAGCGACTTGATGAGCATGCGGTCGACCGACAGCGCGATCCCGTCGTCCGCGGAGGGGAGGCGCTCCTCGATCCCACCACCGCCGTCCGGGCCCGTCGCGGACAGCGACCCGGCCCGGTAGGAGCGCCCGGCCTCGAGCGCCTCGAGGACCTCCTCGACCGACACGCCGAGGTGCTCCGCGATGTCGGAGGGGGTCGCGGTCCGGCCGGTCAGCGCCTCGAGCTCCTCGGTCGCCGCGCGGACCCGGGGCAGGAGCTCCTTCACGGAGCGGCGCACCGAGCCGCTCCAGGTCCGGTCGCGGAAGTGCCTCTTGAGCTCGCCGAGCAGCGTGGGGACCGCGAAGCCGACGAACGGGATGCCACGGTCGGGGTCGAAACGCTCGACCGAGCGGATCAGCGCGAAGTGCGCGACCTGCTCGAGGTCCTCGAGCGGCTCCCCGCGCCCGGCGAAGCGACGCGCCATGGCCTCGGCGACGCCCTTGTGGCGCACGACGAGCTCGTTGCGGAGCCGCACCGACCCGCTGGCCTTGTACCGGCGGAACAGCTCGAGGTTCTCCGCGTCGCGCGCCGGGTCGTCACGCCCCGCGGCCGGGTCGCTCCTGTCCCTCGCCGAGCCCCGCCGGGAGCGGTCCCCGGACGGGTCGTCAGCCATCGTGGCTGCGCCCCGCCCCTCGGTCCTCGCCGCCGGTCACGTCGACGACCGGGCGCAGCTCGCGCCGGAACCAGGTGCGGGCACCCGACGGACCGGCCTCGACGCCGTGGGCGCTGGCCGTGGTGCCGAGCACGATGTCGGAGAGGTCGTCGAACGGTCCCGGGTCGCCGAGGCCCTCCACGAAGGCGTCGACCGCCACGACGACGCTGGCGTCGCCGGCAGGGCCGGGGGTCACGCGGATCTCGACCTTCAGCCGCGCCGGGGGCTTGGCCCGGCTGACCAGGTGGGTGCACACCTCGCCCGTGGCGATGCGGACGTCCTCGAGGTCGTCGACGTCCGCGCCGTACTCGGTCGCCAGGCCGACCACCGCGAGGCGGACCAGTCGCAGGCGGCCGCTGGTGGCCGGGAGGTCGAGCAGGACGACCTCGTCGTGGCCGTCCGCGTCGGCGGCGCTCACGACGCCGGTTCGATGACGAAGTGGTCCGTCATGCCCGTGATCTCCAGCAGGCGCATCGTCGCGTTGCTCGGCGACTGGATCACGACGTCGCGGTCACCGCCCTCGTTGCGTGCGCGGATCATCGAGCGCAGCCCGCTCGAGTCGACGAAGCCGACCTCGGACATCTCGAGCACGATGCGCTGCTTGCCCGCGCGCACCAGGTCGTTGACCGCCTCGTCCAGCCGTGGCGCGGTGTGCGCATCCAGGTCCCCGCTCAGCGAGATGACGTCGTCGTTCACCTCGATGCCGAACACGTCGTCCACGTCGTCCACTCCTCGGGGTCCGGGTCGTCGTGCGCCGTGCGGCGCCGATCCAGCGTACTCCGGCACGGCCGTCGCCAGCCTCGACATGTGTGCACTGCTCCCTTCGTCGGGCGGTGGGTCGCTCATCCGGCGCTCCTCGGGAAGGCCGCCCACACGGTCTTGTGGGCGGGGCGGACGACGAGTCCCCAGCGCGTCGCGACCGACGCCACGACGAGCAGGCCCCGTCCGGCCGTCTCGTGCGGCTCGACGTTGCGGGGTGCCGGCAGCTGGTCCGTGGCGGGGTCCGTCACGGCCAGGACCAGCGCGTCGCCGCGGTCGACCACGTCGACGGTCAGCCAGCCCTGGCCGTGCCGCTCGACGTTGGTCGCGAGCTCGCTGACGGCCAGCACGACGTCGTGGAGCGGGAAGCCGCGGCGCTCGACGCGGGGGACCGCCCAGCGGCGCAGGGCCTGCAGCGAGGTCGGGGTGGTGTCACCGGTGAAGGAGCGCTCGTCGCCGCCTGCGTCGACGCCGGCCGCGGTCCGGATCAGCTCGAGCCAGTCCTCGGCGGTGTCGAGCGGGGCGGCGCCGTCCACTCCGGGCGACACCGGTGGGTAGGTCGCACCGAGCACCGCGTCGGGGTAGCCGTCGCGGATCTCGTCGACCCAGTCGACCAGCGAGAACTCGCCACCGAGGCGGCCGTCGTCGATGACCCGGTCATCGTCGTCGTGGGTGTGGCCGCGCAGCCAGACGACGAGGTGATCGGGGCGAGTGGGCAGCGTTCGCCGGCCGTGCGTGGTGTCGCCGGGGGCATCGCTGGACCCGGTCATAGCGATCATGGAGCCTCTCGACGTGCCGGGGCTGGGGTCGCCCGCCACTACCCGGGCTCCGGACGGGCCAAACGGGCCCGCCCCCGGCGGGAATCACGCCGTCGGCTCGTCGACCTCCTCGCTGGAGGACCCCTCGTCCGACGAGGAGCCCGCGCTCGGCGAGTCGCCGTTCGCCCCCGTCGACGAGTTGCTGGTCCCGGTCGCGCTGGTCCCGGTCGAGCCGGTGCCGCTCGAGCTCACCGGCTGGTAGCCCGAGGACCCTGCGCCCCCGCCCATCGCCTTGCGCACCATCACGATCGCGACCCCCACGAGGGTCGCGAGCAGGACGAACTTGAAGAACCGGCCGGAGCGCCGCTTGCCGCCGGCCGCCTCCACCTTCTCCGCCGCCTCGAGGGCCTTCTGCGTGCGCTCGAGGGCCGACTCCAGCTGAGCGGCCCCCGCTTCCATCTTCTCTGCCTTACGACGCGCCTTGCTCATGGTCGCCTTCCCGATCTTCCGAGGGGCCGGCCGTTCGGCCGGTCATGCCGCACGCTACTGCCTCCCCTCCGCGGCCCGCCTCCGGCCCCGCCCGCGACCGCCCGCCGATCCACCTCCACCAAGATCGTGCACTCCCGGTGCGAATTCCTGGCACCATGGTGGGGTGGCAACCGTACGGCGAGAACGCCGGATCGCCCGACCGGCCGACGACCTCTGGGCCGTGGTCGGCGACCCCGGCTCGATCCACCGCTGGTTCCCGGGGATCGTGGACTGCACGCTCGGGGAGGACGACGAGGGGAGGTTCCGGACCGTCGAGCTGGCGTCCGGGTTGCACCTCACCGAGCGCATCGTGACCGTCGACCCGATCCTGCGCCGGTTCCAGTACCGCATCACCGGGGCGGCGTTCCGGGAGCACCTGGGCACCGTCGACGTGATCGACCTCGGTGACGGCACCAGCCTCGTGGTCTACGGCACCGACGCGCGCCCCGACGTGCTCGCCCTGGTCATCGGCGGCGCGTCCGGGGAGGCGCTCGAACACCTCGAACAGCTCGTGTCGGAGGGAGCGGGACGATGACGCGACGGATCCTGCTGGTGACCACGGACCAGCAGCGCTACGACACGCTCGGCTGCAACGGCGGCACGCTGGCGCGCACGCCCGTGGTCGACTCGCTCGCCGAGCAGGGCATCCGCTACGAGCGGGCCGTGCCCCAGTCGGTGGTGTGCATGCCCTCGCGCTCGACGATCCTGTCGGGCCAGCACCCGGCGACGCACGGCGTGTGGATGAACGGGGTGCCGCTCCCCACCGACGCACCGTCGGTCGCGACGCTGCTGCACCGCTCGGGCATGCGCACCGCGCTCATCGGCAAGTCGCACTTCGAGCCCTTCCTCGACCCGTTGGGCCGCTTCGACGAGAACCGCCTGGCCGCGACCGGAGCGGACACCGTCGAGCACGAGCAGTTCGACGGCCTGCCGGGACCCCACCGCGGGTTCGAGCACCTTCGCCTCGCGACCCACGGCGCCGTCGGCTGGCTGCACTACGCGAAGTGGCTCGGCGCCAACCACCCCGAGGCGGTCGGCGAGTACTACCAGGTGCTCGACGGTGACCTGGAGGTCAACTCGGCCGGCTACGGCGACACCGGCGCACCGCAGGTGAAGCACAACCAGATCCCGCGGGAGTGGTACCACACCGACTGGGTCGCGGATCGCACGATCGAGTGGCTCGACGGGCTCGGCGACGACGACGAGTGGTTCTGCTGGATGAGCTTCCCGGACCCGCACCACCCGTGGGACCCGCCCGCGTCGGAGCTGCACCGCATCGACTGGCGCGACGTGCCGCTGCCCGCCGGGTATCCGGAGACGGCCGCGGCGCGCGAGCGGATCCTCGACGGCAAGCCGCGCCACTGGCGGCTCTGGTACGACGGCGAGCTCGTGTCGAACTACGAGGCGCCGTCGAGCTGGGTGCCGTCCACGCTCACCGCCGACCAGGTGCGCGAGGTGAACGCCCTCAACGCGATCGAGTGCGAGCTCATCGACGAGGCGCTCGGCCGGGTGCTCGCGGCGATCGACGCGCGCGGCTGGGGCGAGGACCTCGACGTCGTGTTCACCACCGACCACGGCGAGCTGCAGGGCGACTACGGCCTGCTCTTCAAGGGCCCGTACCACGTCGACTCGCTGATGCGGCTGCCGCTCGTGTGGCGGCCGGCGCCGTCGCGGGGCACGACGCCGGCGGTCGTGCGCGCGCCGGTCGGGCTGATCGACCTCGCGCCGACGTTCTGCGAGGTCGCCGGGCTGGAGGTGCCCGAGTGGATGCAGGGCGCGCCGCTCCCCATCGACGACGAGGACGCCGCCGCACGCGGGATCGACCAGCAGCTCACCGCGTGGGACAGCGAGCTGTTCGGCGTCGGGATCCACCTGCGCACGATCACCCGCGACGGCTGGGTGTGCACCGAGTACCTGCCCGGCACGGTGCACGACGGTTCCGAGGGCGAGCTGTACTCCCTCGAGGAGGACCCGCTGCAGCAGGTCAACCGCTGGGACGACCCCGCGGTGCGGGCCCTGCGCGACGACCTGGTCGCCCAGCTGCGCGACAGCCAACCGCCCGCCCGCACACCCCGGCTCGAGGTGCAGGCGCCGGTCTGAACCGGTGCGCCGCCTGATCGGCGCGTGATCGGCGCGTGACCGGCGCGCCGCGCCCGCACGTCGGGCCGCCGCTGCCGATCGGTGCGACCGCGCTACTCGGCCTTCTCGAACTGCCGCACCGCGACGACGAGGAAGGCTGCGCCGAGCAGGGCGACGATCACGATCTCGAGCCAGAACGGCACCGCCCACCCCCACCACGTGACCGGCGGGTTCAGCACCTCCCGCGCCCGCTCCGGCGCGTCGATCCCGTCGAACACCGCGGTGCGCACCGCGCTGACGGCGTAGGTGATCGGGTTGACCCGGATCAGCACCGCGAGCCACTGCGGCAGGTTCGAGATCGGGTAGAGCGCGCCCGACAGGAACGACATCGGCAGCAGCAGCATCTGCATGATGCTCATGACCGTCTGCATCTGCTGGATGCGCGCCGCGATGACGAGGCCGAACGAGGTCAGCGTGAACGCGAGCAGGAACACCAGCGGGATCAGCTGCGCGACGAGCAGCGGGCTCAGCGACACGTCGACCAGCGGGGCGAACACCATCACCAGGCACGCCTGCAGGGTCGCGACCGCCGCGCCGCCGAGCGCCTTGCCCACCATGATCGAGCTGCGGCGCACCGGCGCGACGAGCATCTCGCGCAGGAAGCCGAACTCCCGGTCCCACACGATCGACACCGCGGAGAACATCGCGGTGAACAGCGTCGAGGTCGCGACGATGCCGGGGAACATGAACGTCCGCAGGTCCACTCCCCCGGTGCTGCCCTCCGTGAGCGAGGACAGGCCGGTGCCGAGCACGAACAGGAACAGCACCGGCTGCACGAGCGCGGAGAGGATGCGGGTGCGGTCCTGCCCGAAGCGGATCAGCTCGCGCTGCAGCACGACCTTCACGGCCCGGTAGTCCTGCGCGGGCCCCGGCCGAGCCACGCTCACCGGGACGACCTGCAACCCGCTCGCCGTGGTCTGCCGATCGGTCGCCGTCCTCGCGTTGCCGCCCGTGGTCATCGAGTCACCGCCTGGCCGCCTGCATGAACGAGCGGTTGCGGTCCCCGGCGGTGGCCTCCGCGTCGCGGATCGTCCGACCCGTGTAGCTGAGGAAGACGTCGTCGAGCGAGGGGCGGGTGGTCTCGACCGACCGGATCGGCAGGTCGAGCTCGTCGAAGAGCCGCGGCACGAACCGCTCCCCGTCCGCGACCCCGAAGGTGACGAACCCGTCGCGCACCTCCGCCTCCAGGCCGAAGCGCTCCTTCAGCGCGGCGATCGCCGCGTCGTCGTCCGCGGTGGTGATGCGCACCCGGTCGACACCGACCGACGCCTTGAGCGCCTCCGGCGTGTCGAGGGCGACGATCCGGCCCGCGTCCATGATCGCGATGCGGTCGCAGTTCTCCGCCTCGTCCATGTAGTGGGTCGTGAGGAAGATCGTGATCTGCTCGCGCTCGCGCAGCTCCTCGATGTACTCCCAGATCGACGCCCGCGTCTGCGGGTCGAGCCCGACGGTCGGCTCGTCGAGGAACAGCACCCGCGGCGAGTGCATCAGCCCGCGTGCGATCTCCAGGCGGCGCTTCATGCCGCCGGAGAAGTTCTGCACCTTGTCGCCACGGCGCTCCCACAGGCCGACCATCTCGAGCACCTGCCGCATCCGCGGCTCGACCGCGTCGCGTGGGATGCCGTAGAGCTCGGCGTGGAAGCGGAGGTTGAGCTCCGCCGAGAGGTAGGTGTCGAGCGTCGTGTCCTGGAACACGAGGCCGATGTGGCGGCGGACCTCCGCCCGCTCGCGCACGACGTCGTAGCCGGCGACCCGCGCCTCGCCGCTCGTCGGGGCGACGAGGGTGCAGAGGATCTTGATGGTGGTCGACTTGCCGGCCCCGTTCGGGCCGAGGAAGCCGAAGGTCTCGCCGGGCTCGACGGTGAGGTCGACGCCGTCGACCGCGGCCAGCGACCCGTAGGTCTTGCGGAGGCCCCGGACCTCCACCGCCGGCGTACCCGAAGTGGAACCGTCCTCGGCCACCGCACCCCCTCGCCCCCGCTCGTCCATGCCTACGAACCGACCTGACCCGCGGCGGGCCGCTGCGCCGGCGCCGCGTCGAGGACCCTGAGGCGTTCGAGGAGCTCGGCCCGGGCGCGGGCCACGCGGGAGCGGATGGTGCCGATCGGCACGCGGCTGACCTCGGCCGCCTCCGCGTAGGACAGGCCCAGCACCTGGGTCAGGACGAACGCCGTGCGACGGTCCGGGTCCAGCGTGGACACGAGCGCGTCGATGTCGTCGCCCGCGACGACGTCGCCGACGTCGGGCACCAGCGCGTCCGACTCGGTCGTCGTGGCGGCCACGCGCTCGAGGAGGCGCCGCCGGCGGACCACGCGGCGGAGGTGGTCGGCGCAGGTCCTGCGCGTGATCGTGAGGAGCCAGGTCCGGGCGCTGGACTCACCGCGGAACCGGCGCAGGGCCGGCACGGCGCGCTCGTAGACCTCCTGGGTGAGGTCGTCCGCGGCGTCGGGGTCGACCAGGTGGGCGCACAACCGCCACACCTCGACCTGGCTCGCCCGGACGAAGGCAGCGAGCGCCCGACGGTCACCGTCCCCCGCGGCGAGGGCCAGTCGCGTCAGCTCGTCCACCCACCCAGTGTCCCGCTGCTCGACGCCCCGGGCCAATCGCCCCCGGCCGGGAACGCACGACGCAGGAACCGCGTGGGCGTGGGCGACGACTACCCGCGCATGGACTGCCTCACGGCGCAGGACGCGATCTCCGCACAGCTCGACGCCGAGGACCCCGGCGTGGACCCCGCCGAGCTGGAGGCGCACGTCGGTCGGTGCCCGACGTGCGCGGCGTTCGCCGGCGGGGCCGGTGCCCTGCTGCGCCCGGCGCGGATCCGCAGCGCGGAGCCCGTCCCGGACCTGGTCAGCTCGGTGCTGGCGCGGGTCGCCGCGGCCCCGCGCCGCAACGGCGCCCGACGCAGGAGCGCCGGTCGGCGGCGTGCCCGTCAGGCGGTGACCCCGCGTGGGATCACTCCTCGACGAGCTCGATGAGGGTGCCGAAGGCGCCCTTGGGGTGCACGAACGCCACCGTCGTGCCCCGGGAACCGGGTCGCGGCTCCTTGTCGATCGGGGTGGCACCGGCGGCGACCATCTTGGCGAGCGCCTCGGCGCAGTCGTCGACCCGGTAGCCGATGTGGTGGAGCCCCTCGCCGCGCTTCTCGATCGACTTCGCGATCGGCGAGTCCGGGCGGGTGGCCGCGGTCAGCTGGATGTAGCTGTCGGCCACCTTGACCAGGGCCTCCTCGACACCGTCGGACTCGACGATCTCGCGGTGGTGCACCTCCGCACCGAACGCCCGGCGGTAGAAGTCGATCGCGGCTTCGAGGTCGCGCACCGCGATCGCCACGTGGTCGATCTCGGTCAGGATCATCTCGCTCATGTCGGCTCTTTCGTGGATCGGCGTGGGTGGGTCGGTCGCTCCGCGGTGATCAGAGCTCGCCGCGGGCGTGGCGCTGGTACAGGGTGATCCTGTCCTCGCCGATCGCCTCGCGCTTGTCGGGGTCGGTGATGCCCTGGCCGGGCTCGGGCGCGAGGCAGAGCACGCCGAGCTTGCCCTCGGCCTCGTTGCGGTGGACCTTCAGCGCGGCGTCGCCGACCTGGTCGAGCGTGTACAGCTCCGACATCACCGGCTGGATGACCCCGCGGTCGATGAGGCGGTTCATCTCCCACGCCTCCTGGTAGTTCGCGAAGTGGGAGGACACGATCCTCTTCAGCTTCATCCAGAGGTGCCGGTTGTCGTACTCGATCATGTAGCCGGAGGTCGCGGCGCAGGTGACGATCGTGCCGCCGCGCTTCGCGATGAACACCGAGGCGCCCATGGTCTGACGACCCGGGTGCTCGAAGACGATGTCGGGGTCGTCACCGACGAGCTCGCGCACCTTCTTGCCGAGCCGGCGCCACTCGCTCTCGTCCTGGGTGTGCTCGTCGGCCCAGAACTTGTAGCCCTCGGCGCGGCGGTCGATGACGTGCTCGCAGCCCATCGCCTGCAGCAGCTTCACGCGGTCCGGCGACGACACGACGCCGACGGGGATGCCGCCGCCGTTGAGGACGAGCTGGGTGGCGTAGGCGCCGATGCCGCCCGTGGCGCCCCAGATGAACACGATGTCGCCCTGCTTCATGCGGGCGGCGTGCTTGCCGACGAGCATGCGGTAGCTGGTCGACCCGCAGAGCGCGTTGACCGCCGCCTCCTCCCAGCTCAGGTGCGCCGGCTTCGGCATCAGCTGGTTCGCCTTGACGATGGAGAGGTCGGCGAGGCCGCCGTAGTTGGTCTCGAAGCCCCAGATCCGCTGGTTCGCGGCGAGCATCGAGTCGTCGTGCGCCGAGGGGTCCTGGTCGTCGATGTAGTTGCAGTGCACGGTCACCCGGTCACCGGGCTTCCAGTTGCGCACCGCGGAGCCGACGCGCAGCACGACGCCCGAGGCGTCCGAGCCGACGACGTGGAAGTCCTGTGCGTGGCGCGCGCCCCACTTCGACTCCCGGCCGAGGCGGTCCAGGAACCCGAAGGTCGGGAGCGGCTCGAAGATCGAGGTCCACACCGTGTTGAAGTTGATCGAGGAGGCCATCACCGCGATGACCGCCTCGTCGGGCGCGATCTCCGGGAGCGGGACCTCACCCACGTGCAGGCTCTTGCGGGGATCCTTGTCGGCGGACTCGACGCCGTCCCACATGCCGGCTTCGGAGCGCAGCACGTGTGCTGCCCGGGTCGACTCCGGGATCGGGAGGTGTGCGATGTCGTCGCCGGACGCGCCGGACTGGATGGCCTCGAGGATCTCCTGCATGGGCGCGCAACCTACCGGGCGGTAACCGAGGGTTCCAACGGTCGCCCCCGGACGGGCGGGGGGTGTGGTGGCCCACCGGCGCGGTCGGGCTCCGGCGACACCGTCCGCCCCGCCGGTACCGTCGACGCCGTGGGGTCCCAGGGCGGCTCGGGCGGCGCATCACAGCCTGAACTGCGCACGGCGCGCCTCCTGCTGCGTCCGTGGCGGGACGAGGACCTGGAGCCCTACGCGCGCCTCAACGCGGACCCCGAGGTGATGCGCCACTTCCCCGCGCCGCTGACGCGGGAGGAGTCGGACCGGCACGCCGCGGCCATCCGGGAGCGGGCGGCGCGGGGTGAGCCGTCGCTGTGGGCGGTCGAGGTGCCGGGCGTCGCCCCGTTCATCGGGTTCGTCGGCCTGGCCGTGCCGTCGTTCGACGCGCCGTTCACCCCGTGCGTCGAGGTGGGGTGGCGCCTCGCGAAGGAGCACTGGGGCCAGGGGTACGCCACCGAGGGCGCCCGGGCGGCCATCGGCCACGCGTTCGGGGTGCTGGGCCTGGACGAGGTCGTGTCGTTCACCAGCGTCGGCAACGCGGCGTCCCGGCGCGTGATGGAGAAGCTCGGGATGCGCCGCGACCCGAGCGAGGACTTCGACCACCCCTCGATGCCCGAGGGGCACCCGCTCCGGCGCCACGTGCTCTACCGCCTCCGCGCCGTCGACGCTGAACCTACCGCCGGGTAACCTGCCACCCACGTTCGACATGGGGCCCAGTGGTTCCCCAGGGGAGGTGGACCGATGCCAGGTTCCGTCATTCTGTCCGGTGCTCGCACTCCGATCGGCAAGCTCTCGGGCTCGCTGGCCGGCTTCAAGGCCACCGAGCTGGGTGCGATCGCCATCAAGGAGGCGCTCGTCCGCGCCGGCGTGTCGCCGGACGGCGTCGACTACGTCTTCATGGGCCAGGTGCTCCAGGCGGGAGCCGGCCAGATCACCGCTCGCCAGGCGGCCGTCGGTGCCGGCATCCCGATGACCGTCCCCGCGACCACGGTCAACAAGGTCTGCCTCTCCGGCATCAACACGATCATGCTCGCCGACCTGCTCATCCAGGCCGGTCAGGCTGACGTCGTGGTCGCCGGCGGCATGGAGTCCATGACGAACGCCCCGTACCTGCTGCCCGACGCCCGCGCCGGGATGCGCATGGGCGACAAGAGCGTCGTCGACTCGATGATGCACGACGGCCTGTTCTGCGCCATCGACCAGCTGGCGATGGGTGGCGCGACGGAGAAGTACGCCGCGTCGGCCGGCCTCGGCCGCGAGGAGCAGGACGAGCTGGCCGCCAAGTCGCACGAGCGTGCCGCCCGGGCGCAGAAGGACGGACTGTTCGACGCCGAGATCGTCAACGTCGAGATCCCGCAGCGCAAGGGCGACCCGGTGATCTTCAGCACGGACGAGGGCGTGCGCAGCGAGACGACCGTCGAGTCGCTCGGCAAGCTGCGCCCGGCCTTCGACAAGGCCGGCAACATCACCGCGGGCAACGCCTCGCAGATCTCCGACGGCGCCGCCGCCGTGATCGTCGCCTCCAAGGAGGCAGCGGAGCGCCTCGGCGGGGAGCCGCTCGGCGAGATCGTGTCGTACGGCCAGGTGGCGGGCCCCGACCCGTCGCTGCTGACCCAGCCGTCGCGCTCGATCAAGCAGGCGCTGGAGCGGGCGTCGCTGTCCGTGGGCGACATCGACCTGTTCGAGCTCAACGAGGCCTTCGCCGCCGTGGGCGTCGCGTCGATGAAGGACCTCGGCATCACCGACGAGATCACCAACGTCAACGGCGGCGCGATCGCGCTCGGCCACCCGATCGGCATGTCGGGCACCCGCATCACCCTGACGCTGCTCCACGAGCTCAAGCGCCGCGGTGGCGGGACCGGCGCCGCCGCGCTCTGCGGTGGCGGCGGCCAGGGCGACGCCCTGATCGTCAAGACCCTCTGATCCTCCGGACCTCAGTCTCCGAACGATGGGTGGTTGCCGTCGCCGAGCGACGGTAACCACCCTCGGTTCGCACCACTGCTTCCCCCGTACGGCAACTCCAGGGGGAAGCAGTGCCCGTTTTCGACCGCGTCGCGGGGGTCGCCGCGACGCACCACGGGGTCGTCACGTACGACCAGCTCCGAGCACTCGGCGCGACCGAGCGGGCGGTTCGCACGTGGTGCGCGCAAGGGGTTCTCCGCAGGGCCGCCCGCGGCATCTACGTCGTGGCGGGGGCACCTCCGTCGTGGCTGCAGGAGGTCGCGGTGGCCGTGCGATCCGGCGGCCCGCTCGCGCTCGCAGGCGCCCGCTGTGCGGCGGGGCTCTGGCGGTTCGACCGGTTCCGTCGGCGGCACGTCGAGGTCGTCGTCGAGGCACCCGCTCCCAGACGGCGGCCGGGTCTCCACGTGATCCAGACGACGCGTCTCCCTGCGCGGGATCGGACGGTGCTCCATGGCATCGCCGTCACGACACCGACGCGGACCCTGATCGACATGGGCCGCTTCGTCGGTGCCGCCCGGCTCGGCGCCATGGTCGACGACGCGGTCCGACGGAGCCTCACCACCTATGAGGACCTCCACCTCCGGTTCGCCGAGCTCGCGAGCCGCGGCCGCCCCGGCATCGCCACGATGCGGGAGGTGCTCGAGCGGCGGCCGTGCGGCGCGGAGGTGCCCGACAGCCAGTTCGAGCTCGACGTCCGCGACCTCCTCGTCCGCGCGGGGTTGCCCGAGCCGGTGCTGCACCACCGCGTCGACTGCGGCGAGCTCGCCTACGTGCTCGACCTCGCCTGGCCGACCGCGTTGGTGGCGCTCGAGTGCGACGGGTTCAGGTTCCACCGCACGCCCGACCAGCTCGAGTGGGACGACCGCCGGCGCAACGCGCTCGGCCTTCGAGGGTGGCTCGTGCTCCACACGACGTGGTGGCGCCACCGCGACGACCCGGTCGGGCTCGTCGGAGAGGTCCGTCATGCGCTCGCGAGGCGCACCTGAAGCCGAACGATGGGCTGTTGTCGTCGCTCAGCGACGGTAACCGCCCAACGTTCGCTGGGGAGCGGTGGGTCAGGCGCTGTCGACGACTCGGCGGCCTTCGAGGGCGCGGCCGAGGGTGAGCTCGTCCGCGTACTCGAGGTCGCCGCCGACGGGCAGTCCGCTGGCGATGCGCGACACGGTGAGGTTCGGCACATCCGCGAGCAGCCGGGTGAGGTAGAGCGCGGTCGCCTCGCCCTCGAGGTTCGGATTGGTGCAGAGGATCACCTCGGTGATGCCCTCGGCACCGACCCGCGCGACCAGCTCGCGGATCCGCAGCTGCTCGGGGCCCACGCCCTGGAGGTGGTCGATCGCTCCCTGCAGCACGTGGTAGCGGCCGCGGTACTCGCGGGTGCGCTCCACCGCGACGACGTCGCGGGGCTCCTCCACCACGCACAGGACGTGGGCGTCACGCCGGGGATCCGCGCAGATGCCGCACAGCTCGCCCTCGGCGATGTTGAAGCACTGGCGGCAGAAGCTGACCTTCTCCTTCACCTCGACGATCGCCCTGGCGAGGCGGTTCGCCTCCTCCGTGTCCACCTTGAGCAGGTGGAAGGCGATGCGCTGCGCCGACTTCGGCCCGATGCCCGGCAGCCGGCCGAGCGCGTCGATGAGCTCCTGGACGGCGACCGCGTAGGTCGACGACATCAGCCGCCACCCCCGAGCAGGCCGCCGAGCGCGTCGGGGTCGATGCCGAGCCCACCGAGCGGGTTCGAGGCCGCCTGCAGCTCGGCGACCTGGTCGTGCGCGTCCTGCCACGCGGCCTTGATGAGGTCCTCGAGGATGGTCGGATCGTCGGGGTCGACCGCGCCGGGATCGATGCGCACGCGGACGAGGTGGAGGTGCCCGTTCAGCACGACCTCGACGAGCCCGCCGCCCGCGGTGCCGGTCACCTCGCTCGAGGCGAGCTGCTCCTGGGCCTCGACCATGCGGCTCTGCATGTCGGCCGCCATCTGCATCATCGAGCCCAGGTCGAACCCACCCCCTGGCACGTCCTGACCGCCGCCGGCGGGGGTGGGAAGGTCGTCACTCATCGTCGCACCTCGTCGTCGTCGACCACCGTGGCACCGGGGAACACCCTGGTGAGCCGCTCGATCCCGCTCTCCGCGACGTCGTTCGCGTCCTCGAGCGAGTCGAGGTCGATGCTCCCGGCGTCGTCGTCGCCTTCCCCATCCGGGGGACCGTCGCCCGGTCCCGGGTCGTCGTGGCGGAGGTCGACGGCGTCGGAGTGCTCCACCAGGCGGAGCCCGACCGGTCGACCGAGGTGAGCGGACAGGAGCTGCTCGACGTCGGCACGCGCTCGCTCCGCCCGCTCCATCGGGACCCCCATGGCGATGGCGAACACCGCGGTGCTGCCCTCGACGGAGACGACGGTGCCCGTGGAGTACAGCGCCTTGGTGACCGCCCGGAGCTGCGGGACGACGCCCTCGGTCATCGCCCTCTGGACCTCGTCCACGCTCAGCGTGGCACCGGACGACGCGGGGGCGGCCGGCGCCGCAGCTGATGGCGCAGCAGCCGATGGCGCCGGGGCCGGCTCGGGTCGCGCCGGCGCGGTGGGCTCCTGCCGCTCGGGCTCAGCGGGCGGTGCAGGCTCGGCAGGCGGTGCAGGCTCGGCAGGCGGTGCAGGCTCGGCAGGCCGTGCGGAGCGGGCGGGCCCGGAGGGTGCCTCCTCACCTGAGGGCGACGGCGGCTCGGGCGGTGGCGGCGGAGCCGGGGCGCGACGCGCCGGGCGGGCGGCCGCGGGGCGGGGCACCTCGGGCGGCGGTCCGGGAGCGGCCGGCGGCTCGGGCGGTGCCGGGCGGCGGTCCTCGGCGGGCGCGCCAGCCCCGCCGGCCGGCTGCTCCCCGCCCCGCTCACCCGCACGCAGCTTCGCGAGCGCGGCTCGGGCCTGTGCCGGCCCACCAACACCGGCGGAGCCTCCACCCCCGGAGGAGGGGGACGAGTCGCCCTCCCCGGCCGGCGGCGGCGCGGGCTCGGCGCGGGCAGCTCGCCCGCCACCGTCGACCGGCGGCACGCCACCCCGCTCGATCGCCGCTTCGAGCCGCTCGATCCGCTCGACCAGCGACTCGTACGACGAGTCGCCGTGGGTGACCAGGCGCACCAGCGCGACCTCGAGCGGCACCCGCGGGTCGGCGGCGGTGCGCATGTCGACCATCGCGGAGCCGACGGCCTCCATCGCACGGGTCAGCAGCGGCGTGCCCGCCGAGGCCGCCCAGCCCTCGAGCCGCTCGCGGTCGGTGTCGACCAGGTGGGGCACGTCGACCTCGAGCGACAGCAGGAACGCGTCGCGCAGCGCGTCGAGGAACGACTTGGCCAGCACGCGCGGGTCGTGGCCCTGCGCGAGCGCGTCGGCGACGGCACCGACCGCCGCGCCCGCGTCGCGACCGGTGAGCGCCGCGAAGAGCTCCTCGATGGGCTCGGACCGGGTGAGGACCCCGCCCGCCGCGACCACCTGGTCGAGCGCGGAGAGGGTGTCGCGTGCCGAGCCGCGCCCCTGGCGCACCGCCCACGCGACCGACTCGTCGTCGACCTCGAGCCCCGCGTCCTCGACGATCCAGCGCACGTACCGCTCGAGCTCGTCCGCCGACAGCAGGTTGAAGTCGAAGTGCTGGGTGCGGCTCCGGATCGTCGGCAGCACCTTCTGCGGGTCGGTCGTCGCGAGGACGAAGCGGACGTGGTCGGGCGGCTCCTCGAGCGTCTTCAGCAGGGCGTTGGAGGCGCCCGCCGAGAGCATGTGGACCTCGTCGAGGATGTACACCTTCGTGCGACCCGGCGAGCCGACCGCGGCGCGCTCGATCAGGTCGCGGATCGCGTCCACCCCGTTGTTGGACGCGGCGTCGAGCTCGAACAGGTCGTAGCTGCGGCCGGCCTCCATGTCCTGGCAGGGGCCGCACTCGCAGCACGGCTCGCCGTCCTGGAGGTTCTCGCAGTTGAGCGCCTTCGCGAGGATGCGGGCGGTGGAGGTCTTGCCCGTGCCACGGGGCCCCGAGAAGAGGTAGGCGTGCCCCTCGGTGGAGTTCGCCACCGCGTTGCGCAGGGCGTTGACCACGTGCTCCTGGCCCCTCACCTCGCCGAAGCGGCGCGGACGGTACCGGCGGTAGAGCGACTGGTGGGCCACGGCCGGATCCTAGTGGTGGGGTCCGACGGCCAAGCCCCGCGGCGTGCGCCCGGAACGGCGACGCCGCGCCCTCAGGAGGCGGCCAGGTGATCTGCGGCACATCGGAGGTTCCGCTGAGAGCTGCTGCCTTCCGGCCCTGACTCGGTTCACGGGCTCCGATTGCACAGGACCCGGCCGCCACCTGAAAACGCGGCTCGGTCAGGAAGGGTATCGTCTCCGCCCGGAGACGTGCGAGAGCGGCCGAATCGGCACGCTTGGAAAGCGTGTGTGGGGAAACTCACCGTGGGTTCGAATCCCACCGTCTCCGCCAGCCGCCCGTCCGGACCCCCGGGCGGGCGGTCCACGTTACGGTGCCCCGATGCCCCCTGGAGCGGTACTCCCCCCCGATCCCCGCCACGAGGACTGGATGCGCCTCGCCCTCGACGAGGCGCACGCCGCCGCGGCCGCGGGTGACGTCCCGATCGGCGCGGTCGTGGTCGGACCCCACGGCGAGGTGCTCGCCAAGGGCCGGAACGAGCGGGAGGTCCGTGGCGATCCCACGGCCCACGCCGAGGTGCTGGCGCTGCGTGACGCCGCCGTCCGGGTGGGTGGCTGGCGGCTGGAGGGCTGCCTGCTGGTGGTGACGCTCGAGCCGTGCCCGATGTGCGCCGGCGCCCTGTGGGCGTCGCGCATCGACGGCGTCGTGTACGGCGCGACCAACACCGACGCGGGCGCGCTCGGCACCCTGTACCACCTCGGCCAGGACCCGCGGCTCAACCACGAGTTCCCGGTCCGGGGCGGCGTCCTCGCGGACGAGTGCGCCGAGGCCCTGAGCGCCTTCTTCGCCACCCGGCGCCCGGCCCACTAACTTCGTCGCCGGAGAGTTGCCAGAGCGGACGAATGGGACGGTCTCGAAAACCGTTGAGGTCGCAAGGCCTCCGAGGGTTCGAATCCCTCACTCTCCGCCACCGGGACCCCTGCCCTCGGCAGGGGTCCTGTCGTTCCCGGCGGTGGCGCCCACCGAGCACCGACCGGGCCGGATGGAACCTTTCGGTGCGCCCACTGGTCTTCGGTGTGTGGTCATGTTCGATGTGGGTCACCCAGAACGCCGCGTGACGGTCGAGGACGCGTCGTTCGACGCGCTCTACCGCCGCCGCTGGGCGCCGATGGTCCGCCTCGCCTACCTGTTGACCGGCACGAACGCCGTCGCCGAGGAGGTCGTCCAGGACGCGTTCATCGCACTGCGCGACCGGTGGGCCCGCGTCGAGCACCCCCATGCCTACCTCCGTGCGGCGGTCGTGAACCGCGCGCGGACGGCGGCGTTCCGGGAGGCGCGCGAGCGGACCTCGACGCTCGGTGAGCACACCGCCGTGCTGCCACCGGAGGTCGACGAGACCTGGGAGCGGATCCGCCAGCTGCCCGAGCGCCAGCGCGCGGTGGTGGTCCTCCGCTTCTACGAGGACCTGTCCGAGCGGCAGATCGCCGAGGTGCTGGGGTGCCGGGTCGGCACGGTGAAGTCCCGGCTCCATCGCGCGCTGTCGAGCCTCAGGGGGAGTGGATGATGCAGGACCGGGAGCTGGAAGCGCACGTGGAGCACACGCTGGACACGGTGGCCGCGCGGGTGGACGTGGGAGAGCCACCCGCGCTGCCGGCGAGCCGGACGGCGGTGGTAACGGGGCGGCGGCTGCGGACCGTCGGGCTGGTGGCGGCCTCCCTCGCGCTCGTCGCGGGGATCGGCGGGTGGGCGCTCGGCGCGCGGTCGGACCATACGGTGCAGACCTCCGACGGAGGCGCCCCGGACCCGGGGGTCCGGACCGACCGACCCGCTGCGGATGCGCCCGCGGGAGCGGAGCTGATGGTGCGGCTCCGCGACGGCGACGGCGCCGACCACGAGCTGTGGGCCTACTCCACGGGTCGCCCCTGCGTCGTGCAGACCCGCATCGCGGACGGCGTGCGCTCGATGGTCGGGTACGACTGCGAGATCGGCCCGGACTGCACCGACGCGGCGTGGGCCACGTTCGCGGACATCCCGCCGGGGTCCACGAGGTGCGACGCCGGATCGTTGGGCGACGGGCTCCTTGAGGGCGTGTTGACGATGCACGCCGCGGGCTCGGGGATCGACGAACCGGTGGTCGTGTCGAGCCGGCTCCGCCAGGACGTCGCGACCTGGGAGATCGTTCCCGACGACGGCGAGCCGATCGGCCCGCGCGAGCCGCTGCGGCACCCCGACGACCCGGACCGTGCGTACCTGTTCGCCACCTTGGACGGTGGCTGGACCGGTCTGGAGATCGTCACCCGGGACGATGTCGGCGACGTGATCGCCCGCGACCGCCACGAGCGCTGACCCGCCCGCAACCCAGTGCGAACACGAGGGCCGATGGCCCTGGTCGAGCGCGCCCGTCGCGCCGGGGTCGTCGCTCCCCTCCTGCTCGCGGCGACCGGTGCGGTGACGACGGCACTGCTCCTGTCACGGCACGGCGTGGTCACGACGCCCGACGGCCTGGTCTACACGGGGACCGCCGACAACCTCGGCAGCGGCGCCGGGCTGGCGGTCCCGTTCGAGCCCTACACCGACCACCACCCTCCGACGGAGGCGCTGCGGCTGGCCGGCTCGTTCCCGCTGCGGCAGTGGCCGCCCCTCTACCCCGCGACCCTAGGGGCGCTCGCGTCGACGGGAGCGGCGCCGGAGGCCGTCGCGCACGTCCTCAACCCCGCGCTGTTCGGCATGTCCCTCCTCCTCGTCGGGGTGCTCACGCGCCGCACCTACTCGGCGAGCTGGACCTCCCTGTACCTCGCACTGGTCGTGACGATCCTCGTGCGGGCTTGCACCGCCGACGCGGCGTCCCTGCCGCTCCTCCACGCCACGACGCTGTCGGAACCGCTGATGCTCGCGCTGCTCCTCGGCTGCCTCGTGTGCGTGGACCGCGCGATCGAGTCGGGAGCCCGGCGCGACCTGTGGGCCGGGGTCGCCCTCGGCGCCGCGGTGTGCACCACGCGCTTCGTCGGCGCGTCGGTCGTCGCCGCCGTCGCCGCGGCGGGCGTGCTCGTCGTGTCGCCTCGCTTCCGGGTGCTGCGCGCCGCAGCCTGCAGCGCCGTGGCCGGGCTTCCGCTCGTCGTCCTCCTGCCCGGCACCAGCAGCGGGCGGCGGGCGCCCCGCGTCGAGCGGGTCACCGGCGCGGCACGCGAGCTCGCCACCGGGCTTCTCGACGCGACGACGCCGTCGACGTGGCCCGGCGTCGTCCGCGGAGCTGCACTGGTCCTGCCGGTCGGCGCGACGGCCGCCGTCGCCGTGCGGGCGTGGCGCCGTGACGGGGACGGTCGCCGCCTCGCCCGCATCCTGCTGCCCGGCATCGTCGGTGCGGCGATGGTCGGCCACCTCGCCGTCGCGCAGGTGACCGTCGACTCGAACATCGCCCTGACCGGACGGCAGCTCGCCGTCCCGCTGGCGCTGGTCGCGACGACGGGCCTGGGCATCTGGTCCTCGGCCCCGACCGCCCGAGCCCGGAGGGGCGCCGCCGCCGTGGCGATGCTGGTGGCGACGGCGGCGTGGTCCGGACCGTTCGCGCACGCACTCCGCCATCCGGCGCAGCCGGCCGACCTCACCGGCGTCGCGCGCCTCGTCGGTTCGCTGCCGGACGGCGCGCCGATCTTCACCAACGCACCGGACGTCGTGTACCAGGCGAGCGGGCGACCCGCGCTGCTCGTCCCATGCCCCACCGACTACTTCACCCACGCCCCGCGCCCGTCCTACGAGCGTGAGGTCGCCGAGCTTCGGACGCTCATGGACGACGGTGCGGTCGTGCTGGTCATCGAGGGGTTCCTGGGCCGCGCCGCCGAGTGCGCGCGCGTCGTGCACCACCTGGACCCGAGCGACGTGCGCACGAACCGGATCGCCCTCTTCACGGGATGACGAGGAACGCGCCCTACCGTGGCCGGCGTGACCGTGCTGTTGGGAACCGTGGCGCTCGAGCCGAACCGCTGGGCCACGGTCGACCCCTCCGGGGCGCCGACGATCCGGCTCTCGCGGTGGCTCGATGAGATCGCCGGCGCCGGCTTCGACGGGATCGAGCTGTGGGACCGTCACCTGACGGCCGCTGCACCGACCGAGGTCGACGCGGTCCTCGCGCACCCTCTCCCGGTGACGGTGTTCAACTCCTACGTCGGCTTCGACGACCCCGACCCGGCGCCGCGCGCGGACGCCGCCGGATGGATCCGCCGGGCCGGCAGCGAGGCGGTGAAGTTCAACGCGGGCGCCGACCGCGGGCGACTCGGCACCTACGCCGAGCGGGTGGTCGAGTGGATCGAGGAGCTCCCCGAGGGCGTCCGCCTGCTCTGCGAGTGCCACGAGGGCACCATCGCCGAGGACCCGCACCTCGCCGCTGACCTCCTCGGGCGCACCGGTCCCGCCGAGCGGGTCCAGGCCATCGTCCACACCCATGAGCCGGCGGACCACCTGCGTGCGCGCTTCGACGCGTACGGCGAGCGGATCACGCACGTGCACGTGAACTTCCTGGACGCCGCGCACCACGCACCCCCGCTGGCGCAGGTGCGCGGGCGGCTCGAGGCGCAGGTCGACCTCCTCCGCTCGCTCGGCTTCGACGGGTCGTGGACCGTCGAGTTCACCCACGGCCTGCTCACCGAGGACGACCGCCCCGAGGTGCTGGTGCCCCGCGCCGCCGAGGACCTCCGCGTGCTGCGCGACGTGCTGGGCTGAGCGCGCTCAGGTCTCCAGCACGCCGGCGACGATCAGCACCGCGGCGATGCCCGCGGCCGCGAGCCGGTACCAGCCGAACACGGCCAGCCCCCGGCGCTCCAGGTAGGCGATCATCCACTTGATCGCCACCACCGCGGACACGAACGCGAAGAGCAGCCCGATGAGCGGGTCGACGACGCCGAACTGGTCGACGAGCGCGCCGCCGTCGGTGGCGATCTTGTAGAGGCTCGCGCCGGTCAGGATCACGAACCCGACGAGGAAGCTGAACTCGACCGCGGCGGTCATGCCGACGCCGACGAGCAGCGCGCCGAGGATCGTCGTGAGGGAACGGCTCACGCCCGGCCACAGCGCGGCGATCTGCGCGATGCCGATCCACAGCGCCTGCCGCGGCGTGATCTCGAGGACCGGGTCGCGGTCGGGCTCGGCACGCTCCCCCTTGCGCGGGATCCACCCGGCGCGCTCGAGGGCGAGGATCAGCAGTCCGCCGACGAACCACGCGGCGACGATCGGCCACGGCGCGTAGAGCCACTCCTCCATCCGGTCCTCGGCGACGAAGCCGACGACGGCGGCCGGTGCCGTCGCGATCGCGAGGACGACCAGCAGGTGGAGCCCAGCGGAGGACCGGCCGACGAGGCCCCTCAGCATCTCGCGGAAGCGGCGCCAGAACAGCCCGGCGACCGCCACGATCGCCCCGAACTGGATCGCGACGGCGTAGGTGTTCGCCGCGTCGACGTCCGCCTCGCTCGTGCCGAGCCCGAGCAGGTCCGACACGACGAGCAGGTGGCCCGTGGAGGAGATCGGCAGGTACTCGGTCAGTCCCTCGACGAGCCCGAGCACCGCCGCCTTCCACGGCGCCATGGCGGTCGACGCCACCTGCTCCGCCTGTGCGGACAGCGCCGCCGCACCGGCCGGGTCGACGAGCACCAGCAGCGCGAGCGACGCCGCGGTCGCGATCGCGACGGCCACGGCCCGGCGCTGCAGGGAGTTGGACTGGGCTCGCGGCACGTGCGACAGCGTGGTCGGTCGACCGCAGGGCGGCCAACCCGACGGAGCGGCCTCAGACCCGCCCGAGGAGCTCGTCGAACGGTCCGGTGATCTCGTAGGTGACCCCGAGCGGCAGGCGCTGGGGGCCGGCCGGTCCGCGCTGCGAGCTGAAGTACATGCGCTGCCCGTCCGGGCTGAAGCACGGCCCGGTGACCTCGCTGTGGTCCTGGTTCGGCAGCCGGGCGACGCTCAGCACCGAGTTGTCGGGCCGCAGCATGACGACCTCCATGTCGTCGCCGTCCTCGGCCACGAACAGGTTCCGGGACGCCGGGTCGATCCAGAGGTTGTCGACACCGGAGAGGGTGCTCGAACCGCCGGCCTGGTACCGCAGGCTGACCGTCTCGGTGGCCAGGTCGTAGTGCCAGACCCGGTCGTCGCCCTTCGTCGAGAACCACACGTCGCCGCCCAGGGTGGCGATGCCCTCCCCGCCGTCGAACCGCATGGTGCCCGGCACCTGCTTGCGGCACAGCGGCTCCAGGATCCCCGGATCGGGCTCCGGCACCTCGACCCAGGTGACCTTGCCGTCGGCCACGTCACCGGTCGCGATCTCGAGCAACCCGTCCGACAGGTCCGCCGGGGCGACCGGGGTGAACCGGTAGAAGCCGCCGTCCTTGCGGTCCTCGGTCATGTAGATGCGGCCGTCGCTCGCGACCGCGGCCGCCTCGTGGGCGAACGCGCCCATCGCCCGACGGCGCCGGGCAGGCTCCCTGCCCAGCGGGTCGCACTCCCACACGTGGCCCCAGTCGTACTCCTCGCACGTGAGCCACGTGCCCCACGGGGTCGCCCCGCCGGCACAGTTCAGCGCGGTGTTCCGGCAGATCGAGAACGCGTCGACGATCGTGCCGTCGGGCGCGAAGCGGATCGAGCTGACCCCTCCCGCCGCGGGGATCTCGTGGTTGACCGTCAGGTACCAGCCGCCGGGCACCTCGGGGTCGGGGAAGGTGGCCGCGCCGTCGGGGAAGGCACGCCACTCGAACCGCGTGCCGGGGACCCGCTCCCCGGAGACCGCGATGATCCTGCTCTCGAACCCCGGGAGCAGGACGACGCCGTTGGCGTCCTCGTCCGGATCCGGGGTGCCCGGGGGCACGCACGCCTGGGTGACCATCGCGCCGATCGCGACGATTCCCGCGCTGCCCGACCACCGCAGCACCGTGCGCCGCGAGACCTGCTCGCCCGTCGACCTCCGCGCGTCGCGCGACATCCCGCTCGCCCTCGTTCCCCCAACCATGCGGGTGAACGGTACATGAACCGTGAACGGACCTCACATGGGCATCTTTCGACACCGCGGGGCCCGGCACCGGTCCCGCACGGCGCGTAGGTTGTCCACCAACCGGGGAACCACCCCGCGAGCCAGGAGCAACCCGATGCACGCGCTGATCGCCACCGACGGTTCCGAGGTCTCGCTGGACGCGGCCCGCAAGGCGGTGGCCCTCCTGCGGCCCACCAAGGTGACCCTGCTCAGCGTGGCCGACACGAGCATCGTCGAGGACTCCGGGGCGGGAGGGTTCGAGGGCAACCTGCTGTCGCCCGCCGAGTCCGAACGGGCCCGCGACGCGATCCTCGAGGAGGGCCGCGACGAGCTCGACGCGACCCTCTCGGCCATCGGCCTGGACCGCTCGATCGTGGACCGCCGCCTCGTCGAGGGCTCGGCGGGTCGCTCGATCGTGCAGGTCGCGGAGGAGGTCCAGCCCGACGTCGTCGTCGTGGGATCCCACGGACGCGGCTTCCTGTCCCGGGTGCTCATCGGCTCGGTCAGCGAGTACGTCGTGCGGCACTGCCCCCTCCCCGTCCTCGTCGTGCGCCACGACCAGGGCGGCGGCGAGCCCGAGCCGGTGATCCCCGAGGGCGACACCGCGGCCGACGCGGCCGGCATCTGAGTGACCGCGGACCGCTCACCGACCTGGTCGGTCACCGAGCTGCACGCCGCGATCGAGGGGCTCCTGGACCACGTCTTCTCCGAGGAGATCTGGGTCGAGGGCGAGCTGCGGAACCTCAATCGCTCGCGCCGCGGGCACGTGTACTTCGACCTCGTCGACCCGGGCGCCCCCGACGACGCGACGCGGCCGATGCTGGCCGTGACCCTGTTCGACCGTGAGCGCCAGGCGGTGAACCGCTTCCTCACCGAACAGGGCGGGGCGGTGCGCATGGTCGACGGGGTGCAGGTCCGCATCCGCGGGCGCCTCGGCACCTACCCGGCGCGCAGCACCCTCCAGCTCCGCATGTCGTGGATCGACCCCGCCTTCACCCTCGGGGTGCTGGGGATGGAGCGCGACCGGGTGCTCGCCGCGCTGTCGGCCGACGGCCTGCTCGGCGCGAACGGCCGGGTGCCGCTGGCCGTCCCGTCGCTGCGGGTCGCGCTGGTGACCAGCGTCGGCAGCGCCGCCCACGCGGACGCCCTCGACGAGCTCCGCCGGTCGGGCATCGGGTTCCGGGTGTCGGTCGTCGACGCGCGCACCCAGGGCCTCGACGCGGAGCGGTCGCTGGTGCGCGCCCTGCGGGTGGCCGAGACGCTCAGGGTCGACGTCGTGGCGCTGGTCCGCGGCGGCGGGGCCCGCACCGACCTCGCGGCGTTCGACTCCGAGCTCGTGGCGCGGACGATCGCCTCGCTGCGCGTCCCGGTGGTCACCGGCATCGGCCACGAGATCGACCGCACGGTGGCGGACGAGGTCGCGCACACCTCCCACAAGACCCCCACGGCCTGCGCGGCGGCCCTCGTCGGTGCCGCACGCGAGGCGCACGCCGCGTTGCACGACGCGTGGGTGCGGGTGCGCTCGGCGGCGTCCGGGCGCGTGGTGCGCGCCGACCAGCAGCTCGAGCAGCGGTGCCGTGACGCCGCCCGTGCCGCGCAGCGCCACCTCGAGCGCGACGCGCACCGCGTGCGCTCGCTGTCGACCAGGGTGGCGTCCGCGGCACCGAGGGTGCTCGGTCGTGCGGACGCGACGCTCACGGGCACGGCCCGGCGGGTCGGCCCCGGGGCGGACCGGCTGCTGCGCCGCCGCAGCGAGTCCCTCGACGGGCTGGCCGCGCGCGCCCGCAGCCACGACCCGGTCAGGATGCTGGCCCGCGGCTGGTCGGTCACCCGCGGGCCCGACGGCGCGGTGCTGCGGTCCGTCGACGGGCTCGGCGCCGGGGACCGCATCACCACGACGCTGGCCGACGGCACGTTCTCCGCGGTCGTCGACGGGGCGACGCGCGACGAGGAGGATCGCTGAGATGACGGGCGACGCGACGGACCCCACGGACCTGCCGGGGACCGGGCAGCCGGACGAGCCGGGCTTCGGCGCGGCGATGGAGGAGCTCGAGCGCATCGTCGACGAGCTGGAGTCCGACGCGCTCGACGTGGACCACCTCGCCGAACGGGTCGCCAGGGCCGCGCAGCTCGTCGAGCTCTGCCGGGAACGCCTCGACGGTGCCCGGTTCGCGGTCGAGGAGATCCTCGAGCGCATGGCGGAGCCGCCCGCGCCCGACGACCCCTGAGCGGCCCGAACGGCCAGCCGCCCGGGCAGCTGGTGGTTCAGGCGATGTCGCCCTGCGTGGCGAAGAGCTCCAGCGCGACGTCGAGGGGTTCCTGGCCGACGCCGGGCTGGCCGATGATCGCCTCCACCCACTCGGGGCGCACCACGGCGGACACGATCAGCGGACGCTCCAGGCCGCTGCGCTCGGTGACGAACCGCACGAAGGTCTGCGCGTAGTCCGGCGGGCGGACGTCGCGGGACAGCTCGATCAGCGCGAACGGGTCGGGTGGTGAGACCGACCCGGGCGCCGGGTACGGCGCGGAGGGCGACCCGGGGTGGATGCCACCGCCGACGAGGCCGGGGCCGTCCGCGAGCACGGCGCCGACCACCTGAGCGGGCCGGGCCGCGTTGGTGAGCAGCGCGATGTAGGCGCCGAGGCCACGCCCGAGGATCGTGACCTGGCCGAGGTGGTCGAGCGCCGCGTCGACGTCGCCGACGAGGATCTCGCAGGTGTAGCCACCGCCGACGGGCACCGTGGAGCGCCCGTGGCCGGTGAAGTCGAGCCCGTACACCGGTCCCGGCCAGTTGATGTGGTCGGGCACCCGGTCGGGTGTCCGCTCCCCCAGGCCGTGGAGCAGCAGCAGCGGCCGCGCGGTGGGGTCCTCCCCGTCGCTCAGCCGGTGCAGCGCCAGGTCGATGCGGTGGTGGCGCAGCCAGGTGATGCGCTCGTCGTCGGGGGATGCGCTCACGACAGGAACTCCAGCACCATGTCGGCGATCAGCCGCGGCTGCTCGATGTGCACGAAGTGCCCGACGCCCTCCAGCGCCTCGAGCCGGCCACCGGGCGGCAGGTGCGGCAGCACGTGGTGCGGGCGGGTGCCCCAGCCCATGACCTCGCTCTCCAGGCCGAGCACGCCCAGCACGGGGACGCCGAGTCCGGGCAGGCGCAGCATCGACCACTGGGGCCGCCAGGGGCCGAAGCCGCCCATGCGCATCGTCGGGTCGAGCTTCCAGCGCCAGCCGTCGGGGTCGCGCTTCGCACCGACCGTGACGAGGTACTTCAGCCACTCCATCGACAGCCTGGGGTTCATGCGACCCCGCCGCGCCGCGAGCTCCTCGATCGTGCCGGGTCGGCGCTGCTTGTCGAGGAGCGTCCGCCGGTGCGCGAGCCACGCGTCCAGCTCGTCGCGGAGCCGCCGGGTGCGCTCGTGCTCCGACACGTCGGACATCGCGCCGTCCGAGGGCAGCCCGTCGAGGTTCACCAGCGCCGAGACCCGGTGCGGCCACATGTTGGCCAGGTGCATCACGAGGCCGCCGCCCTTGGAGTGCCCGATGAACGGCATCGGCTCCGGCGGCAGCGTCGAGATGACCGCGGCGGCGTCGCGCAGGTCCGCCTCCCAGCTGTAGAGGTGCGCCCAGGCGGAGTCGCCGTGGCCGCGCTGGTCCCACGCGACGACCCGCCAGCCCGCGTCGGCCAGCATCGGGGCGAACACGTCGAGGGTGCGGGCGAAGTCGAACCCGCCGTGCGCGAGCACGAGCGGTGGCGCCGACTCGTCGCCCCACTCGACCACCGAGATGGCCACGCCGCAGGAGTCGACGAAACGCTGACGGTCAGGGGCGCGGGCGCCCGGGAACGTCACGACCTCCTCGATGCCGTCGCCCCGGGTGCCCTCGCTGAGGGGAGTCGCACCGTCCGCCATCCGGGCGATGTTAGGCGTGCCGTCGGACCGGCCCTGCCGGTCGGCCCCGGAGGGAGGTCACGGGCCCGGCGCCTCCGGGTACCGCCCGGGAGTCGCTCGGGGACTCCGTCGGTAGGGTGTAGCCCACGGAGACGAACACGACTGCCAGTGAACCCACCATGACTCCGGGTGGGCGAGATGGCCTCCGGGTGGACGACACCGTCGCCGCGCTGCGCACCCTGCGCTACGGCGGGCTCGACGACTCGACCCGGAGCATCGCCCTCCCTCCACCGGTGCGCGCCACCGTGTCCCCGGCGATCGCCGCGCTGCGCTGGGGCTCGGTCGGCTACGGCCTGGTGCTCGGCGCGCCGCGGGTCTTCGACGGTTCGTACAGCACGGTCGTGACCCTCGCCGTGTGCCTGTTCATCACGACCTGGCGCACGATCATCCCGATCAAGCTCGGTTCGCCGATGTGGATCGAGCGGCTGCCGGCGCTGCTCGACGTCGCCCTGCTCATGGTGGCGATCGGCTACAGCGGCGGCCTCGAGAGCCCCTTCATCTTCTGCGGCATGGTGGCGATGGTCGTCGTGGCGTTCGGGTGGGGGCACCGCGCCGCCGTCCTGTCGCTGGTCGCCGGGGTCGGCGCCCTCGTCGTGGGCGTGCTGCTGACCAGCGAGTCCCGGCTCGCGGTCCAGCTGAACGACCAGCGCGACCTCGCGATCCTGTTCACGATCGGGGCCGCGGTGTTCACCGCGGCCGCGGTGAGCAACCGGCTCATCGACGCGGAGCGGCGCCGCAGCGCCCTCGCCGGCCAGGTCGAGGCCCTGAGCGAGGCGAACAGCCTGCTCACGCTCGTGAACTCCGTCGCCAGGACGCTGCCCACCTCGCTCACCCTCCGGGAGGCGCTGACGACGGCGCAGCGCCAGATCGAGGACACGTTCGCGGCGAGGGTGGTGTGCCTGCTCGCGCTGGACGAGAACGCGGACGAGTGGGTGCCGAAGCTCGCGGACGGCTGCGTGCTGCGACCCGCCTACCGGACCGAGTCGCTGCCCGAGCCGCTCGCCACCGCCCTCACGGCGTCGGAGCCGGTGCTGCGCGCCGACCTGCGCGGCCGTGACGAGGGCGAGCGCATCGCGCCGGGCAGCGGCAGCGGCATCTACGTCCGGCTGCGGACCCGGAAGTCGACGGTCGGCCTGCTGGGTCTGGAGCACCCGAACCCGTTCCACTTCGACGAGCGCGACACCCGCCTCCTCACCGGCCTCGCCGAGATGCTGGCGCTCACGATCGACAACGCCAGGTGGTTCGGCCGCCTCCGGTCGCTCGGCGCGGAGGAGGAACGGGTCCGCCTCGCGCGCGACCTGCACGACCGGCTCGGGCAGTGGCTCACCTACATCGGGTTCGAGCTGGAGCGCATCCAGGCGTCCTCGCCCACGCACTCCGCGGACCTCGAGCGCCTCCACCGCGACGTGCAATCCGCGCTGGACGAGCTGCGGGAGACCCTGCGCCAGCTGCGGTCCGGGGTCACCGAGGACGCCCCGCTCGCGCACGTCGGCCACGAGATCGTGCGCAGCTTCGCCGAGCGCAGCGGCGTGACCGCGGAGTTCCACGTGACCGACCCGGACGCGCGCCTGCCGGTGCCCGTGGAGAACGAGCTGCTGCGGATCCTCCAGGAGGCGCTCAACAACGTCGCGAAGCACGCGGACGCCACGAGGGTGCACGTGGACTGGCGCGTCGCGGGCGGCAACTTCGAGCTGGTCGTGCACGACGACGGCCGCGGGTTCGAGGTGGCCAGAGGGGTCCGCGACTCCGCCTACGGGCTCGTGGGCATGCGCGAGCGGGCCGACGTCATCGGCGCCCAGCTGCACATCTCGAGCGACCCCGGCGAGGGAACGACGCTGGTCGTCCGCGCCGGGATCGTCCCGAACGGTTCAACAACCCGCACCTCCCTGCCGATGGGTCGTCCATGAGCGATCGCGTCCTCGGCTGGGACGTGGGCGCTCCGCCTTGGAAGAATGCGGCCCAGCGGCGTGGCGACACCGCCGCACGAGGAGGCAGAACGTGAGGGTCCTGCTGGCAGACGATCACCAGATCCTGCGCGACGGGATCCGCCGCGGCCTCGAAGCCGCCGGTGAGGAGGTGGTCGGCGAGGCGGACAACGGTGAGCAGGCGCTCGAGCTGGTGCGCGAGACGCGGCCCGACATCGTGATCATGGACCTGACGATGCCGGTGCTCGACGGGGTCACCGCGACGCGCCGCATCACCGAGGAGTTCCCCGACGTCAAGGTCGTCGTCCTGACGATGCACGACGACCCGCCGCGCACCCGTGCCGCGCTCGAGGCCGGGGCGATCGGCTACCTCTCCAAGGGCACCTCGTTCGCGGACGTCCTCGACACGCTGCGCCGCGTGATGGCCGGCGAGGAGGTGCTGAGCCCCCAGCTCGCCGCGTCGATGCTCGAGGCCGCGGTGAAGGCGCAGCACAACGAGGAGCTGCTCTCGGAGCGCCAGACCGAGATCCTCCAGATGATCGCCGACGGCATGAGCACCAAGCAGGTGGCCCGCGAGCTCGGCATCACCCAGAAGACGGTGCACAACCACCTCAACGCGATCTACCGGCGGCTCGACACCCAGAGCCTCACGCACGCGGTCCTCTCCGCCGTGCGGCTCGGCATCATCGATCTCCACCAGGGATCGGATGAGGACGCCGCCTGAGCGGAACGACCGCGACGGGCGCCCGGCGCCCCACCGCGCCACAGCTGGGCCCCTGACACCCGAGGCCCCGACCGCGGAGCCCACCGAGCCGGGGCTATTGCCCATTCCCGAACCCGGATCGCTCGGCGAGACTGCTCCCGTCATGGAGCCGGTGGAGGAGAGCACGCCGCGCCGCGCGCTACGAGCGGCGAGGGAGCCGCTGTCGCTGCGGTTCCTGCTCGCCTTCTCCGCCTCGACCGTGCTGACCGCCGCGGTGGCGGTCCCCATGGCCGTGCAGGCGCACCTGGCGCGCGAGGAGCAGGGCCCGCCCGCGATCGAGGCACCGGTGGTGCTCGGGACGACGACGGTCCCCGCCGACCCGGCGAACCTCGATCCCGACGGCCTGTTCGTGCGCGCCGAGGACGGCGACGAGCGGTCGTTGCTCGACGGCGCCGAGGTCAGCGGCGAGTTCGAGGTGCTGCTCGATGCACCGGACGCCGTGCGGGTGGACTTCGTGCTCGACGACGGCGACGTCGTCACCGACCGGGTCGAGCCGTGGGCGCCGTTCCCCGGCGAGGGCGACGACCCGCAGCCCACGCCACCCGAGCCCCTCCCTGCCGGCGAGCACGTGCTGACCGCCGCGGTCACGTACGCGGACGGCCGCGTCGAGCTGCGGCGGGCCCGGTTCACCGTCGTTCCCGACTGAACGCCGATCAACGCGCGGCACCGGCCGCGCCTACGCTCGACGGGTCGATCGGGAGGACCAGATGACCGAGATCAGGGGCACCGTCGCGCCGGGCTTCGAGGGCGTGAAGGCGGCGTTCGAGCGGAACTTCGTCGAGCACGGTGAGGTGGGCGCGGCGTTCGCCGTGCACGTCGACGGCGAGCTGGTCGTCGACCTCACCGGCGGCGTGACCACCGCCCAGGAGCCCTACGACGACCGGACCCTCCAGATGGTCTTCTCGACCACGAAGGGCGCGACGGCCCTGTGCGCCCACCTGCTCGCGCAGCGCGGCGAGCTGGACCTGGACGCCCCGGTGGTGGAGTACTGGCCCGAGTTCGGGGCGAAGGGCAAGGAGCAGGTGCCGGTGTCGTGGCTGCTGTCGCACCGGTCCGGGCTCGTGGACACCGAGGCACGCCTCACCTACGAGGAGATGCTCGACTGGGACACGGTGACCGCCGCACTCGCGGACACCACCCCGCTGTGGGAGCCCGGCACCCAGCACGGGTACCACGCGGTCACCTACGGCTGGCTCGTCGGCGAGGTGGTGCGCCGCGTCGCCGGGACGAGCATCGGCGAGCTCTTCGCGAAGGAGGTGGCCGGCCCGCTGGGGCTCGACTTCTGGATCGGCACCCCGGAGGAGCAGCACGCGCGGGTCTCGAAGCTGATCCCGATGCGGCTCCCGGAGGGGATGCCGGTGCTCGCCGCGGAGGAGGGCGCGTCGACCGGCGACGACTCGCCCCCGGCGGGGCTCGTGAAGATGCTCGACCAGCTCCTCGGCCCCGGCAACCTCGCGGGCAGGGCGCTGTCCGCGCCCGGCGGGGCGGCGGCGGACGAGCAGGTCTGGAACGAGCCGCGCACCTGGTCGGCGCAGATCCCCGCCGCCAACGGCGTCACGAACGCCGTGTCGCTGTCGCGCATGTACGCCGCGATGGTCGGCGAGGTCGACGGGATCCGGCTGCTCGACGAGGCGACCCTCGAGGCGGCGATCCAGCCCCAGGTCGAGGGCCCCGACGCGGTGCTGATGTTCCCGATCCCGTTCGCCCTCGGGTTCATGCGGCACTCCGACTTCTCGCCGTTCGCCGGTCCCCGCTCGTTCGGCCACTACGGCGCGGGCGGCTCGGTCGGCTTCGCGGACCCCGACCGGCGCCTCGCGGTGGGCTACACGATGAACCAGATGCACTTCGGCCTCGCGGGCGACCCCCGCACGGCCGCGCTCATCGCCGCGGTCGACGCCGCGGTCCCCCCGGCGGGCTGAGTGTCGAACGCCGATCCCGTCGCCGAAGCCGCACGCCGCCGGACCTTCGCGATCATCTCGCACCCGGACGCGGGCAAGACCACGCTCACCGAGAAGCTGCTCCTCTACGGCGGCGCGCTCGGCCGCGAGGCCGGCTCGGTCAAGGCCAAGGGCGCGCGCCGCTCGGCCACCTCGGACTGGATGGAGCTCGAGCAGCAGCGGGGCATCTCGATCACCTCGACGGTGCTCCAGTTCCCCTACCGCGACTGCGTCGTGAACCTGCTCGACACCCCCGGCCACCGCGACTTCTCGGAGGACACGTACCGGGTGCTCACCGCGTGCGACGCGGCGGTCATGGTGCTCGACGCGGCGAAGGGCATCGAGTCCCAGACCCTCAAGCTGTTCGAGGTCTGCCGGGACCGGGGCCTGCCGATCCTCACCTACGTCAACAAGTGGGACCGGCCGGGGCTCAGCCCGCTCGAGATCATCGACGACATCGAGGCGAAGCTCGGGCTGATCTGCACCCCGGTCACGTGGCCGGTCGGCATCGCGGGCGACTTCCGCGGCGTCGTCGACCGCCGCAACGGCGACCTCGTGCGCTTCACCCGCACCGCCCACGGCGCGACCGAGGCCGCCGAGGAGCTCGTCCCCGCGGAGCGGGCGGCGGTCGAGGAGGGCGACGCCTGGACCGCCAGCATCGAGGAGCTCGAGCTGCTCTCGGGAGCGGAGCACGACGCCGAGATGTTCCTCGCGGGTGAGACGACGCCGATGTTCTTCGGCTCCGCGCTGACGAACTTCGGGGTCCGGCTGCTGCTCGACGCGGTGATCGACGAGGTGCCGAGCCCGGCCCCCCGGGTCGACGTCAAGGGCGAGGAGCGTCCGCTCGACGCGCCGTTCTCGGGCTTCGTGTTCAAGGTGCAGGCGAACATGGACCCCTCGCACCGGGACCGCATCGCCTTCCTGCGCGTGTGCTCCGGGCGGTTCGAGCGGGGCATGGTCGTGACCCACGACCGGACCGGCAAGCCGTTCGCCACGAAGTACGCGCACTCGGTGTTCGGGCAGGAGCGCGAGACCATCGAGGAGGCGTTCCCCGGTGACGTGGTCGGGCTCGTCAACGCCACCGAGGTCCGCGTCGGCGACAGCCTGTGGCTCGACGTGCCGGTGACGTTCCCCCCGATCCCGAGCTTCGCACCGGAGCACTTCGCGATCGCCCGCACCACGGACGTCAGCCGGTCGAAGCAGTTCCGCACCGGCATCACCCAGCTCGACGAGGAAGGGGTCGTGCAGGTGCTGCGCGACCCGGACTTCGGCGACCAGGCGCCCGTGCTCGCGGCGGTGGGCGAGCTGCAGTTCGAGGTGGCCAAGCACCGGCTGGAGTCGGAGTTCGGCGCGCCGGTGGAGCTGACGCGGACCCGCTACCGGGTCGCCCGGCGCACCGACGAGGCGTCCGCCCCGACGCTGCGTGCGATGCAGGGCGTCGACGTGCTCCGGCGCAGCGACGGCACGCTGCTCGCGCTGTTCGAGTCGCCCTACTGGCTGGAGCGGCTCGAGCAGGAGCAGCCGGAGCTCACCCTGGAGCGGCTCGTCGCGGAGGGTGAGCTGCGCCAGTGACCCGGCCGCAGCCCTGACCCGGCCGCAGCCCTGACCCGACCGCAGCCCTGACGCGGCCGCGGTCCTGGAACGGCGACCGGACCCTGCTGCAGAGGTGCCGCCACCGGGCGGTCGCGGCTCCGTAGAGTGCGACGCGCAGGGAACCGGAAGGGGGCTCGCGATGCGCTTCGCCAATGGCGTTGCACGGTCGCTGGTCGCCGTGCTGCTCGGTCTGGGACTGGCAGCGTGCCAGCCGGGCGTCACCTACACCTACCGGATCGCGACGAAGGGGCCGGTCGCCGCGGATGTGGGCGAGTTCGCCCGCGAGGTCGATCGCACGCTGTCGGACCCCCGCGGCTGGTCCCTCGGCGGGTCGATCGAGTTCCGGCGCACCACGGGGAGCTCGGATTTCGTGCTGTGGCTGTCGGCCGCCCCGGAGCTCCCGTCGTTCAGCCCCGGGTGCAGCCCGCAGTGGTCGTGCCGGGTCGGGTCGGACGTGGTGATCAACGAGACCCGGTGGGTCGAGGCCACGCCGAGCTGGCCCGGGTCCACCGAGTCGTACCGGCACTACCTGGTGAACCACGAGGTCGGCCACTGGCTCGGCCTCGGCCACCGGTGGTGCGGCACGCCCGGCAGGCGCGCGCCGGTGATGGCACAGCAGTCGAAGGGCGGCGACGCGCTGGGAGGGTGCCGGCACAACGTGTGGCCGACTGACGCCGAGCTGGACGAGGTCGCGAGGGTGCACGGCGTCGTGCGGCTCCCGCCGGGCGACCCGGACCCCGGGCCCGAACGTTCGGTGCGGGAGGACCCGCTCCGGCTGCTCCGCCCGCTGGAGGTGCCCCGCGACGCGGACCCGTACCCGGCGCCGCTGCGCCTCGCGGGGTGGGCCACCGGCGGGGAGCGCGTCGAGGGGGAGGCGGCGACGCTTCGCTGTGACGTCGCCCAGTGGCGTGGGGAAGCCCCGGGGGTGCGAGGTAGGATCGACGACTCCCGGGGGCGTAGCTCAGCTGGCTAGAGCACCTGCTTTGCAAGCAGGGGGTCGTGGGTTCGAG
>CBFGTJ010000005.1:0-42692 GCA_965651815.1 uncultured Microthrixaceae bacterium | reverse complement strand
GCCGCGCTCGACATGGCCGGCGACCCGCTGCCCACCGACCGGACCGACGACTAGCGGCTCGCCGCCTCGCGGTCCGAGGCGAGGCCCACGGCGATCTCGATGATCTGGTCCTCCTGGCCACCCACCAGCCGCCGCTCGCCGCACTCCAGGAGGATGTCGGCGCCCGAGACCCCGTAGCGCTCCGCTGCCCGGTACGCGTGGCGCAGGAACGAGGAGTACACCCCCGCGTAGCCCATGATCAGCGCCAACCGGTCGAGGGCCGGCTCGGTGTCCATGATCGGGCGCACCACATCCTCGGCGACGTCGAACATCGCCAGCACGTCGATGCCGGTGCGGATGCCGAGCTTGTCGCACACGGCGACGAGCGCCTCGCTCGGCGTGTTGCCGGCACCCGCGCCGAAGCGGCGGGTGCACCCGTCGATCTGGGTCGCCCCCGCGCGGTGGGCGAGAATCGAGTTGGCCACCCCGAGCGCCAGGTTCTCGTGCGCGTGGAAGCCCACCTGGGCCTCGCTGCCGATCTCCGCCACCAGCGCGGCCACCCGGTCCGTCACCTGCTCGAGCACCATGGCCCCGGCGGAGTCGACCACGTAGACGCACTGGCAGCCCGAGTCGACCATGATCCGCGCCTGCGCGGCGAGCACCTCGGGCGGCACCGAGTGCGCCATCATCAGGAACCCGACGGTCTCCAGCCCCTGCTCCCGGGCCAGTCCGAAGTGCTGCTCCGCGATGTCGGCCTCGGTGCAGTGCGTCGCGATGCGGATCACCGACACGCCGAGGTCGGCGACCGCGACGATGTCGTCCTTGGTGCCCACCCCGGGCAGCATCAGCGCCGCGATCTTGGCCCGCTCGGCCGCCTCCACGGCGGCGGCGATGAGGACGCGCTCGTCCTCGAGCCCGAAGCCGTAGTTGAACGACGACCCCCCGAGGCCGTCGCCGTGGGTCACCTCGATCACCGGCATGCCGGCGCGGTCGAGCCCGGTGACGACGTCCCGCACCATGGCGGCGTCGAACTGGTGGCCCTTCGCGTGCGAGCCGTCCCGCAGCGAGGAATCGGTGATGCGGATGTCGAGCTCGTCGGAGTAGGGCATCAGGCGCTGACCTCGGTGCGGGTGGTGTGGCGTGCGAGCTCCTCGCCGACCTTCGCCGCGGCCGCGGTCATGATGTCGAGGTTCCCCGAGTACGGCGGCAGGTAGTCGCCCGCCCCCTCGACCTCGAGGAAGATCGCGACGCGGGCCGGTCGCCCGGGCGAGGCGGGGTCGAACTGGGGCCGCTGCCGGAGCCGGTAGCCCGGCACGTACCCCTGGACCTGCGCGACGACGTCGTCGATGGACGCCTCGATCGCCGCCTGGTCCGCGTCGTCGGGGACCTGGCAGAAGATCGTGTCGCGCATGATCAGCGGCGGCTCCGCCGGGTTGAGGATGATGATCGCCTTGCCGCGGTCCGCGCCGCCGAGCACCTCGACCGCGGAGGAGGTCGTGCGCGTGAACTCGTCGATGTTCGCCCGGGTGCCCGGCCCGGCCGAGCGGGACGCGACGGTGGCGACGATCTCCGCGTACGGCACGTCCACCACCCGCGACACCGCCCACACCATCGGGATGGTGGCCTGGCCGCCGCAGGTGACCATGTTGAGGTTCGGCTCGTCGAGGTGCTCGGTCAGGTTGACCACCGGGATGACGTAGGGGCCGACCGCCGCCGGGGTGAGGTCGACCGCCCGGATGCCGGCGTCCCGGTAGCGCTCGGCGTTGGCCAGGTGCGCGTACGCGGAGGTCGCCTCGAACACCACGTCGGGCAGCTCCGGCTGGTCGAAGATCCAGTCGACCCCGTCCGCCACCGCCTCGACGCCGTGCTCCCGCGCGAGCCGCAGCCCCTCGCTGTGGGGGTCGATGCCGACCATCGCCCGCAGCTCGAGGTGCTCGGAGCGCAGCAGCTTGAACATCAGGTCGGTGCCGATGTTCCCCGATCCGACGATCACGGCGGAGGACGTCATGTGCCCATCGTCACCGATGGGCTCCCGCCCCGCGAAGGGCCCGTTCCGTTCGGCGAGACGCGGCCCGGGGGCGCCGGAGGCGCCGGTGCTACGTTCCGCCCCGTGGGGGTCCGATCACTCGGCTACGTGCGCCTGTCCACGCCCGACGTGGACGCGTGGCGTCGCTTCGCGGGTGACTTCCTCGGCATGGCGCCCACCGAGGGCGCGGATCCCGGATCCGCCTACTACCGCATCGACGAGTTCCCCGCCCGCCTGGTCGTCTCACCCGGCGAGGCCCCCGCGACCACGGCGATCGGGTTCGAGGTGATGGACCGCGCCGAGCTGGCCGCGCTCGCGGACGCCGTGCGCGCCGAGGGCATCGAGGTCACCGACGGGACCCCCGAGGAATGCGAGGAGCGCCGCGTCAGCGGCATGGTCCGCTTCTGCGACCCGGGGGGCAACGCGGTCGAGCTGTTCCACGGCCCGTTCCTCGACCACCGCCCGCTGCACACGCCCGAGGTGTCGGCGTTCGTGACCGGCGACATGGGCATGGGGCACGTCATCGTCTCCGCCGAGGACGGCGACGCCGCCCGCGACTTCTACACCCGGGTGCTCGGCTTCGTGGAGCGCAACACGATGGCGAAGGGCCGCGTGGTGTTCATGGGGTGCAACCCCCGCCACCACACCCTCGGCATCACCACCCAGCGTGGCCCCGGGCGGCTGCTGCACCTGATGCTCGAGGTCGCGACGCTGGACGACGTCGGCCGCGCGCTCGACCGGGCGCACCGCATGGACGTCCCGATGATGCACACCCTCGGCCGCCACACGAACGACCGGATGGTGTCGTTCTACGTGTACTCACCCGAGGGCTACGCGATCGAGGTCGGCTGCGACGGGCTGCGGGTGGAGGTCGAGCGGCCCAGCTACGAGATCACCGCGGGCGCCTACTGGGGTCACCGGTTCACCCCGCCCCCGCAGCGATGACGCTCACCGACGCCCACGAGGAGGCCGCCCGGCGACTCGTCGAGGCGGCAGCCAGCCGCACCCCGTGCGAGCCCGTGCGCGGGCTGCTGCCCGAGGGCACGATCGACGACGGGTACCTGATCGCACAGCGCGTCGTCGAGACGAGCCGCGCCGGCATCCGCAGGGTCGGTCGCAAGATCGGGCTCACCTCGCCGGCGGTGCAGCGGCAGATGGGCGTCGACACCCCGGACTTCGGGGTGCTGCTCGCCGACATGGCCTACGGCGACTCCGATCCCATCCCGTGGGGCCGGCTGCTGCAGCCGCGGGTCGAGGCCGAGGTCGCGTTCGTCCTCGGCCGCGACCTCCCGGACCGGCCGGTCGTCGCGAGCGACGTGCTGCGGGCCACCGAGTTCGTCGTCGCCGCCATCGAGGTCGTCGACAGCCGCATCCGCGACTGGGACATCTCGATCCTCGACACCGTCGCGGACAACGCCTCGTCCGGGTTGTTCGTGCTCGGCGGCTCCCCCCGGCGGCTCACCGACGTGCACGACCTCCGGGACCTGGAGATGGAGCTCGCCTGCGAGGGCGAGCGGGTGAGCTCCGGCACCGGGGCGGCGTGCCTCGGCCACCCGGTCAACGCGGTGGTCTGGCTGGCCAACGCGGTCGCGGAGCGGGGTGCGCCGCTGCAGGCCGGCGAGGTGATCCTGTCGGGCTCGCTCGGCCCGCTCGCACCCGTCGAGCCGGGCCGGACCTACGAGGCCCGCTTCCGTGGGCTCGGCTCGGTGCGCGCTCAGTTCGAGGCGTGAGCCGGGCTGGGCGGGAACCGGTCGTTCCAGATGCGCGTCGCGGTGACGCGGACCGCGGTCGACAACGAGTCCCAGTCGATCCGGTTGATCGGCCCGGTGACCGAGACCGCGCCGATCGCCCGGCCGGAGTTGCGGATGGGGGCCGCCACGCAGCCCAGCCCGTCGTAGGACTCCTGCCGGTCGAACGCGACGCCCGTGGAGCGGACCCGCTCCAGCTCCGCACGCAGGCTCGCCGGTGAGTCGATCGTGTGCGCGGTGCGCGCGGGCAGCTCGGATTCGGCCACCCGCTGGGCGGCGGCGTCGTCGAACGCGAGCATCGCCTTGCCGAGGCCCGTGCAGTACGCGGGCATCCGGCCGCCCTGGCGGGTCGGGAGCCGGTAGCTGCCGACGGTGACCCGGTCGAGGTAGACGACCTCGTCGCTGTCGAGCACCGCGAGCTGCACCGCCAGGCCGGTCTGGCCGGCGAGCGCGTGCAGGTGGGGCAGGGCGGGGTCGCGCAGCTGCGCCTGCTTGGCGGCGAGGCCGCCGAGCTCGAACAGCCGCATGCCGACCCGGTAGCCGCTGTGGCAGCGCTCCAGCCAGCCCATCGCCCGCAGCTGCTCCGCGAGGCGGTGCGCGGTGGACTTGGGCAGGCCCGAACGGCGGCTCAGCTCGACCAGCGACAGGACGGGGTCCTGCTGGTCGAACGAGTCCATGATCGCCGCGATCCTGCCGACCAGGCTCCGCCCGCCGTCGGCGCAGTCGTCCTTGCGGTCCGGGGCCTGCCCCCCGGCCGGCTCGAAGGTACGAGTCCGAACGTTCGTCTCCATTCTCAGCCCCCCTGGAGTAGGAGCCCGAGCGTACCACGGTGGAGAACGCGGTTCTGTAACGATCAGAACAGCGTTCCCGGACCCTGCGTCCCGCTCATCGGTTCGAGCGGGCCTCCAGCGCGGCGAGGAGCCGTTGCATGCCCGGTCCGAGCTCCATCACCTCGATGTGGTGGCCCAGCTCGGCGGTCAGGTCGAGGTAGCCGAAGCGCACCGCGCCCTCGGTGGCACCGTGCTGTGCCCAGTCGCGGCCGTGTGCGTGCAGCAGGCGGGTCGCCTCGTCGAGGTCGCCGACCCGCACGCCCAGGTGGTGGAACGTCGCGGGCGCCCCGGGGCGGATCGCGCTCCGGTACAGGTCGACCGCGCCGCTGACGGGGCGGATGAGCTCGATGTTGGTCGGCCCGGCGTTGACGAGCGCCGCGTCGATCACCCACTCCTCGGCCGGCTGCCCGTCGACGACGACGGTCCCGCCGAGCGAGGAGGCGTACATGGTGTGGCAGCGGCTGGTCCCGAGCGTCGACTGGAGCCACTCGACGCCCGCGTCGAGGTCATCGGTGACGTACGCGAGCTGGATGACGTCGCGGAGCAGGTCGCTCAGCGAGCGGAGTGGGGGCGTGGTCACGTCCCCCACAGATAGCGGTCGGCGACGCGGTGGTGGTTGTAGATCGTCATCTCCTGCTCGGTGCTCAGCCGGAGGCCGTCGAAGCTCGGCGAGTGCATGCCGACGGTGATGTGCTCGGTGTTGTCCAGGTCCTGGGTGAGGATCCGGCCCAGGTCGCCGTCGCGGTAGTCCTCGTGGAACTCCGGGGTGACCTCCCACTTGTCGCCGTACCGGGCGACCGGGATCTGCTCGAGGCACATCACCTCGAAGATCGCGCTGTCGGGGTCGAGCCCGTTGGGCCGGGACCGGTAGACCAGCGACGAGCCCTGGTTCGGCAGGACGATCATGTTCGGGAACACGTGCCACGCGGTGCCCGCCCGGGCCCACTGCTCCGGGGTGATCTCGGGCCAGTCGAGGCCGTCCTCGATGGCGAGCTGCCGGTAGAGCTGCAGGTGGTACTCGCCGGCGCTCATGCCCTCGGGCACCTCGGAGCTCCGGAGCAGCTCGGCGGCACGGACGCTGCGCTCGGTCTCCAGCCCCCGAAGCTCCTGGTAGATGTACTCGACCGCCCCCGCGATGCCCTCGCGCGGATCCGAGCCACCGACCCCGGGCCGGCGCGCCGGGTCCTTGTCGAGCCGGCTCTTCTGGCGCTGCTTCACCCCGAGGCTCTGGTACATCGAGTGGCGCTCGTAGACGGAGGTCGGCGACCAGCTGCGGAGCGTCTCGATCTCCTTCATCGTCGCCGGGTTGAGGTTGTCGCGGTCGGGCCGGTTGAGCTGCGGGTGCGTGCCGGGGATGTGGTAGCCCTCGAGGAACCCGTCGAGCACGGTCTTCCAGTTGCAGGGGACGATCGTGCCCTTGAACCAGCGGATCCGCATGTTCTGCAGCTGGAACGGCGCGACGACCTCGGGGACCGGGTCGAGGTACTCGAGCAGGGGCGGCGCGTCGGGGTCCATGTTGATGAACACGAACCCGGCCCACTCCTCGCAGCGCACCGGCTGGAGCCCGAGGTCCTCCTCGGAGCGGGGCAGGAACTCCTCGGGGTCGAGCACCAGGCGGATCGAGCCGTCGAGGTTCCAGCGCCACCCGTGGAACGGGCAGATGATCGAACCCACCCGGCCCCGACCCTCGGCGAGGCGGGTGCCCCGGTGGCGGCAGGCGTTGTGGTAGGCCCGGATCGAGTCCTTCGACTCGCGGACGATCAGCACCGACCGGTCGCCGATGCGGTACTCGACGTAGTTGCCGATGCTGGGGAGCTCCTCGAGCCGGCACGCCATGAGCCACGTGCGGGGGAACAGCAGCTCGAGCTCGAGCCGGAGGTAGTCGACGTCGAGGTAGCGGCCCTTCGGGACGAACGCAGGCCCCAAGCGGTAGCGCTCGGGGACACGTTCCGGATCCACGTCGCCGTCGAAGCTCGGTGTCGCCTGTCGGATCGCCGCGTCGGTCACGACTACCTAGCTACCGAGGGCCCCCTCGGGGGTCAACCGTTCGTCTCACCCGCCGGGATGTCCGCCTGGCCCGGACCCCGGCCGCACGTACGCTGCCGCCATGGGGCACGGCGGCGACGGGCTGGACGAGGCCGAGGTCGCGGCGCTGCGCGGCCTGCTGGACCGCCAGGCGATCGTCGACTGCGTCCACCGGTACGCCCGGGGCGTCGACCGGGGTGACGAGGAGCTGCTCCGCTCCGCGTACCACGACGACGCCGTCGAACGGCACGGGCCGTATGCCGGCGGGCTCGACGGACTGGTCGAGTTCCTCGGGGCGGCGCACCGGCCGTTCCCCGGCTACCAGCGCTACGTCACCAACACCAGCGTCGAGCTCGACGGGGACGACGCGCACGCCGAGAGCTACTACCTGTGCGTGCTGCGGCGCGACGACGGGCGCCTCCTCCTGAGCGGCGGACGGTACGTCGACCGCCTCGAGCGGCGCGGGGGCGGGTGGCGCATCGCCCGCCGGGTCGTCGTCATGGAGTGGGAGGGGAGGCTCGAGGGCGGCGCTCCACGCGGGCAGGGCGACCTGCAGCCGCGGCGCGACCGCGGCGACGTGTCCTACCGCCGCCCGCTCGAGGTCGCTCCGCCGCCAGCGGAGTAGCCGTTCAGCGCCGCAGGAACTCGAGCACGACGCGCTCGAACTCGTCCTTGCGCTCGAGCATCGCCCAGTGCCCGCAGTCGGGGAACACGTGCACCTCGCAGTTGCGGATGACGCGCATCGGGACCAGCACGTTGTCGAGCGGGGTGACCCGGTCGTCGCGGCCCCAGGTCACCAGCGTCGGCGCCTTGATCCTCGCGAGGACCGCCACCTGGTCCGGTGCGCCCAGCGGCGCCCGCCGCATCGCCGCCAGCGTGGTGGGGTTGAACATGCGGCGGACGTCCTCGAGCGCCGCGGGGTCCTGCGCGGTCTTCCAGCGGAGCTCGACGAGCTCGTCGGTGAGGATCGACGGGTCGAAGACCATCGCCTCCATCCAGGCGACCAGCCGCTCCCGGGTCGGGTCCTCGACGAACTGCACGAGCAGCTTCACGCCCTCGGGTGGGCTGGGGCTGAACAGCGCGGTCCCGACGCCGCCGATGGTGACGAGGCGGCGCACCCGCTCCGGCTCCGACGCGGCGACCCGCGCCGCGACGTTGCCGCCCATCGAGTTGCCCACGATCGCGACCTCGGGGAGGTCGAGCGCGTCCAGCAGGTCGGTCACCGCGCGGGGCGCGGCCGCCAGTGGGCTCTCGTCGCAGGGGTGGCTCGTGCCGAAGCCGGGGAAGTCGAGGGCGATGCTGCGGAAGTGCTCGGCGAACGCGCCGAGGTTCGCCCCGAAGTTGGCCCAGGCGCTGACGCCCGGCCCGGAGCCGTGCAGCAGGAGCAGGGGCGGGCCGTCGCCCGCCTCGTGGTAGTGCAGCTCGCCCGCCGGGGTGTCGACGGTGCGGCTCGTGCCCTCGTAGGTGAGGTCCCCCCGTGTACCGATCAGTCCAACCTATTCCGGTAGGGTGGGCCCGCCAAGCAGCAGCCGCGCCGGACGGCCCGGCTCGGGCGAGGGGTGGAGATGGGGGAGCAGCGACGCGTGGTGGCGATCCTCGGTGCCGGAGGGGCGCTCGGGTCGGCCATCTCGGCGCGGTTGGCGTCGGAGCCGAGCACCGACGTCGTGTTGAGCGACCTGCGCGGGGAAGCGCTCGAGCGCACCGTGGCGGCGGTGAGCGAGCCGACGGGTGGCGTCGAGACGGTGCTCGCGGACGTCGGTGAGCTGGAGCAGGTCGAGGCCGTCGTCGACCATGCGGTGGAGCGCTTCGGTCGCCTCGACGTGCTCATCAGCAACGCCGGGGTGCTCTCGCCGAACGGCCGGATCCACCACCTGTCCACCGAGGACTGGGAGCGGGCGTTCCGGACCAACGTGATGGGCTCGGTCAACGCGGTGCGCGCGGCGGTCGGCGTCATGCGCCCGCAGGGCGGCGGGTCGATCGTGCTCACCGCGTCGGTGTCCGGCCTGACCGCGTGGAGCCACGCCGCGCCCTACTGCGTCACGAAGGCCGGGGTCGTCCACCTCGCGAAGGTCGCGGCGCTCGAGTACGCCCGCGACCGGATCAGGGTGAACTGCGTCTGCCCCGGCACGTTCCGCTCGGCGATCCACGACGACCTGCCGCCGGAGGCGCTCGACCACATCGCCGCGCGGCACCCGCTCGGCCTCGGCACCGCGGACGACGTCGTCGGCGCCTACTCGTACCTGGCGGGGGAGGGCTCCGCATGGACGACCGGCGCGGCGCTCGTCGTCGACGGGGGCTACGCGGCGCCCTGACCCTCGCTCGGCCACCCGGGGCTCAGCAACCCAGCTCGCGGGCGATGACCAGGTGCTGGATCTCGTTGGTGCCCTCGCCGATCTCCAGCACCTTCGAGTCGCAGTAGAAGCGCGCGACCGGCGAGTCGAGCATGTAGCCGATCCCGCCGTGGACCTGGACCGCCTCCGACGCGGCCCAGGCCGCGACCCGGCTCGCCTTGAGCTTGGCCATCGCCGCCTCCTTGCGGAAGGGCTGGCCCGTGTCGCGCAGCCAGGCCGCCCGGTAGGTCAGCCACCGGGCCGCCTCCAGCTCGGTGGCGATGTCGGCGAGCTTGAACTGGATCGCCTGGAACCGCGAGATGGGCTGGCCGAACTGCTGCCGCTCGGTCGCGTAGGCCAGGGACAGGTCGAGCACCGCCCGGGTGAGGCTGAGCGAGAGCGCGGCGATCGAGATGCGGCCGACCTCGAGCGCCTGGAGGAACTGGCCCAGGCCGAGCTCCGGGTCCCCGACGAGGTGGTCGTCGGGGACGAACACGTCGTCGAAGTACAGCTCGCGGGTGTCGAGCCCACGCCAGCCGATGCCGGGCATCTTCGGGCCCATCGTGAACCCGGGCGTGCCCCGCTCGACCATGAAGCTGCCGAACCGCGGTCCCCGCTCGCCGGAGCCGGTGCGCGCGAGGACGGTCACTCCGAGCGACATGTCGGTGCCCGCGTTCGAGATGAACGACTTCCGCCCGTTGATCACCCACCCGCCGTCGCAGCGCTCGGCGCGGGTCGAGATGCCGCGGGCGTCGGAGCCCGCGTCGGGCTCCGTCAGCCCGAACGCGCCGAGGGCGCGCCCCTCTGCGAGCGGTCGGAGCCAGCGCTCGCGCTGGTCGTCGGAGCCGAACAGCAGGAGCGGGATCGAGCCGATCGTGACGTGCGCCTGGAACGCGGCGGCGACGGACTGGTCCGCCTGCCCGAGCTGCTCGAGCGCCGCGACGAACCCCACCGTCGACATGCCGATGCCACCCCAGCGCTCCGGCACGAGCATGCCGAGCAGGCCGAGACCACCCATCTCGCGCAGCAGGTCGGTCGGGCACTCGGCCCGCTCCCACGCGGCCGGCGCACGCACCGCGATCTCGCGCTGGGCGAAGTCCCTGCAGAGGTCGGACAGATCCTGTTCGTCTTCGGTGAGGGAGAGGTCCATCGTCCAGCGATCCGCCTTCGGTGGGTGCGAGTGCCGTGCAGGCGGCGCGGCGTCCCCCGCCACGCCAGAATATAGTCACCCATTTTCGGGGGCGACGATCCGGAGGGTAGATGGCCGACGGGGAGCGCGTACGCGAGGACGGCCGGCACGGGGCGGGGTCGGTGCAGCGCGTGCGGGAGTGGGTCGAGCGCAACTGGGCGCCCGAGCTGACCCTCGCGCAGTGGTGGGACCGGCTGTTCGAGGCCGGCTACGCGTTCCCGACCTGGCCGGAGGGCCTGGGCGGCAGCGGCGCGACGGCCGCCGAGGCCCGCGCGGTCACCGCGGCGCTCGCCGCGGCCGGGACGATCGCGGCGCCGGCGGGCAACGGCCCGAACATGGGCGGGCCGACGTTGATCGAGCACGGGACCCCGCAGCAGCAGGCCCGCTTCGTCGCACCGATGGCCCGGGGCCGCACCCAGTGGTGCCAGCTCTTCAGCGAGCCCGGCGCCGGTTCCGACCTCGCCAGCCTGTCGACCCGCGCGGAGCTCGACGGCGACACCTGGGTGGTGCACGGCCAGAAGGTCTGGAGCTCCAAGGCGGACCTCAGCGAGTGGGGCATGTTGCTGTGCCGCACCGACCTCGATGCCCCGAAGCACCGGGGCATCACCTTCCTCATGCTCGACATGCGCCAACCCGGGGTCGAGGTGCGGCCGCTGGTGCAGATGAACGGTGCGAGCGAGTTCTGCGAGGTCTTCCTCACCGAGGCCCGCGTGCCGGTCGGCGACGTGGTCGGCGAGGTCGGCCGGGGCTGGGAGGTCGCCCGCACCACCCTCGCCCACGAGCGTGCCGCGACCTCGACGCGGGCACCCCGTGGCGCCGTGGTGGTGGAAGCGGGCACGATCGCCGGCAACCTCGACCGTCCGGTCGGCGAGCTGGTCGAGGAGTGGAGGGCGGCCGGCGGCGCCCCCCGACGCCAGGCGCCCCTGCTCGGTGCCGGGTCGATGATCGAGCTCGCCCGGCGCCACGGCCGGCTCGACGAGCGCCCGGCGCTGCGCGACCGGGTCGTGCGCTACTGGGTGCACAGCGAGGTGCACCGCCACAACGGCCGCCGCCTGCGCGACCTGGCGAGGGCGGGAATGCCGACCGCGCTCGACGGCTCCCTGCTGAAGCTCGACCTCGCGATGCTGGCGCACGAGTCGCGTGACCTGTCCTTCGAGCTGTGCGGGCCCGACGCGACGCTCACGGGGGAGTCCGCCCCCGACGGCGGCCGGGTGGTGCGCACGGGGCTGTCGTCGTTCGTGCCCTCGCTGGGCGGGGGCACCAACGAGATCCAGCGGAACATCGTCGGCGAGCGCACCCTCGGACTTCCCCGCGAGCCCGCGGTCGACGCCGAGGTGCCCTTCCGCGAGCTGAGGAGGTCGTGATGGGCTGGGGAATGCGGTGGCCGGGCCCGGAGGTCGGGCGCGTCGCCGAACGGGCGGGGTGCGCGGCGTTCTGCACCGGTGAGTTCGTCGACACGAACGCGTACGTGTCGCTCGCCGAGATGGCCGCGAGCACGACGACCGCCCGGGTCGGCACCGGCGTCGCGTACGCCTTCGCCCGCTCGCCGTTCGTCCACGCCTCCGCGATGCGCCACGCCGACCGGCTCGCACCGGGCAGGACGTTCCTCGGCCTCGGGTCCGGCACGCGCCGCATGAACGAGGACTGGTTCGCCGCGCCGGCCGACCGACCGCTGACCAGGATGGCGGAGCTGGTCGGTGCGGTCAGGGCGTACCTGCGCGCACCGAACCGCCGGCCGGTGCGCCACGAGGGCGAGCTCTACCCGATCGACGCCACGATCATGGCGCCGGTCCTGGGTGAGATCGAGGTGCCGATCGTCCTCGGCGCCTTCAACGCCGGCATGCTGCGCGTCGCCGGGCGCGTCGCGGACGGGATCATCGGCCACGGCCTCTTCACCGACCGGTGGTGGACCGAGGTGGTCGACCCGGGGCTCGCCGAGGGGGCGGAGGCCGCGGGCCGTGATCCGGGCTCGCTGCACCGCTGGGGCTGGGTGATCACCTCCGTCGACGACACCGACCCCGCGCGCGCCGAGCGCGACGCACGCCTCATGGTCGGCTTCTACGTGACGGTGAAGACCTACGACGCGCTGACCTCCCTGCACGGGTGGGATGCGGCGGTCGCGGAGGTCCGCGACGCGTTCCGGGCCGGCGACCTCGACCGCATGGCCGCCGCGGTGCCCGCCGACATGGTCGACGCCATCGCGGTGTACGGCACCACCGCCGAGGCCCGGGACCGGCTCGCTGCGAGGGAGCGGCTCCCGGACCTGCGCTTCCACTCGGTGCCGTCGTTCATGGTCTCGCCGAAGCGGGCCCGGGCGTACGCCGAGTCGATCGTGGAGATGCTGGGAGGAAGCGGGTGACCGAGCGGCGCGACGTGGACCACGGGGTGCTCACCGACGAGAGCTTCGAGCGTTCCCGCGCCCGGATCGGGGTGCCGGTCCGGCTGCCGAACCTGCCGCACAACCTCGAGGTGTCACGCGACGGGCTGCGGCACTTCGCCTACGGCTACGGCGACGACAACCCCCTCTACTGCGACGAGGAGTACGCCGCCCGCACCCGCTGGGGCGGGCTCATCGCACCGCCGACGTTCCTGTACACGATGGGCGAGGACGCGTCGCCACCACCGACGCCCGAGCAGAAGGAGCTGCTGCGGGGCGATCCGTTCGCCGGGCTCGGGTCGTACCAGGCCGTGATGGCCTTCGAGTGGTGGCGCCCGCTCACCCTCGGCGACCGGCTCCGCTGCCTGCGGGCCCAGGTCGGCGTGCTCGACAAGCGCAGCGAGTTCGGCGGTCGCAGCGCGCACGTGACCCATGACTTCATCTACGCCGACCAGCACGACCGGCTGCACGCCATCCGCAGGGGGACCTGGGTCAACACCGAGCGGCGGGCCTCGAGGGAGCGCCGCAAGGAGCACGAGGCCCCGGAGCCGTACACCCCGGAGCAGCTCGCGGAGATCGACGCGGCCTACGCCGCGGAGCGCCGCCGGGGGGCGGAGCCGCGCTGGTTCGAGGACGTCCGGGTGGGGGACCGGCTCGACCCCAAGGTGAAGGGCCCCCTGACCACGACGGACATCGTCGTGTGGCACCTCGGCTGGGGGATGCAGCTCACCCCGCCCGGCAGCTTCCGGCTCGCGTGGAAGGTGCGGCAGAAGGCCCCGGGGCTCTACCCACCGAACTCGCTCAACGTGCCCGACACCGTGCAGCGCCTCCACTGGGAGCCCGAGCGCGCCCGCGAGCTGGGCCTTCCCACCTCCTACGACTACGGCGGGTTGCGGGAGACCTGGCTGTGCCACCTGGTCACCGACTGGATGGGCGACGACGCGTGGCTCTGGAAGCTGGAGTGCCAGCACCGTCGCTTCAACTTCATCGGCGACACGTCGTGGCTGAGCGGGGAGGTCGTCGACCTGCGCCAGGTCGACACGGAGCACGGTGTGCGGAGCGAGGCGCACCTCGAGGTGAGGGTCACGAACCAGCGGGGCACGGTGACCAGCCCCGGCAGCGCCGTGGTGCTGCTGCCGAGCCGTGAGCACGGCGCGGTCGTGCTGCCCGAGCCGCCCGCACCCTCGATCCCCGAGATGCTGCAGTACGAGATCGACCGCCTCCGCGGCGAGCCCGACTGAGCCGCTGCGGGGACCTCAGCGCACGTGGGGCGGGCGCTCGCTGCGGGGTTGCGCGAGGCGCTCGCCGGGAGGCCGGTTGCCGATGTGGGTGTAGAGCAGGCCGTTCTGCTTGGCCATCGCGGGTGGCATCTCGAGGGACTCCCAGATGGCCCGCACCGTGCCCTGGATGGCGATCGGGTCGCGGCCGGCGATCTGCGCGGCGATGTCCGCGGCGCGGGCGCGCAGCTCCGCGGCGGGCACGACCTCGGTCACCAGGCCGATGGAGCGTGCGGTCTCGGCGGAGATCCGCTCGTCGGAGCCCATCAGCGCCCAGCGCAGCACCTCACCGAGCGGCACCCCGCGGTGCAGCATGCCGATCGGTTCGACCGCCGAGACGATCGACCCGTTCGCATGGGGGTCGAAGAAGGTGGCGTCCTCGGAGGCGATGACGATGTCGCACTCGTTGACCAGGTACTGCCCGCCGCCGGCGCACATGCCCTGCACGGCGCACACCACGGGCTTCCAGACCTTGTTGGAGCGGGGCCCGATCCAGGTGCCGGGGTCCTCGTGGTTCCAGATGTTGTGCTCACGCCACCACGCCCCCTCCTTGACGTCGAGGCCGGTGCAGAACGCCCGGTCGCCGTTGGCGCGCAGCACCGCGACGTGCACCTCGTCGGTGTCGCGGACCACCTGCCACGCGGCGCGGAGCTCCTCGCACATCGTGCGGTCGAACGCGTTCATGCGTTCCGGCCGGTCGAGGGTGATCGTGGCGACGTGGTCGCGCACCTCGAACTCGATCGTGTCGTGGGTGCCGGTGCTCACGGGTGGAAAACGTAGACTGATTTCCGATGCGGACCGACGGGCGCAAGCGGAAGACCCATGCGGTGCTGGCCGAGGAGCTGCGGGACAGGATCCTCAGCGGCGAGCTGGCCGAGGGTGAGCGCCTGCCCGTCGAGGAGGACCTGACCGCCCAGTTCGGGGTCGCCCGCACCACGCTGCGGGAGGCGCTGCGGGTGCTCGAGTCCCAGGGGCTCATCACCATCCGCCGTGGCCGTGGGGGTGGCCCGGTCGTGACCCACCCGGACCTCGAGCCGATCTCCACGGCGCTCGCGATCTCGCTGCAGCTCCAGGGGACCTCGGTGTCGGACCTCGACGACGCGCGGCGGCTGATCGAACCCCAGATCGCGGGCCGGCTGGCGAGGGACCACCGCAGCGCCGACCTGGACGCGCTGCGGGCCGCGATCGACGTGGCCGCGGACGCCGCGGAGCGCGACGACGCCATGGCCTTCGGACTCGCCGCCGCGGGCGTGCACGAGGCGCTCGTGGAGAGCTCGGGGAACCGCACGCTGACGACGCTCACGAAGCTGCTCCAGCAGATGGTGCGCGCCTACTACACCCGCAACACCGACCGGTTCGACCAGCCGCTCATGCGGCGGGCGGTCCGCGGCTACCGCAAGCTGCTCGACCTCATCGAGGCGGGCGACGAGGCGGGCGCCGTCGCGCACTGGGACGCCACGATGCGGTACACGATCGACGCCCGCGACCCGGACGAGCCGGTCAGGATCCTGCCCGCGAACTGAACGCCGGCTCGCGGGGGAGCCCCAGGACCCGCTCGCCCAGCAGGTTGCGCTGGATCTCGTGGGTGCCGCCCGCGATGCGCGCCTGGCGGGTCGCCGCCAGGTCGTGGGCGACCACGTCCCCGTCGCGGTCGCACGGGTCCCACGCCTGGCCGGCCGCACCCGCGATGTCCGCGACGAGCTCGGCGCACTGCTGCTCGAGCGACCCGCCCGCCAGCTTCATCATCGACGCGGCCGCGGGGTGCCCGTCGCACAGCGAGCCCGCGGCGTAGCGGTCGCGCAACCACTCGAGGAGCCGCTCGGCGGTGACGACGCGCGCGATGCCCTGGCGCACCACCGGGTCGGTGAGCCGGTCGGCCTCCGCCGCGGCGCGCACCACCTGGCGGTGGCGGCGACCCCCTCCGGAGCCGCCCATGTAGCCGGAACGCTCGCCGCCGAGCGTGCCCTGCGAGACCGACCAGCCCCCGTCCACCGGTCCGAGCACCGCACCGGCACCCACCCGCACGCCCTCGAGGAACACCTCGTTGAAGTGGGCGCCGCCCGTGATGTCGACGAGCGGCCGCACGGTCACGCCGGGGGCGTGCATCGGGAGCACGAACATCGTGATGCCCGCCTGGGGCTTCGGCGCGTCCGGGTTCGTCCGGGCGAGCAGCAACCCGAGGTCCGCCCGCGCCGCGTAGGACGACCACACCTTCTGGCCGTCGAGCACCCAGTCGTCCCCGTCCCGCTCGCCACGGGTGCGCAGCGCGACCAGGTCCGAGCCGGCGTCGGGCTCGGAGAAGAGCTGGCACCACTGCTCCTCGGCACGGATCAGCGGGGGCAGGTAGCGCAGCTTCTGCTCCTCGGAACCGGCGTGCAGCAGCGTCGGGAGCACGAGGTGCATGCCGATCCGCAGCGGTCGCAACGACGGCGCGTCGTAGCGCCGCAGTTCGTCCTCCAGGGCCCGCAGGTGCGCCCGGGTGAGGCCGAGCCCGCCGTACTGCTCCGGCACGTGGGGAGCGGCCAGGCCGGCGGCGGCGAGCTCCCGCTGGAGGGCGACCGCGTCGTCGACGAAGGCCTGCTCGCCGTCGGGGGTGCGGGAGATGATGTCCTCTCGCCGGTCGTCCGCCAGGGGGTCGAGCAGCTCGTAGCGGGCGTCGAGGAACGCCCGCACCCGCGCGCGGTACTCGTCGACGTCGTCCATGCCCGGACCCTAGTCGCCGCCGTAAATTCGGTTACTATTTTTTGATGACCCCAGCGCGGCCGGCCCACCCGTGGGACCGCCGACTCGGCTTCTGGTGGCTCGCGGAGGACCACCCCGATGCGCCCGCGGTGCTCGCAGGGCCGGACGGGCCGCTCACCTACGGCGAGCTCGCCGGCAGGGCGCACCAGCTCGTGCACCTCTTCCGGGCGCTCGGCGCACGCCCGGGGCGCCCGGTGGCGGTCATGGCCGACAACGGCAACACGCTGATCGAGGCGTCGCTCGCGTGCCACGAGAGCGGGCTGCACCTGGTCCCGCTCAACACCCACCTGACCGCGCACGAGCTGGGCGCGATCCTCGACCACTCCGACGCCCGGATCCTCGTCCTCGGTGCTCGCTTCACCCCGCTGCTCGAGGGCCTCGACCTCGCGGACGTCGAGGTCCTCACGATCGGCGAGGTCGACGGCTGGACGAGCCTGGACGCCGCCCGCAGCCCGCACCCCACGAGCGTGCCGGAGCAGCGGCGCCCGGGCGGGCTGTTCGTCTACACCTCCGGCACCACCGGGGCGCCGAAGGGCATCCGTCGGCCGCTGCCCGAGGGCGACGTCGGGCAGCTCGCGAACGACGCCGCGGTGTTCGGGCGGGCCTTCGACTTCCGGCCGTTCGAGGGGCCGATGCTGGTGTCGACCGGCATGTTCCACGGCGGCTCGCACGCCTACTACATGGGCGGGCTGAACGTCGGCCACGCGCTGGTGATCATGGAGCGCTTCGACGCGGAGGGCGCGCTCGCGGCGATCGAGCGCCACCGCATCCGCACCGGCTACATGGTCCCCACCCAGTTCCACCGGATGCTGCAGCTCCCCGACGAGGTTCGTGCCCGCTACGACCTGTCGAGTCTGCACTCGATCGTGCACTCCGCGGCCCCCTGCCCGCGGGCGGTGAAGGAGCAGATGATGCAGTGGTGGGGGCCGGTCATCTGGGAGACCTACGGCGGTGTCGAGGGCGCGGCGACGATCGCGAAGCCGCACGCCTGGCTGCAGCACCCGGGCACGGTCGGACGGGCGGTGCGGGGCGTGCGGCTGTCGATCCTCGACGATGACGGGAACGAGCTGCCGCCGGGCGAGGTCGGCCACGTCTACGTGGACAACGGCGTCGGGTTCACCTACCACGACGACCCCGAGCAGACCGCGCAGGCCTTCCGGGGTGAGCGGTTCACGCTCGGCGACGTCGGCTACCTGGACGACGACGGCTACCTGTTCATCGTCGACCGGGCCAAGGACATGATCATCACCGGCGGCACGAACGTGTACCCGGCGGAGGTGGAGGGCGTCCTCCTCGACCACCCGGCGGTGCGAGACGCGGGCGTGTTCGGCGTGCCCGACGCGGACTGGGGGGAGTCGGTCGCGGCCGTCGTGCAGCCCGCGCCCGGGTACCGCAGCGGAGCGGGGCTGGAGGAGGAGCTCGGCGCGCACTGCCGGGCCCGCCTCGCCAGCTACAAGGTGCCCCGCCGCTGGTTCTTCGCGGACGAGCTGCCCCGCACCGAGGCCGGCAAGCTCGCGAAGCGGGCGCTGCGCGACCGGTTCGTGCCGGGGTAGGCGACGCCGGCGTCGGACCGCTCAGGTGTTGCGCCCGCCGTTGACCCCGATGACCTGGCCGGTGATGTAGGACGACTCGTCCTGGCACAGGAAGACGCACGCGTTGGCCACGTCCTCGGGCTCGCCGATCCGCCGCACGGGCGTGCGCGCGACCGCTTCCTCGATGCCGCCCGGCCCCAACCGCCCCCGATCCGCGTCCGCGCGGAGCATCGGGGTGTCGATGAACCCCGGTGGGATCGTGTTGACCGTGATGCCGTCGGGCCCGTGCTCGAGCGCCAGCGACTTGGTCAGACCGACCACCGCGCTCTTGGCGGCGACGTAGCCCGACAGGTACGGCTGGCCGCCGTGCGTGCTGGAGGAGGAGATGTTCACGATGCGGCCCCAGCGCGCCTCGACCATGCCCGGCAGCACCACCTGGCACAGGTGGAAGGTGCCGGTGAGGTTCACGTCGAGCACCTCCTGCCACTGCTCGAGCGAGATGCGCAGGAACGGCCGGAACAGGGGCTTCCCCGCGTTGTTCACCAGGATCAGCGGCACCCCCAGCTCGGACCGGACTCGCTCGACCGTCGACTCCACCGCCGGTCGGTCGGTCACGTCGCAGACGTAGCCCGCGACGGTGCGGCCCTCGCCGCGCAGGCGCTCGACGTGCTCGTCGAGGGCGTCCTTGCCGAGGTCCAGCATCGCGACCGAGGTCCCGCGCGCCGAGAGCGCCTCGGTGATCGCGAGCCCGATGCCGGACGCGGCGCCGGTCACGATCGCAGTGGTGCCCTCGAACGGCATGGCCCCCTCCGTCACTCCTGGTCGGCGGTGACGAGGATCGCGCGTGTGGGGCACTCGTCGTGGGCCCGCTGCACCGCCACTTCGAGCCCGGGCGGCACCGCGTCGACCAGCACCTCGGACCAGCCGTCCGTGCCGATGCGGAACACCTCGGGGCAGGCCTCGACGCAGGCGCCGTGGCCGCCGCAGAGGTCGACGTCGACGGTGACCCTCACGTCGGGGTGAACCGCAGGTGCAGGCGCGTCAGGCCGCGCAGGATGAACGTCGGCACGTAGCGGTACCGGCGGGCACCGGGCGGGCCGTGGCGCTCCTCGTCGATCCACAGCTCGGAGGTGCGGTCGAGCAGCCGGTTCACGCTGATCACCGCCTCGGCGCGGGCGAGCGGTGCGCCGGGGCAGGTGTGCACCCCACGGCCGAACGTGACGTGGCTGCGTGCGTTCTCGCGCCGGGGGTCGAACACGTCGGGGTCGGTGAACTTGGCCGGATCCCGGTTCGCGGCGGCGTTCAGCAGCATCACCGTGGTGCCGGCGGGGAGGTCGACCCCTCCGACCGTGACGGGCACCTTGGAGAGGCGGAAGTCGCCGCGGACGGGCGCCTCGTAGCGGAGGCACTCCTCGATGAAGTTCGGCACCAGCTCCCGGTCCGCGCGCAGCGCCGCCTGCAGCTCGGGGTCCTCCGCGATGAGCATCGCGGCGGTGCTGAGCAGGCGCACCGTCGTCTCGCCGCCGGCGGCGAACAGGTTGGCCGCCACCCGCACCGCGTCGATGACCTCCGGCGTGCTCCCGTCGGGGAAGGTGGCGGTGGCGACGCCGGTGAGCACGTCCTCGCGCGGCGACGCCCGACGGTCCGAGATGTAGGTGCTGAACTTGTCGTAGAGGTACGCGAGCGGTGAGTGGCGCATGTCCTCGCCCTCGGTGCTGCCGACGGTGCCCGCCTGCTCCAGCATCGCCTCGCGGAACTCGTCGTGGTCCGACTCGGGCACCCCCAGCAGGTCGGCGACGACGAGCATGGCGAGCGGTGCGGCGAACCGGGAGACCAGCTCCGTGCGCCCGTCCGGCCCGAGGGCCTGGTCGAGCTGCTCGTCGACGATGCGCCGGATGAAGCGCTCGTTCTCCTTCAGGCGCTTCGGGGTGATCATCCGGGCCAGCAGCGCGCGGTGGGCGGTGTGCACGGGCGGGTCGAGCGTCGGCAGCTGGTCGCTGAAGGGCAGCTCGTCGCGGTGCCGCTCGATGAGCTCGGTGATGTCGTCGTGCCCGTCGAGCGGGACGGGGAAGCCCGGGAACGGCCCGGTCACCGAGGTGCACGACGAGAAGTGCTCGGTGTCGTTGTAGATCGCGACGACCTCGTCGTAGCCCGTGACCATCACGACGTCGTGGTGCGGCTCGCGCCGCAGCGGGCACTCCTCGCGCAGCGCCCGGAACCAGTCGTAGGGGTCCTCGAGCAGCTCGGTGTCGGTGAAGAAGTCCCGGGCGTCGACGTCGCTCATCCCGGGCGGACGGTAGCGCAGTGGAGAACCGCGTTCCCGAAATCCGAGCACTTCGGTCTCGTCCACCGGCACGGCGTGCTATGCAGTCGCACAGCAGTCTGCACGCGAAGGGGGGTCCGACATGCTCGCGAGCGACCAGCTGCACTACGACCCGTACACCATCGAGCTCGAGCCGGATCCGCACGAGGTGTACCGGCGGCTGCGGGACGAGGCACCCGTCTACCGGAACGAGGAGAAGGACTTCTGGGCGCTGACCCGCTTCGCGGACGTCGAGGCGGCGTTCAAGGACCACGAGCGGTTCAGCTCGGCCCGCGGCAACATCCTCGAGGTCATCAAGGCGAACCCGGTGATCCCCTCGGGGATGTTCATCAACGAGGATCCGCCCGAGCACACGATCCACCGGGCGCTGGTCGGCCGGGCGTTCACGCCGCGGCGCATGCGCGAGATCGAGGACAAGATCCGGGCGTACTGCATCCGCTGCCTCGAGCCCTTCGAGGGGGCGGACCGCTTCGACTTCGTCACCGACCTCGGCAACGAGCTGCCGATGCGGGCGATCGGGATGCTGCTCGGCATCCCCGAGTCGATGCAGGAGTCCGAGCGCGAGCGCACCGACCGACGGCTGCAGTCCGATCCCGGCACGCCGATGCCGGTCCGCAAGGACCGGTACTTCACCGCCGAGAGCTTCGCCGACTACGTCGACTGGCGCGCCCGGAACCCCTCCGACGACCTGGTCACCGAGCTGCTCAACGTCGAGTTCACCGACGTCGACGGCGTGACGCGGCGGCTCACCCGGGACGAGCTGCTGGTCTTCGTGGGCGTGATCGCCGGTGCCGGGTTCGAGACCACCGGCCGGCTGATCGGTTGGTTGGGCAGGCTGCTGGGGGACCACCCCGACGTGCGCCGCGAGGTCGCGGCGAACCGGGAGCTGCTCCCCGCCGTGGTCGACGAGACCCTCCGCTACGAGCCCACCGGGGCGAGCATCGCCCGGTACGTGACCACCGACGTGGAGCTGCACGGCACGACGGTCCCCGCCGGCAGCGCGGTCCTGCTCGTCGTCGCGGCCGCCAACCGCGACCCACGCCGGTTCCGGGACCCCGACCGCTTCGACATCCACCGCCCGGACCCGCACCTGACCTTCGGGCACGGCCTGCACTTCTGCCTCGGCGCGTCGCTCGCGAGGCTCGAGGGGCGCATCGCGCTCGACGAGGTGCTGAACCGCTTCCCGGACTGGGAGGTCGACGACGACGCCGCCCGCCGCGTCTACACCTCGACCATGCGTGGCTGGGAGACGCTGCCGGTGCACATCGGGTGACGAGCAGGGCGATCCGCGCGGCGGGGCGTCGACCCCGCCCACGACGAGGGGAGCAACCGACCACATGACCGACTACGAGTACGTCCGCTACGAGCCCCTCGACGAGGGCCGCATCGTGCGCATCCTGCTGGACCGCCCCGAGGCGCGGAACGCCCAGAACCGGGGGATGCTCGTCGAGCTGAACGACGCGTTCCTGCGCGCCGAGCGCGACGACGAGGTGCGCGTCGTGATCCTCGGCGGCGTCGGCCCGATGTTCACCTCCGGCCACGACCTGGGCTCGAAGGTCTCGATGGAGGAGATCCTGCACCACCCCTCCTGGCAGGAGAACGGCGGCACCCGGGACGGCGCCGAGCGCCTGATGCTCCAGGAGTGGCACCACTTCTTCGACAACACGCGGCGGTGGCGCAACCTGCGCAAGATCACGATCGCCCAGGTGCACGGCCCCGTGTACTCCGCGGGCCTCATGCTCATGTGGGCCTGCGACCTGATCGTCGCGGCGGACGACGTGGTCTTCGCGGACGTCGTCGGCACCCGGCTCGGCATGTGCGGCGTCGAGTACTTCGCGCACCCGTGGGAGCTCGGGCCCCGCAAGGCCAAGGAGCTGCTGCTGACCGGCGACTCCCTCTCGGTCGACGAGGCGTACCAGCTCGGCATGGTGTCGAAGGTGTTCCCGCCGGAGGAGCTGGGGGACCGCACCGTGGAGCTGGCCCGGCGGATCGCGACGATGCCGACGATGGCCGCGCTGCTCATCAAGGAGGCGGTCAATCAGAGCGTCGACAACATGGGCTTCCACAACGCGCTCAACGCCTGCTTCACGCTGCACGAGTTGAACCACTCGCACTGGGCACAGGTGCACGACGACCGCTTCCCCGTCGCCCAGCCCGCCGACGGCGTCCCGCACTGGAAGGACGCCCCGCCGATCGTGCCCGCGGTGAAGGACCGGGTGCGCGCCGATGGGTGAGGGGACGACGGTGGACGGCGACGTGCTCCTCGTGTCGGTCGACGACGGCGTCGCGCGCGTCACGCTGAACCGCCCCGCGGCGCTCAACGCCACCGACGAGGCGCTGCACGGCGCGCTCGCCACCGTGTGGCCCCGCCTCGCGGCGGACGACCGGGTCAGGGCGATCGTGCTGACCGGCGCGGGGCGGGCCTTCTCCGGCGGCGGCGACCTCGACCTGCTGCGGCGGATGAGCGACGACCCGTCGCTGCGCGAGCGGATCATGGCCGAGGCGGTGGACATCGTCGAGGCGATGACCACGGTCCCGGTGCCGATCGTCGCCGCGGTCAACGGCCCCGCGGTGGGCCTCGGGTGCAGCCTCGCCGCGATGAGCGACCTCGTGGTCATGGACGAGGCGGCCTACTTCGCCGACCCGCACGTCATGCTCGGCCTGGTCGCCGCGGACGGCGGCGCGCTCACCTGGCCGCTGCTCACGAGCCTGCTCCGCGCCAAGGAGTTCCTGCTGCTCGGGGACCGGGTCCCGGCGGCGCAGGCGCTGGAGCTCGGACTGGCCAACCGGGTCGTGCCCGCCGGCACCTCGGTCGAGGTCGCCACCGGGCTCGCGGGGCGGCTCGCCGCGCTGCCCCCGCAGGCGGTCAGGGAGACGAAGGCGGCGCTCAACGGCACGCTGCGGGGCGTGGTGGAGCGCTCGCTGCGACCGGTCGTGGAGGCGGAGTCCGAATCGTTCGACGAGCCGGCGTTCCGGGCGAACCTCGCCCGCATGCTGGAGCGCTCCGGGGGAGCCCGCTGAGTGGAACGGGCGACCCCCTGGCCACCGTCGTTCCGTTACGTTTCGCTCGTCCGGCGTGAGGGGCACGCCGGAAGGGATCCGGGGGGACCACATGCAGCTCGAAGGACGTGCCGCGATCGTCACCGGGGGCGCGGGCGGTCTGGGGGCCGCGACGGTCCGCCACCTCGTCGACCTCGGGGTCGGCGTCGCGGTGTTCGACCGTGACGGCACCCGGGCAAAGGAGCTCGCCGCGGAGCTCGGCGAGCGGGCGGTGGCCGTGGGCGGGGACGTCACCGACGACGACGACGTCGCCGCGGCGATCGCCGCCGCCGAGGGGCTCGGTGCGCTGTCGATCGTGGTGAACGTCGCCGGTGGTGCCACGATCGCCGGGCGCACCGTCGGGCGCGACGGCACCCCGCACGACAAGCAGGGCTTCATCGACACCATGTCGATGAACGCGGTCGGCACCTTCAACGTGACGCGCCTCGCCGCCGCGGCGATGGCCGCTCGGGAGCCCGACGGCGAGGGGCAGCGGGGCGTCGTGGTGAACACCGCGTCGATCGCCGGCATCGAGGGCCAGACCGGCCAGCTCGCCTACGCCGCCGCGAAGGCCGCGATCCTCGGCATGACCCTCCCGCTGGCCCGCGACCTCGCCCCGATCGGGATCCGCGTGTGCGCCATCGCCCCGGGCACGATGGGCACGCCGCTGATGGAGTCCGCGCCGCAGGAGATGAAGGACGCGCTCGTCGCGAACATCGTCAACCCCAAGCGCATGGGGCGGCCCGAGGAGTTCGCGCTGCTCGTCGAGTCGATCGTCCGCAACGACTACCTCAACGGCGAGAACATCCGCCTCGACGGGGCCCTGCGCTTCCCGCCGAAGTGACCGTGCCCGAGCTCGGCGAGTACGTGCGGGGGCTGGAGTCCTGGCTCGACGCGGCACCACCGGCGCTGGTCGCCGCGTGCGAGCCCGAGCCCGACTACGAGCGCAGGGTCGAGGTGATGCGTGCGCTCATGGGCGAGCTGCACGCCGCAGGGTGGTCACGGGCGGGCTGGCCCGTCGATCTGGGCGGCACGGGCGGCACGATCCTGCACCGCGCCGCCATGTGGGAGGCGCTCGCCCGCAGGGGCGTGCAGGGGATGGCACTGTTCGAGCACCTCGAGATCCTCGCCCCGGTGCTCGCCGCGGACGGTCCGCGGGACCTCGTCGCCGAGCTGCTCCCCGCGTTCCTCTCCGGGCGGGAGCTGTGGGCGCAGGGCTTCTCCGAGCCCGACGCCGGATCGGACCTCGCGAGCCTGCGCACCACCGCGGTGCTCGACGGCGACGCCTACGTCGTCAACGGGACCAAGATCTGGACCAGCTGGGCCCGCTACGCCACGTGGTGCCTGCTGCTCGCGCGCACCGGCGACGCAGCCTCGCGGCACCGGGGCCTCACCGCGCTCGTCGTCGACCTGCGCGACCCCGGCGTGGAGGTCCTCCCGATCGTGCAGGCGAACGGCACCGACGAGCTCGCACAGGTCCACTTCTCCGACGTGCGGGTCCCCGCTGGCCGCGTCGTCGGCGAGCCGGGTGGCGGGTGGGCGGTGGCGATGCACATCCTGAGCCACGAGCGGGGCACGTTCGCCTGGTTCCGGCACTGCTTCCAGTACCAGCAGCTGCTGGACTGCGCCCGCCACGCGGCAGGGCGGGACGACGCCGCACTCGGTGATGCGCTGCTCGACCTGCTCGCGGTCACCGCGACCGGGTACGAGGGCGTCGCGGCCCACGCCGCAGGGGACGTGCTGGGACCACGCGCCGCGTTCACCAAGCTCCTGCTGTGCGCGGCGGAGCAGTCGGTGCACGACCGGGTGCTCGCGAACGACACCGACCTCGCCGTCGGCGTGCAGGACGCGGACGTCGCGGTGCGACGCCAGGAGTACCTGTTCTCCCGGATCGTCACCGTGTACGGCGGGTCCCAGCAGATGCAGCTCGACACGATCGCCAAGCAGATCCTGGCGCTGCCATGAGCCTCGCCGCCGTGCCCGACGCGCCGCCCGAGGCGGAGTTCCTCAGCACGGCGGCCCGCGCGATGTCCTCCGAGCGCGGCGACGCCGCCCTGGACCGGCTCTCGTTCTGGGAGCTGCTGCCCGAGCTCGATGACGACGAGGCGGCCGCGGCGGTGTTCTCGGCCCTGCGGGCCCAGGGGAGGGCGCTGGCCGACACCCCCGCGCTCGGCGGCCTGCTCGCACAACCCTTCGCGACGGCGCTCGGGGTGGAGCAGGGAACGGTCATCGCCGCCATCCGGCGGGACACGCCGCGGCGCGGCGAGGTGTGGGTCGCGGTGGGCGACACCGGCGGGCGCCGGCTCCTGCTGGACGCGCCCGGCCGGGGCACCCACGTGCTCGACGCCGACGCCGCCGCACCACAGCCGGTCGTGGTCGCGGGCCGCACGACCGTCGTCGAGCTCGAGGTCGACCTCGACGGCCGCGCCCCCGACCTGCCCGATCGCGCAGCAGCGCCGCTGCGCGATCGGGCCACGTACCTCGCCCGCGTCGGCGCCTCCGCCGAGCTCCTCGGCGCCGCGGAGCGCGTCGTCGACCTCGCCGTCGAGTACGCCGGCGCGCGGGAGCAGTTCGGCCGTCCGATCGGCACCTTCCAGGCCCTGCGCCACCTGCTCGCCTGGGCGGCGACCGACTGCGTCGCCGTGGAGGCGGTCGTGCGCCGCGCCGTGGCGCTGCGACGGGACCCGCCTCCCAGGTTCGGCGACGCGGCCAAGGCCCTCGCCGGCCGGAACGGCATGCGTGCCTGCCAGCGGGCCCTGCAGGCCTTCGGCGGGATCGGGTTCACCGCGGAGCACGAGCACCACCACTTCCACGGCCGCGTGCTGCTGCTCGACGCGCTGCTCGGGTCCTCCGCCGAGCTGACCCACGAGCTCGGGACGTGGGTGCGCACCTCCGGGGACGACCCGGCCTACGCCGAGGCGGTGCTGCACGCGGGGGCGCCATGAACCTTCACGCGGCGACCGTGGACCGGGAGCGCACCATCCCCGGGGTGCTCGCCCGGACCGTCGAGCGGCAGGGCGGCCGGGTCGCGGTGGTCGACGGCGACACCCGGGTGACCTGGTCGGAGCTCGCGGATCGGGCGCGGCGCTTCGGTGCGGCGCTCGTGCGGGCGGGGATCGAACGGGGGGACCGGGTCGCGATCTGGGCGCCGAACTCGCTGCGCTGGATCGTCGCCCTGTTCGGGTTGAGCTCGGCCGGTGCGACCCTCGTGCCGGTCAACACCCGCTTCAAGGGCGACGAGGCCGCCGTGGTGCTCGCCCGCAGCCACGCCCGGGCGCTGGTGACGGTCACGGACTTCCTCGGCAGCGACCACGTGGCGATGCTCCGCGACGCCGCGGGCGACCTGCCGGAGCTGGACACGATCGTCGTCGCCGACGGGCCGACGCGTCCCGGCACGCTCGCCTGGGACTCGTTCGTGGCGGCGGCGACCGACGCGGACCTCGCGGAGCTGGACCACCGCGCCGCGCAGGTCCGGCCGAGCGACCTGTGCGACGTCCTCTTCACCTCCGGCACCACCGGTGTGCCGAAGGGGGTGGTGCAGACCCACGCCGGCACCCTCGGCGTCGCCGCCGACTGGGTCGCGATGACGGGCCTCCGCAGCGACGACCGCTACCTGATGGTGAACCCGTACTTCCACATGTTCGGGCTCAAGGCCGGCATCCTCGCGTCGACCGTCGCCGGGGCGACGATGCACCCGGTGCAGGTGTTCGACGTGGACGAGGTGCTCGCCGCGGTGGAGCGGGAGCGCATCACGGTCCTGCCCGGCGCACCGACCCTGTACCAGTCGCTGCTGGACGGGGCCGCCACCGGCGGTCACGACCTGGCCAGCCTGCGCGTCGCCGTCACCGGCGCCGCGGACATCCCGGTGCAGCTCATCCGGCGCGTGATCGACGAGCTGCCCTTCCAGGTGGTGCTCGCCGGCTACGGGCTCTCCGAGGGCGGCACCGCGACCGCGACCGAGCCGGGTGACCCGGCCGAGGCGGTCGCCACCACCGTCGGGCGTCCCCGCCCGGGCTTCGAGCTGCGGGTCGTCGCCGGGGACGGCAGCGACGTGCCCGAGGGCGAGGCGGGGGAGATCCTGCTGCGTGGCGAGACGATCATGTCCCACTACCTCGACGACCCCGAGGCGACCGCGGCGGCGTTGTCCTCCGACGGCTGGCTGCGCACCGGGGACCTCGGCCGCATCGACGGGGACGGGCGGCTGCGGATCGTCGGCCGGGCGAAGGACATGTTCATCGTCGGGGGCTTCAACGCCTACCCGGCGGAGATCGAGAACGCGCTGCTCGCGCACCCCGGCATCGGCCAGGCCGCGGTGGTCGGGGTGCCCGACGAGCGCCTGGGCGAGGTCGGCGTGGCCTTCGTCGTCCCGTCCCCGGGCGCGCAGCTCGACCCTGACGAGGTGATCGCCTGGTCGCGCGAGCGCATGGCCAACTACAAGGTGCCCCGCCGCGTCGAGGTCGTCGACGCGCTCCCGCTCAACGCCGCGGGCAAGGTCGAGAAGCTCGAGCTCCGGCGACGCGCTACCGGGACAGGATCGTGACCCCGGCGGTGCCGGGGGCCCCGTAGAGCTGCGCGTAGCCCACGCGCGGGGCACCGGGGACCTGGCGCTCGCCGGCGGTGCCGCGCAGCTGGAGCACCAGCTCGTGCACCTGGCGCAACCCCGAGGCACCGATCGGCTCACCGTTCGCGATCAGGCCGCCGTCGGTGTTGACCGGCATCGGGCCGCCGATCTCGGTCGCTCCCTCGGCGATCAGCCGCTCCTGTTCGCCGTCTTCGCAGAAGCCGTTCTCGGCCATGTGGATCACCTCCGCCCCGGCGTCGGTGTCCTGCAGCTGGATGACGTCGACGTCCTCCGGGCCGATCCCCGCCATCTCGTAGGCGGCGCGCGAGGCGTAGACCGTCGGCGCGTGGTCCTGCTCGACCGAGGTCCACGACGCGTGGACCTCGAACGCGCCGTATCGACGGGTGCGCAGCGTGGAGGCCCGCAGGTAGATCGGGGTGTCGGTGTACTGCCTGGCCAGGTCCGCCCGGCACATGATCACCGCAGCTGCGCCCTCGTCCGGTGCGCAGAACATGTACTGGGTGAGCGGGTAGTTGAGCATCCGCGACGCGAGGATCTCCTCCTCGGGGATCGGCTTGCGCCGGAACGCGTTCGGGTTGAGCGCCCCGTTGCGGTACCCCTTCGCGGCGACCCGGGCGAGGGTCGCGTGCGAGATCCCGTGGTCGTGCATGTAGCGGTTGATCTTCATCGCGAAGAACTTCGTCGTGAGGAAGTGGCCGATCTCGCCGTACCAGGCCGGCGCCGCGTAGTCGACGGGGTCGGAGGTGAAGGCGCCGTGGCCGTGCTTGTCCATGCCGACCGCGACGCCGATGTCGTACTGGCCGGAGCGGATCGACTCCGCGGTGAGCTGCAGCGCGGTCGCGGCGGTCGCGCAGCCGTTGTAGACGTCCATGAACGGGATGCCGGTGAGCCCGAGCCGGCTGGTGACCGCGTCGGGGTTGTCCACCTCGAAGCTGCCCCCGAAGCCGAACTGGACCTGGGGCCAGGTGATGCCCGCGTCCTGGAGGGCGGCGCGCACCGCGTCGGCCGCCATGTCGATGGCGGACTTGTCGCCGAAGCGCCCGAAGGGGTGCAGCCCGACCCCGATGATCGCCACGTCGTTCACCTCAGCCACCTCCCTCGCCGTGCACCGGCGCGAACGCGAAGGTCAGCACCTCGGTGCCGTCGTCGTCGGTGCGGAACGGCACGATCTCGAGCTCGACCTCCATGCCGATGCGGAGCCGTTCGGGGTCGTGCTCGGTGAGCCGTGACTCGACGCGCACCTCGTCGCCGAGCTGTACGAGCCCGATGCCGAAGGGGCGGAACGTCTCGACGGTCTCACCGCCCGCGTAGGGCTCCTTGGGGAGGAATCCCTGTGTGGTGAAGGTCCACAGCGTGCCCCGGCGGGGGAGGAGGTGCTCGTCCACGGCGGTGGCCCCGCACCGCGCGCACGACGGCGGGCGGGGGAAGGTCACCGACCCGCACTCGGTGCAGCGGCCCCCGATCAGCCGGGGCTCCTCACTCGGCCAGGTGAACACCCCTGGTGCGAACGCGACCTGTGCCACCGTCGACTCCTCCCTCACGTCGTCCGTTCCTGTCATCCCGCGCCGGCCCCGAGCCGCAGCGCGCCGTCGAGGCGCACGTGCTCCCCGTTGAGGTACGGGTTGGCGACGATCGCGGCCACCAGGTCCGCGAACTCCTCGGGGCGTCCCATCCGCGCGGGGTGCACGACCCCCGCGGCCGGGTCCTCGACCAGACGGTCCCGGAGGCGCAGCATCGCCTGGGTGCCCATCGGCCCCGGCGCGACCGTGCACACGCGGATGCCCAGCGGCGCGAGGTCGCGGGCCATGGGCAGGGTCATGCCGAGGATCGCCGCCTTCGCCGCCGCGTAGGCGACCTGGCCCCGCTGGCCCTCGAGGCCGGCGATCGACGCGGTGTGGACGATCACACCACGCTGCCCGTCCCGGTCCGGCGAGGTGGACGCCATCGCGGCCGCCACGAGGCGGGAGGCGTTGAAGGCGCCGACGACGTTCGCCCGCAGCGTGCGTTCGAAGGTGCCCCGGTCGTGCGGTGCACCCGCGCCGTCCACCGTCGTCGCGCCCGCGGCAGCGCCACCGGCGACGTTGACCAGCACGCGCAGCTCTCCGATCGCGGACGCGGCGTCCACCGCGGTCTGCACCACGTCGTCGTCGTTCACGTCACCGACGACGCGGCACACCGACCCCTCGACCCCGTCCCGGCACGCGGCGTCGGCCCGGTCGAGCGCGATCACGGCGAAGCCCTCGGCGGCGAGCCGGGCCACGGTGGGCCGACCCAGTCCGCCCACTGCCCCGCAGACGATCGCGCTCCTTCCCATCGCCGCAGGCTAGCTGGTGGAGAACCGCACATGCAGCGATGAGAACAATCCTCTCGTCAGGCGGAACCGTGCATCACGGTCCTGCTACGCTGGCGCGGTCGGCGATCGAGGATCGCCCGGACCGGGGGGAAACACAGTGACCGACGTGATGCGGGGTGTGCGGATCCTGGAGGTGGCGGAGCACACCTTCGTGCCGGCGGCGTCCGCGCTGCTGGCCGACTGGGGTGCCGAGGTCATCAAGGTGGAGCACGTCGAGCGGGGTGACGCGATGCGGGGGCTGATGTCCAGCGGCGTCGGCATCCTCGGCGGCGACGTGCACGTCCTCCTCGAGCACTCGAACCGCGGCAAGCGCAGCATCGGGCTGGACCTGTCCTCGCCCGACGGGGTGGCCGTGCTCGCGAAGATCGCCGCGACCTGCGACGTGTTCCTCACGAACAAGCTGCCGAGCGTCCGCACGAAGCTGGGCATCGACGTCGAGGACGTCCGTGGCTGGAACCCCGACATCATCTACGTGCGGGGCACCGGCCAGGGCAGCCGGGGCCCGGACGCCGACAAGGGCTCCTACGACGTGCTCTCGTACTGGCACCGCTCCGGCATGGCGCTGGGCGTCAAGCCGCCCGACGCCGCGGAGGTGCCCCCACCGCCGGCCCCCGCGTTCGGCGACTCGATCGGGGCCATGACGATCGCCGGGGCGATCATGGGCGCGCTGTTCCACCGCGAGCGCACCGGCGAGGCGACCGTCGTCGACGTCTCGCTGCTCGGCGTCGGGCTCTGGTCCATGGGCGCCGCGCTGGCGCTCAGCCTCCAGCTCGAGATCCCGTGGGGACCGCCCCCGGCGGGCATCTCCCGCAACCCGCTCGTGGCGACCTACCGGGCAAAGGACGACACGTTCCTGTCGCTGTCGTGCCTGCAGGCGATCCGCTACTGGGCCGAGGTGTGCGAGATCATCGGGCGCCCCGAGCTGGCGACCGACCCGCGGTTCGCCGACCACGAGTCGCTCGCCGAGCACGCGGGCGCGGCGAGCGACGAGCTCGCCGCCGCGATCGCCGAACGCCCCATCGAGGAGTGGCGCCAGCGCTTCGAGGGCTTCAGCGGCCAGTGGACCGTCGTGCAGGACACCCTCGCAGCCTCCGTCGACCCCCAGACCGTCGCCAACGGCTACGTGGTCGAGTGCCAGACCTCCGCCGGCACGCCGTTCAAGCTCGCCGGGGCGCCCGTGCAGTACGACGAGGAGCCGCCCCAGCCACGGCGCGCGCCGGAGTTCAACGAGCACGGCGACGACATCCTCCAGGAGGTCGGCCTCGACTGGGACGCCATCGTCGACCTGAAGACCCGCGGCGTCGTCGCCTGACAGGCAGCGGGCAGCCCGGCAGGACCCGGCGATGCGCATCGGGGTGATGATCGGCCCGGAGCGTGGCCGCTACGCCACCAAGGTGGAGCGGCTGCGCCGCGACGCCCGCTGGGCGGAGGAGGCCGGCCTCGCCACGGTGTGGGTGCCGCAGATCCCCGACGAGTTCGACGCGCTCACGGCCGCCGCGGTCATCGGCGCGGCGACCGAGCGCATCGAGGTCGGCACCGCGGTGGTGCCGGTGCAGCCCCGCCACCCCGTCGCGCTGGCCCAGCAGGCGCAGTCGGTGCAGGCGGTGTGCGGCGGCCGGCTCCGGCTCGGGCTCGGCCTGTCGCACCACTGGGTGATCGACGAGATGCTCGGCCTCCCCTACGAACGGCCACTCGACACGATGCGGGACCACCTCGACGTGCTGCAGCCCGCGCTCGCCGGCACCGGCACCGTCGAGGTCCGCAACGACTCGTTCCGCGTGCACGCGCCCCTCGACGTCACCGACATGGCCACCCCCGTCCTCCTCGCCGCGCTCGGCCCGCAGATGCTGCGCCTCGCCGGAGAGCGGAGCGACGGGACCGTCCTGTGGCTCGCGGACGAGCGCACCATCGAGTCCCACGTCGCGCCGCGGATCCGGCGCGCGGCCGAGGCCGCGGGACGGCCCGAGCCGCGCATCGTCGCCGGGGTGCCGGTCTGCGTCTGCGACGAGGACGAGGTCGAGCAGGCCATCGCCCGGACCAACCGCCTGCTGTCCGAGGCGGAGGTGTCGCCGAACTACCAGCGCCTCATGTCCCACGGCGACGCCCGCGAGGTCGGCGACCTGCTCGCCGCCGGTCCCGAGACCGCGGTGCGCACGCGCCTCCGGTCCTTCGCGGATGCCGGCGCGACCGACGTGTCGGTGCGCGTCGTGCCGATCGGCGAGGACCGCGACCAGCTGATCGAGTCACGGCAGCGCACCCGTGACCTCCTCGCCTCCCTCGGGGGCGAGCTCTGAACCGAGTGCCGGACCCGCACCCAGGAGGTGCCCACATGCCACCCAACCGCTTCCTCGACGTCCCGGTCTTCGACGCGGACAACCACATGTACGAGACGACGGACGCGTTCACGAAGTTCCTGCCAGACCGGTACAAGGGCGCGATCGAGTACGTGCAGGTGCGGGGGCGCACGAAGATCGCGGTGAGGGGCCGGATCAGCGAGTACATCCCGAACCCCACCTTCGAGGTCGTGGCACGGCCCGGTGCACAGGAGGACTACTTCCGCAACGGCAACCCCGACGGGAAGTCCCGGCGCGAGATCTTCGGCGAGCCGATGCGCTCGATCGACGCGTTCCGGGAGCCGGCACCCCGGCTCGAGCTGATGGACGAGCAGGGCATCGACCGGGCGCTCATGTTCCCGACGCTCGCGAGCCTCCTCGAGGAGCGCATGCGTGACGCGCCGGAGCTGACCCACGCGGTGGTGCACGCGCTCAACGAGTGGATGTACGAGACCTGGCAGTTCGACTACGAGGGCCGGATCTTCGCGACGCCGGTGATCACCCTGCCGATCGTGGAGCGTGCGATCGAGGAGCTCGAGTGGGTCGTGGAGCGCGGCGCCAAGGCCGTGCTGATCCGCCCGGCACCCCCGTCGGGCTTCAAGGGCCCCCGCTCCTTCGGGTTCGAGGAGTTCGACCCGTTCTGGGAGAAGGTCGAGGAGTACGGCGTGCTGGTCGGCATGCACTCCTCCGACAGCGGGTACGACCGCTACACCAACGACTGGATGGGCAGCGACAGCGAGATGCTGCCGTTCCAGCCCCAGGCGTTCCGGATGCTGTCGCAGTGGCGGGCGATCGAGGACTCGGTCGCCGCGCTGATCTGCCACGGCGCGCTGTCCCGCCATCCGGGGTTGAAGGTCGCCGTGATCGAGAACGGCAGCAGCTGGGTCGCGCCGCTGCTCGCCAACCTGGCGGACACCTACAAGAAGATGCCCCAGGACTTCATGGAGGACCCGGTCGAGGTCTTCAAGCGCAACATCTACGTCAGCCCGTTCTGGGAGGAGGACCTCGGTGCGCTGGCAGAGCTGATCGGCACCGAGCACGTGCTGTTCGGCTCCGACTACCCGCACCCCGAGGGGCTCGCGGACCCGGCGAGCTACGTGGACGAGCTCGAGGGGCTGCCGGAGGACGCGGTGCGCAAGATCATGGGTGGCAACCTCGCCTCCCTCATGGGCGTCGAGGACGCCGTGGTCGCCTGACGCGTGGTGCCGCTCCCTGCCCTCGCGCCCGGGCGAGCAGCCCGCGGGCGATCACGAGCCGCTGGATCTCGTTGGTGCCCTCGCCGATGACCATCAGCGGCGCGTCGCGGTAGTACCGCTCGACCGGCAGGTCGGTCGTGTAGCCCACACCACCGTGGATGCGCATGGCCTCCGCCGAGAGCTCCATGGCGGTCTCGCTCGCGAACAGCTTCGCCATGCCCGCCTCCACGTCGCAGCGCTCGCCCGCCGCCTTACGCTCGGCCGCGCTCCGGGTCAGCAGACGCGCGGCCTCGAGCCGCGTGGCCATGTCCGCGAGCTTCAACTGGATCGCCTGGTGCTCGGCGATGGGGCGCCCGAACGTCTCGCGGTGCTGCGCGTAGTCCAGCGCCGCGTCGAACGCCGCCCTCGCGACGCCGACGGCGCGCGCGGCGATGTTGATGCGGCCCACCTCGAGCACGCCGAGGATCTGGGCGAGGCCACGCCCCGGCTCACCGACCAGGTTCGACGCCGGGATCCGGTGCCCCGAGTAGGACATCTCGACGGTCTCGGTGCCCCGGTAGCCGAGCTTGTCGACGTGGCGTGACACCGTGATCCCCTCGAACGAGGGGCCGGGCTCCTTCTCCACGACGAAGGCCGAGATGCCCTCCTCGGTGCGCGCCGCGAGCGCGACGATGCCGGCGCGCTCGCCGTTGGTGACCCACGCCTTGGTCCCGTCGATCACGTACTCGTCGCCGTCCCTCACGGCCTTGCAGGCGATGTTGCGGGTGTCGCTGCCGGCGTCCGGCTCGGACAGCGAGAGCGCGCCGCGCACCTCGCCGGTCGCCATCGACGGCAGGAACCGCGCCTGCTGCTCCTCGCTCCCGTGGTGCAGCAGGAGCGTCGCGACCATCGTGTGGGTGTTGAGGATGCCGGTGAGGCTCATCCACCCGTAGGCGAGCTCCTCGATCACCCCCACGTAGGTGAGCAGATCGAGCCCGAGGCCGCCGTGCCGCTCGGGGATGGTCAACCCGAACAGGCCGAGCTCCCGCATCGTGGCGACGATCTCCGCGGGGAACTCGTCGCGGTGCTCGAGCTCGTTCGCGACCGGGATCACGTCCTGGGCGACGAAGCGCCGGACGGTGTCGAGGACCGCCCCGCGGGTGTCCGGGTCCGTCGGCGGGGTCGCGGGCTCCATCAGCGGACCCACCCGCGCGGGTGCGCACCGTCGAGGTCGGCGTAGGTGACGATGCCGGGCGGGGCCGCCACGACCGCCGGGATCGCGTTGAGGGCGGGCACGGCGGTGATGATGTGGCCGATCTGCATGAAGTCCTCGAGCGTCTCGCCCTGGAAGTCCGGCGGGGGCAGGAAGTCGAGCGCCGCGGTGACCGTGGGCAACCCCTCGACGCGGATGACCCACCCGTCGCGCTCGATCTGCCAGTCCGGATCCAGCGTCGACCCCTTCTTCCAGCGCACGCTGAGCTCCACCACCGTGCGGTCGCCGACGCGCCCCTGCCAGCTCGCCGCGACCCCGGCGACGCAGCCGGCGGGGATGGTCCAGGAGGCCATCTCGAGGTCCTTGGTGGTCCGGGCGAACTCGGCCTCGCAGACGATGTCGTCGAGCTGGATGCCGAGCACGTCGGCGACCATCGCGACGGCCTCGCCGAACACCGCCGTGCCCTGGCGGGCCATCGCCGGCAGCTCGGGGTCGTCGATCGGCCGACCGAAGCCGGCGGGGCGCTCGGTGTCGGGGGAGTCGTAGAAGGTGGTGTCCGCGGTCTCCGCGACGACGACCTTGTCGATCCGGTTGCAGATGCCGGCGACGGTCACCGCGACGAGCTCCGCGAAGCCCGGGCTCACCCCGGTGCCGAACAGGGAGGAGCCGCCGGCCTCGCACGCGGCGACGAGCCGGTCGCGCTCCGCGCCGAGCCGGTTGCCGTTGATGAACGCCGCGGTGCTGACCACGTTCACCCCGGCGCGCAGGATGCGCTCCAGCTCGTCGGTCGAGGGCCACATGGGGTTGTACACGACGCAGTCCGGGTCGAGTGCGAGCAGCGCGTCGACGTCGTCGGTCGCCGTGACGCCGAGGGGCGCGATCCCGGCCAGCTCACCGACGTCCACGCCGACCTTCTCCGGCGACCACGCGTAGCAGCCGACCAGCTCGTAGTTCGGGTTGTCGGCGATCGACCGGACCGACTGCGTGCCGACGTTGCCCGTCGTCCACTGCACCACCCGGTACGGGCGTGCCGCCACGTCCGCTCCACCCATGTGCCACCCCCGGCTCGTCCCCCGGTGCTGTGCACCCGCACAGCACGGTCTCGAACCCTACCGGCCGGCCGAGCACCTTCGCTCGGACCTCAGGGCGCCGGGGTGGCGTTCCAGGGTTCGAGCTTCTCGGGGTTGGCGATCGCCCAGAGGTTGCGGATGCGATCGCCCTCGACCCCGAAGGCCAGGACGACCACCGTCACGCCGTCGAGTCGGCCGGCGAGACCCGGGCGACCGTTGACGGTGGTCTGCTGCAGCTGCAGCCCGAGCTCGCGGCCCTTGCCGGCCAACGTCGCCAAGTAGCGGGCCAACCGGGGCCCACCGGTGATGGGGCGCCGGGCCGCGCCGGCGATGCCGCCACCGTCGGCCACGACGGTGGCCTCGGGGTCGAGCAGCTCGACGAGCGCCCGGACGTCCTGTGCCTCGAAGGCACGCTGGAACGCGGCCACGAGTCGAGCCTGCTCGGCCCGGGGTGCGTCGAGGACCGCGGACCCGTCGATGCGCCGGCGGGCCGAGGACGCCAGCTGTCGGCACGCCTCGGGGGACCGCCCGACGACCTCGCCGATCCGGTCGAACGGGTAGCGGAACACGTCGTGCAGGATGAAGGCGACCCGCTCCGCGGGCGTCATCGACTCCAGCACCACGAGCATCGCCATGTTCACCGACTCGTCGAGGGTGACCCGGTCCGCCGGGTCCACGCCGTCCGGGGCGGGGTGGGCGGTGCCGGTGCCGACCGGCGGCAGGGGCTCGGGGATCCATTCGCCGACGTAGCGCTCGCGGCGCACCCGTGCCGACTTGAGCTGGTCGAGGCAGACGCGGCTCGCGACGGTGGTCAGCCACGCCGCGGGGTTGTCGATCGCGCGCTGCTGCTCGGGGGAGAGCGCGTACCAACGGAAGTACGTCTCCTGGACGGCGTCCTCCGCCTCGCTCAGGGACCCGAGCAGCCGGTAGGCGACGTCGAGCAGGTGGCGTCGCTCGCGGACCACCGCACCGTGGTCCTCGGGATCGTCGGGTCCGTCTCGCATGTCGGCCACCTCCGTGTCCTCGGCCGCTGGTGGTTCGACGAGCGGGGAGCCCGGGACGTGAGGTCGACCCCGACCTCACGTCCGGTCGTCCTGCCTCGTCGGAGAGGTGACCGATCCTTCGCTTCGAGAGGAGACCGCCTCATGACGTTGAACACCGTGCTCTGGATCCTCGCAGGGTTCCTGGGGTCCGCCTTCGCGATCGCGGGCACCACGCTGCTCGTCCTGCCCAAGGACCGCTACCGGTCCCTGCACCACTCCCAGCAGTGGGTCGACGACTTCTCCGCCGGCCAGGTGAAGGCGATCGGCGCCCTCAAGCTCCTCGGCGGGCTCGGGTTGCTCCTACCCGCCGTCGGCGACGTCGCGCCCGTCCTCGTGCCGCTGGCGGCGTGCGGTCTGGCGCTCTTCATGGCCGGAGCGGGGACGACCCGCCTCCGGCGTGGCGAGCTGACGTCGCTCGTGGGCGACCTCGTGTTCCTCGGGACCTTCGCCTTCCTGGCCTGGGGACGGTTCGATCTGGAGCCGTTCGTCTGACGGCGGCGCTGAAGGGGCCGGGTCAGAGGTACAGGCCGCCGTTGACGCCGATCACCTGGCCGGTGACGTAGGCGGCGTCGTCGCTGCAGAGGAACGAGCACGCCCCGGCGATGTCGTCGGGCGTGCCGGCCCGCCGCAGTGGGATCGCCCCGGCGAGCTGCTCGACGGCGGGCACGTCGCCGGCCACCTCGGCCTGGCGTGCCATCGGGGTGTCCACCAGCGCCGGCGGGATCGTGTTCACGGTGATCCCGTGCTTGGCGAGCTCCAGGGCGAAGGCCTTGGTCAGGCTGATGACCCCGCCCTTGGACGCCACGTAGTGCGCCATGCGCTTCGCACCCGACTGCGCGCTCGACGACGAGATGGTGACCATGCGCCCCCAGCCGGCGTCGACCATGTCGGGCACGGCGAGCTGGAGGCAGGTGAAGGTGCCGGTCAGGTTCACCGCGAGCACCCGGTCCCACACCTCGGGCGCGATGTCGGTGACCTTGTCGAACGACTCGATGCCGGCGCAGGTGACGACGATGCCGATCGGTCCGAGCTCGGCCCGCACCGCGTCGTAGGAGACCTCGACCGCCGTCCGGTCCGCCACGTCGACCTCGACCCCGATGGCACGACCCCCCGCCGCGCCGATCGACGTGGCGGCGTCCTTCGCCGCGGTGCCGTCACGGTCGAGGACCGCGACCGCGTGGCCGTCGGCGGCCAGCCGCCGCGCCACGCCCAGCCCGATGCCGGACGCACCGCCGGTGACGACGGCGACCCGCTGCTGCCCGCCGCCGCTCACGACCCGGCCGGCACCGGCGTGAACTCGACGTGCAGCTTGGTGAGCCCGCGCAGGATCCAGGTCGGCTCGTACCGGAAGCGGCGGTCGCCCTCGGGGCCGTGGTGCTCCTCGGAGAGGCGCAGGTCGCGGGTCCGGTCGAGGAGGCGCTCGAGGGTCACCCGGGCCTCGACGCGTGCGAGGGGTCCGCCGGGGCAGGAGTGGTGCCCGCGGCCGAACGCGATGTGCTCCCGGGAGTTCTGCCGGCGGATGCGGAACTCCTCGGGGCACTCGAACCGGCGCGGGTCCCGGTTGGCCGCACCGTTGAGCAGCATCACCGGCGTGCCCGCCTTGATCTCGACCCCGCCGACCGTGGTGGTGCGGCGCGCGAGCCGGAAGTCCGCCTTCACCGGGCTCTCGAGGCGCAGCGCCTCCTCGATGAACTCGGGGATGAGCTCGCGCTCGCGGCGCAGCTCGTCCTGCACCTCCGGGTGCTCGCACAGGTGCTTGACGCAGGTCGCCATCAGCTTGGCCGTCGTCTCCTGCCCGGCGGCGAAGAGGAACGTGGCGGCGCGCACGACGTTGACCACCGGTGGGGTGGTCCCGTCCGGGTAGGTGCCGAGTGCGAGGTCGGTGAGCACGTCCTTGCGCGGGTTCGCCCGGCGGTCCTCGATGTAGGCGGCGAACCAGTCGTCGAGCGAGTCGAGCTGGTTGAGCGGCTGGTCGTCGCGCACCTTGGAGCGGTCCACCATGCCGGGTGGCTGGCTCATGCCGAAGAACCGGCGGAACTCGCCGTGGTCCTCCTCCGGCACGCCGAGCACGTCGGCGACCGCCAGCATCGCGAAGGGCTGCGCGTAGTCGCGGATGAACTCGCGGCGGCCCTCGGCGAGGAACTCGTCGAGCTGGCGGTCCGCGAGCCGCCACATGAAGTCCTCGTTCTCCTTCAGCCGGCGCGGCGTGAGGAGGCGCATGAGCAGCGACCGCTCGCGGGTGTGCATAGGCGGGTCCATCGTGACCATGTGCTCGTTCATGGGGAGCTGGTCGCGGTACCGCTCGATCGTGTCGCTGATGTCGTCGCCCTCGAGCGGGACGGGGAACTCGGCGAAGGGCCCGACGACGGCGTTGCACGACGAGAAGGTCTCGACGTCGCGGTAGATCTCGGTCGCCTCGTCCCAGCCGGTCACCGCGAGCACCCCGTGGTGCGCGGTCGGGGCGATCGGGCACTTGCCGCGCAGGTGCTCGAAGTAGGGGTACGGGTCCTCGATCAGCGACGCGTCGGTGAAGAAGTCGATCTGGTCGTAGTCGGTCACGAACCCCCCTGACGTGCCGGCACACGTGCTGGGCGACTGCTTAGCACCCGGCCGCCGGGGGTGGCAACGTGTTGCCCATGGCAACCCGACGCCGCATCGGCGCGACCGACTCCAAGTCCCGGAGCCACCTGCTCGACGTCGCGGAGCAGATGATGCTCGAGGAGGGCTACGCCGCGGTCACCTCCCGCAAGCTGGGCCGGCGCGCGGAGGTGAGCCCGCAGCTCGTCCACTACTACTTCCGCACGATGGACGAGCTCTTCGTCGAGGTGTTCCGACGCCGCGCCGAGGAGAGCCTGCAGCGCATCGCGGAGGCGCTCGAGGAGGACGCGTCGCTCACCTCGGTGTGGGAGCTGACCTCGCACCCGTTCGGGGCGCGGTTCAACCTGGAGTTCGCCGCGCTCGCGAACCACCGGAAGGCGATCCGGACCGAGATCGCCGCCTATGCGGAGCGCTTCCGCCGACTCCAGTTCGACGCGGTCGCGTCCCGGCTCGAGGCGCTGGGCATCCCCGAGGAGGTGTGCCCGCCCAACGTCCTGCTGCTCGCGATGACGGGCCTCGCGCAGATCATGTCGATCGAGCGGTCCTTCGGGTTCACCACCGGCCACGACGAGGCGTCGGACTACGTGCGGGACCTGCTCGAGCGCGTCGAGCGCGGCGAGGTCAGAGGGGCAGCGGCCGCGGCAGGCGACCCCGCGCCAGCACCTCCGCGCCGAGCTGCGCGCTGATCGACCGCGCACCCCCGAACAGCCCGTCGAGCACGAGCGAGCGCCGCACGTAGCGGTGCAGGTCGTGCTCGTCGGTGAAGCCGATGCCGGCGAGCACCTGCTGGCAGTGCCGTCGCACCACGCCGGCGCTGTGGCCGCACGCGGCCTTGGCGATCGCCGCGTGGGTGGGGGAGGGGTCGCACCACGCGCCGTCCAGCGCCGCGCGGGCCGCCTCGATCGCGACCAGCGCCTCGGCGAGGCGGTGCCGCACCGCCTGGAACCGGGCGATCGGCCAGCCGAACTGGACCCGCTCCAGTGCATGGGTGCGTGCCAGCTCGAGCATGGTGGCCATCGTGCCGACGAGCTCGTGGCCGAGCGCGAGGCGCGCGAGCGCGACCGCGTGGTCCCACGAGCCGGTGGTCGCGGCCCAGCACCCCTCCTCGAGCGGCACCGACGCGTCGAGCGCATGCAGCCCCAGGTCGGGGTCGAGCCCCGCGACGGCCCGCGGCGCGAGGCGGTCGGCCGGCACCGTGGCCCACCGCGCCGCGCCGTGCTCGCCCTCGGTGACCACGACCACGCCGGAGGTTCCCACGGAGCCCAGCAGGAGCCCCTCCACGCGCACCCCGTCCCGGGTGCGGACGGCCGGGAGCGCGGCCGTGCCGAACGCGGGCAGCACCGGGGCGGCCGGCTCGCCCACACCGAGCCGGGAGCAGAGGAGCACGCCGAGCGCACCGGAGGTGTGGCAGGCAGCGCCCTGCGCCTCGAACAGGGGCCCGATCGCGGTCCGGGGCGCGACCGCCAGCGCGTCGGACCAGCCGATCTCCTCGAGCGCGGCGTCGAGCGCCGGTCCCGTCCGGGTCGACCCGGCGTGTTCGAGGGCCGCGACGAGGTCGGCGAGGTCCGCGGCGTCGAGCGGCCCGCTCACGTGTCGGCCCCGAGGTCGAGCAGGCGGCGCGCCACGATGTTGCGCTGGATCTCGGCGCTGCCCCCGTAGATCGTCGCCGCACGGGAGTACAGGTGGTCCGCGCGCCACCGCGCGCTCTCGTCGTCGTCGCCGAGCGCGATCCGTCCGCCGAGCGCGTCCGCGGCGAGGTCGAACACCTGCTGCTCGCACCCGGCGAGGAGGATCTTGTCGACCGAGGTCTCCGGTCCGAGCCGTTCGCCCGCGTCGAGGCGGCGCATCGTGGCCCGGGAGCGGGCCCGCAGCGCGAAGAGGTCGACGAGCACCCGGCCGACCGCCTCCGCGCCGAGCGCGTCGGCATCGGCCGCCGCGAGCAGGTCGTGCATGCGCCGCTGCAGGAACGCGCCGCGGTGCCACAGCGCGGTGCTGCGCTCGTAGGGCAGCAGGTCCATGGCGACCGCCCAGCCGTCACCGGGCCGGCCGAGCATCCGCTCGCCGGGGACCTCGACCTCGTCGAAGAACACCTCGCAGAACTCGGGCCGGCCGTGCATCGTCCCGATCGGCCGCACCGTGACGCCCGGGGAGTCCATGTCGACGAACAGCGCGCTGATGCCCCGGTGGGCCTCCTCGACCGTGCCGGTGCGCACCAGCAGCACACAGCGCTGGGCGTACTGGGCGAGGCTCGTCCACACCTTCTGCCCGTCGACGCGCCACACCTCGCCCGCGCCCGAGCGCACCCGGGTCGCACGGCAGCCCAGCGCCGCGAGGTTCGAGCCGGTGCCGGGCTCGGAGAACCCCTGGCACCAGGTCTCGTCGCCCCGCAGCAGCCGCGGCACCATCTCCGCGGCGAGGGCCGGGTCGGCGTGGTCGATCATCGTGGGCGCCAGCACCTCGGTCATCGAGTAGATGCCCGGTTCGACCAGCCCCCGGGTGGTGAGCGCCTCGCCGAGGTAGCCACGCAGGAGGGGCGAGCCACCCAGGCCGCCGACCCGCTCGGGCCACCCCCAGCGCATCCACCCCGCGTCGTAGGCGAGGCGCTTGACCTTGGAGAGCTGGGCCATGTCGCCGTCGAGCGAGGCGTGCGCCCCCTCCTCCGGGGCCAGCTGGTCCGCGTGCGCGTCCAGCCACGAGTCGAGCGCGCCGCGGAACTCCTCGAGGTCCATCGCCGGCTCAGCCGCGGGGCGCGGGACGGCCCGGGTCGTGCGGGCGACCGGCGTCCCGTGCGCCGCTGCGCCGCAGGAACGTCATGGAGCGGGTCCGGATGCGCCACCCGGCGTCGGTGCGCTCGTAGGTGTCGGTGTACCAACCGATGCGCATGTCGTGGTTCGTCTGGTCGACGAAG
>CBFGTJ010000004.1:0-42814 GCA_965651815.1 uncultured Microthrixaceae bacterium | reverse complement strand
TGCCGATGCCCGGGAGCCCCGACAGCTGCGCGCCATAGATGTCGACCTCGCCGGGGACGGTGAGGTGGACCTCCCAGAAGCGCAGCTCGCCCTCCCAGGGGAAGTGCGGGTTCGCCACGAGCATCCCGCCGCCCGACTCCGAGCGCTCCGAGCCGATCGCCCAGCCGTTCGACGCCGCGACCGGCTCGACGCTGCCCGGGGCGGGTGCGGCGGCCTCCTCCTCCGACGGTTCCCCGCCCTCACCGGCCTCGTCCGCGGCGCCGGGCGGCTCGGCGGTGGCCAGGTAGCGGGCGACCGCCCCGCTGGATGCCTGCAGCGCGATGGAGCGGGCGTAGGCGTAGACGTCGACGGGGTCGAGCTCCTGCACCCACTCCTCGCCGGCGCACCAGTCGTCGAGCCCGTCCGATCCGACCTCCGCGAGGTGTGCGTTCCAGCCGTCGGTGTAGGCGGTCAGCAGCGTGCGGACCTCGTCGCTCGCCGCCTCCCAGTCCTCGCGGGCGCGCTCCGCGATCCCGATCGCCTTCCAGGCGAGGTCGGAGTTCACGTGTTCGTCGTCCTCGCCGGCACCGAACCACCTCGCCCGCTGCGAGGTCACCTTGAGCACCTGGTCGGCCAGGTCGCACGCCCGGTCCTCGGCGCTCGCCCAGCCCTGGCCGAACGACAGGCTCTCGACGTCGTCCGCGGTGATGTGCGGCACGCCGCCCTCGGTCCGGCGGATCGTCGCCTCGTAGGTGGAGCCCTCGCCGAGCACCGTCGTGGCGTCGTCGCCGACGTCCCCGCCGTCGTCGTCGGTGCAGGCCGCACCGAGGAGCGCGAGGCACGTCGTGACGGCGAGCAGGGCTCGGAAGCGGACGGACATGTGGGCCCCCCTGGCGGCGAATCCGGATGCTGCCCCCGACGATGTCACACCCGCGGGCCCGCCGCGTGCGACGCAGGTGTGGGCGGCGCGCCGTGGTTGTGCAACACTCTCAGGAGCGATATCTGACGGGGCGTCAGAAACCCCGGAGCTCGGACGGCCGCTCTAGCCGGGGGACCAGGAGGAGACATGGAATTCGGCATCTTCATGAACGGGTACCACCCCGGTCCCGGGGCGCACGACACCGAGGCCGAGCACACGCTGCTCATGCGTGAGCTCGAGTACGCCATCCACGCGGACAAGTACAACTGGAAGTACGCCTGGTTCGGCGAGCACCACAGCCTCACGGAGTACAGCCACATGTCGGCCCCCGAGGTCGTCATGGGCTACGTGGCCAGGGCGACCGAGCGCATCCACGTGGGCTCGGCGATCATGAACCTGTCGCCCCGGGTGAACCACCCGGTGCGCAACGCCGAGCGCGCCGCGATGCTCGACCACATCACGGAGAACCGGTACGAGTGGGGCACCGGGCGCGGCGCCGGCTCGCACGAGATCGCCTCGTTCAACATCCTCGACAAGGACTCGACCAAGGTCGAGTGGGAAGAGGTGATCCGGGAGATCCCCCGCATGTGGGAGCAGGCGGACTACGAGTTCTCCGGCGACCACTTCGAGGTGCCGTACCCGCACAACATCCTCCCGAAGCCGTACGGCAAGGGGCACCCGCCGATCTGGATGGCCTGCGGCAACCCGGGCAGCTTCAGCCGCGCCGGTGAGCTCGGCCTGGGCGCGATCGCGTTCAACTTCGAGCCGATCCACAACCTCAAGGGCCGCGTGGAGGCCTACAAGGAGGGGATCGCGAACTGCACCGAGCCGGTCGGCCAGTTCATGAACGACAACGTGATGATGACCAACGCGGTCATCTGCCTCGAGGACCGCAAGCGCGCCCGCGAGATCGCGCTGAGCCGTGGGCGGGGCTACCAGTACTCGCTCGTCGCGCTCTACCACGACACGATGCCCCGCAAGGAGGGCGCGCCGATCTGGCCGCAGCCGCCCCACCAGATCCCCAACGAGGAGGTCCTCGACCAGGTGATCGCCGCGGGCAGCCTGCTGTGCGGGACCCCCGAGGAGGTGTGCGAGCAGCTCGCCGCCTACCAGGACGTCGGCTGCGACCAGGTCGTGTTCTCGATGGCGCCGGAGGGCGTGGAGCACGACGAGGTGTTCGAGATGATCGAGCTGTTCGGCACCAAGGTGATCCCTGAGTACGACAAGGACCCGGTGCACTCCACGACCCGGTACCGCGAGCAGGCCAAGCCGAAGTACTCGCGGTACAACCACCCGATCCCCGACATCCAGGTCGAGGCGATCCCGACCAACGCGATCCCGCCCGGGGGCGCCTGAGCCATCCGCGGGCAGCGGGCCACGCCTCGCTGTCACACCCCACCGCGACACTGGGCACCGCAAGTTCGGTTCCGGGAGGAGCGGTGGTGGTGGTGTCGACGATCGTGGTGGTCATGACCGGCGTGGTCTGCGCCCTCGCGGGCGCGGCCGCCGCGCGCGCCGTCGGCCTGTCGAGGGAGGCGGCCCTGCGGGAGGAGCTGGCGGCCCTGCGCGCCGCCTCCACGGCCGAGGAGGGCCTGCTCGACGCGTTCCGGTCGGTGTCGGGGCAGGCGCTGCAGGAGCAGTCCGAGCACCTGTACCGCGTCGCGGAGCACCGGTACCAGCTGCTCGAGCGCACCGCCGAGCAGCACTGGCGCGCCCAGGGAGAGTCCCTGCTCGGCCGCCTCGGCGAGCACGCGGCGCACCTGCGCGAGCTCGAGGCGCAGCGCACCCGCGACGCCGCGGCGCTGCGGAGCGCGGTGGAGGAGCTGCGCCGCGCCAACGCCGAGCTGCGCGACGAGGCGCGTGGCCTCGCCGCCGCGCTGACCCACAACCGGGTGCGGGGCACGTGGGGCGAGGTGCAGCTCCGCCGGGTGCTCGAGGCGGCCGGGATGGAGGCGCACGCCGACTTCGTCGAGCAGCAGGGCGTCACGGGCCCCGACCGCCACGCCCGCCCCGACGTGGTCGTGCGGCTCCCCAACGAGCGTTGCGTGGTCATCGACGCGAAGGCGCCGCTGGACGGCTACCTGCGGGCCGCGGAGTGCGACGACCCCGATGAGCGCGCCACGCACCTGGCCAGCCACGCGAGGGCCGTCGCGGCCCACGTCACCGCGCTGTCCCGCCGGCGCTACGAGGAGCTGGTCGAGGGTGCGGTCGACTTCGTCGTGATGTTCGTGCCGGGCGACGCGTTCCTCTCCGCCGCGTTCGAGGTGCGGCCCGAGCTGCTCGAGGAGGCGGCGCGCCAGGACGTCATCCTCGCCTCGCCGGGCACGCTCATGGCGTTCCTGAGGGGCGTCGCGTGCGGCTGGCGCGAGCGGCGCGTGGCCGAGGAGGCCGAGGCGATCGCGGCGCTCGGTCGCGAGCTGCACGAGCGGGTCGCGGTGTTCGCCGAGCACTTCGACGCCGTCGGCACGTCGCTCGGCCGCGCCGTCGGCGCGTACAACCAGGCGCTCGGCTCGATGGAGCGCCGGCTCCTCGTCACTGCGCGCCGCTTCTCCGACCTGGGGGCCGGATCGACCCGCTCGCTGCCGGTGCGCCGCGTGCTGGAGGAGGTGCCCTCCGCACCGGCCGCGGTCGAGCTGGTGGGCGACTCCCGGCGCGACGGCATCGCACCGGCGGGCTGACCGCGACCGGGCAGGCTCACCAGCCGAGCTCGGCGCACCCCTCGTGCGAGGCCGGCTCCACCTGGAGCGTCGCGTGGCCGATGCCGTGCTCGCGCTCGAGCAGCTCCCGTGCCGCGTCGAGCACGGCGTGCGCGTCGGTGTCGTCGGTGGTCATGACGTGCGCGGTGAGCACGTGCATGTTCGAGGTCAGGGTCCACAGGTGCAGGTCGTGCACGTCGACGACCCCCGGGATCCCCGACAGGTCGGCGGTGATCTGGTCGATGTCCGCGTCCGCGGGCGCGTGCTGGAGCAGGATCCGCAGCGCCTCCCGGCCCAGGTGCCAGGCCCTGGGCAGGATGAACACGCCAATGCCGGCACCCACGATCGGGTCGACCCATCGCCAGCCGGTCGCCCACATCACCACGGCGCCGACGACCACCCCGACCGACCCGAGGAGGTCCGCCAGCACCTCGAGCGCGGCGCCGCGCACGTTGAGCGACTCCTGGGCACCCTCCCGCAGCAGCAGGTAGGCGACGACGTTCACCACCAGGCCGAAGAGGCCCACCACGAACACGGGGACCGACGGCACCGACTCCGGGTCGAGGAGGCGTCGCACCGCCTCGACCAGCACCCAGGCGGCGACGCCGAGCAGCAGGATCGAGTTGGCGAGCGCGGCGAGGATCTCGAGGCGGTGCAGCCCGAAGGTGCGCTGGTCGGTCGCCGCTCCCCGTGCGGCGAGGTGGATGGCCGCGAGCGCCATCGACAGCCCGAGCGCGTCGGTCGCCATGTGGCCGGCGTCGGAGAGCAGGGCGAGCGATCCGGTGAGCAGGCCCGTCACGAACTGCACGACCAGGTACGCCACGGTCAACGCCAGCGCGACGGCGAGGGGCCGGCGGTGGCGGGCGGCGGCGTGGGAGCCGGGCGCGTGGTGGACGTGCGAGTGGGCCATCCCGGCCAGCCTAGGCCTCCCGGCCAGAATTGAGAACTACTGAGAACCGCTCCCACTCGTGCGGGGCGGGCCGGGGCCGCATGATGTCCCGGTGACCCGACGCAGCGAAGTCGTCCAGATCGACCCCACCGATCCGCCGCCCGAACCGATCCGTCGGGCCGCGGCGGTGCTGCGCGCGGGTGGGCTCGTCGCCTTCCCGACCGAGACCGTGTACGGGCTCGGTGCCCACGCGCGCGACCGGGGCGCGGTGGCGGCGATCTTCCGGGCCAAGGGTCGGCCGTCCACCGACCCGCTGATCGTGCACGTGCCCACGGTCGCCGCCGCCCGCGACGTCGTCGCCGACTGGCCGCCGCTCGCCGGTCGGCTCGCCGAGGCGTTCTGGCCCGGCCCGCTCACGATGGTCCTGCCGCGCAGCTCCGACGTCCCACCGGAGGTCGCGGCCGGACGAGCGACCGTCGCCGTGCGCATCCCCGCACACGGCGTCGCGCTCGCGCTGCTGGCCGAGGCCGGGGTCCCCGTCGCCGCGCCGTCCGCCAACCGCTTCGGCAGGGTCTCCCCGACGACCGCCCGCCACGTGGTGGAGGAGCTGGAGGGGGAGTTCGACCTCCTCCTCGACGCGGGCCCCACCACCCTGGGGGTCGAGTCGACCGTGGTGGACCTCACCCGCGAGGTGCCCGAGATGCTCCGGCCGGGCGGGGTGACCCTCGAGGACCTCACCGCGGTGATCGGCGAGGTCCGGCACCGGGAGCGGGCCGTGACCGCACCCGACGAGGCCGCCAGCGCACCGGGGGAGCTGCTGCGCCACTACTCGCCCGGCACGCCGATGGCGCTCGTCGACGGTGGCGGCCACCTCGCCGAGCAGCTGCGGCGCACGCTCGCGGCGCGTGGCGTCCGGGTCGAGGTGCTGGACCTGCCAGGCGACGCCACGGAGGCCGCACGCCGCCTCTACGCCACGCTGCGGGCCGCGGACGCCTCCGGCGCCGAGCTCCTGCTCGCGCCCTCGTTCGATCCCGCCGGGCTGGGACGGGCCGTGAACGACCGCCTGTACCGGGCAGCGCACGGGAGGGTCGTGCTGGACGCCGCCCCCGGCACCGTGGACCGCCTCGAAGCCGCGGCCCGGCGCGAGCGCCCCGACGGACCGACCTCCGGGGACCACTCGGTACACTGACCGTCGGCGCCCGCGAGGGCGGGTGGGGACGACACCACGAGGGGATCCGTGACCGATCAGACGACGAGGACCTCGGCCGGGTCCGACCGGGGCGCGACGTCACTGGCGGTGGGGCTCCTCCGGGCCTGCCGTCCCAAGCAGTGGGCGAAGAACGTCCTCGTGTTCGTCGCGCCCGCCGCCGCCGGCGTGCTCGACACCCCGTACCGGATCCGGCTCACGCTGATCGGCTTCGCCGCGTTCTGCCTGGTGTCCTCGGCCACCTACCTGCTCAACGACGTGCTCGACGTCGAATCCGACCGGCGCCACCCCAAGAAGCGCTACCGGCCCATCGCCTCGGGGGCCGTGCCGGTCCCCGTCGCGCTCGCCACCGCGGCGGTGCTCTTCGTCGCCGGGGTGGGCGTGGCGCTGCTGGACAACCCGCAGCTGGCCCTCATCGTCGCGGGCTACGTGGTGCTCACCACGACGTACTCGATGTTCCTGAAGGCCATCGCGGTGATCGACGTGGTCGTCCTGTCGGCCGGGTTCATCCTGCGGCTGCTGGGCGGCGCCTTCGCCGCCGAGGTGGACGTCTCGGACTGGTTCCTCATCATCTCGCTGTTCGGCTCGCTGTTCATCGCCTCCGCGAAGCGGTTCGCGGAGAAGCGCGAGCTGGGCGACGAGGCCTCCGAGCTCCGCCCGACGCTGGGGGAGTACAGCATCGAGTACCTCGGCCTGCTGCGCGCGGTGTCGGTCGCCGCCCTCGTCATCAGCTACTGCATGTGGGCGGTCGAGCGGGCCGACGGTGACCCGGCGGCGAACCTCCCTGCGGCGACCCCGTGGGCGCAGCTGTCGATCGTCCCGTTCCTCATCGCAGTGCTCCGATACGCTCTCCTGGTCGATCAGGGGAAGGGCTCCGCACCGGAGGACGTGATCCTCCACGACCGGCTGATGCAGATCATGGGGGTCCTGTGGGCGCTCACCCTGGCGATCGGGATCTATCTGTGAGCGACGGCAACGGCGAACCGTCCCGCCCCGGTGAGCGGGTGCTGCTGAGCGGTTGGGGGCGCACCTCGCCGACCGCTGCCGAGCTCGTGCGCCCCCGCGACCTCGACGACGTGCTCGACGAGGTCCGCAACGCCGGTCCCAGGGGTGTGCTCGCCCGCGGGCTCGGGCGCGCCTACGGCGACTCCGCCCAGAACGCGGGTGGCCGGGTGCTGCACGGCCCGTCGCTGTCGGGGCTGCTCGACATCGACCTGGCCGCACCCCGGATCACGGTGCGGGCGGGCACGAGCCTCGACGACATCATCCGCTGGTTGGTGCCGCTCGGGTTGTTCGTCCCCGTCACCCCCGGCACCCGGTCCGTGACCGTGGGCGGGGCGATCGCCGCCGACATCCACGGCAAGAACCACCACGTGAAGGGCTCGTGGTGCGACCACGTCGAGTCGTTCCGCCTCGTCGACGGGTTCGGCGAGGTGCGCGACGTCTCCCGCGAGTCCGACCCGCAGCTGTTCTGGGCGACCGCCGGGGGGATGGGGCTGACCGGCGTCGTCGTGGACGCCACCGTGCGCATGCAGCCCATCGAGTCGTCGATGCTGCTGGTGGACACCGACCGCGCGCCGGACCTCGACTCGGTGATGCAGCTCATGGTCGAGGGGGACGACCGCTACGACTACTCGGTCGCGTGGATCGACCTCATCGCCCGCGGCTCCGCGATGGGCCGCTCGGTGCTCGACCGGGGGCGCTTCGCGACCCGCGAGGAGGTGCTCGCCGCGGGGATCACCGACCCGTACAGGTACCACCCCCACCACGTCGCGTCCGCGCCCGACGTCTTCCCGTCGGGGCTGCTCAACAAGCTCTCGATCCGTGCGTTCAACGAGCTGTGGTACCGGAAGGCGCCGAAGGTGCGGCGCGACCACCTGATGACCATCGAGGCGTTCTTCCACCCCCTCGACATGGTCACCGGCTGGAACCGCATGTACGGGTCGCGCGGGTTCCTGCAGTGGCAGTTCGCCGTGTCCGACGAGCGCAGCGACGTGATCCGCACCGCGGTGCAGCGCCTGTCCGACGCCGGTGCCTCGTCGTTCCTCGCGGTGCTGAAGCGGTTCGGCCCCGGCAACGACGGCTACCTGTCGTTCCCGATGAAGGGCTGGACGCTCGCGCTCGACATCCCCGTCGGGGTCGGCCTGGACCGGCTGCTCGACGAGCTCGAGGAGCTGGTGGTGGAGGCGGGCGGCCGGATCTACCTCGCCAAGGACAGCCGGGTGCGCCCCGAGCTGATCCCGGAGATGTACCCGCGGCTGGACGAGTGGCGGAAGGTCCGCGAGTCGGTGGACCCGGCGGAGCGCTTCCGCAGCGACATGGCGCGCCGCCTGCGCCTGTTCTGACCAGCGGCCCGCCTCAGGCGCCGACCTCGCGGGCGTAGGCGTCGAGCGCCGCCTGCAGCTCCTGGTCGACCTTGTCGACCATCGCCTGGGCCGGCTCGCCGCCCAGGGTCACCGACTCCATCGCGGCGCGCACCGAGGACCGCAGCTGGTTGTACGGGCCGATCACCGGGCCGGGGAAGTCGGGGTCGAGCGCGTCGAGGCTGTCGGCCGCGATGGCGAGCCAGCGGCCCCGGCGGGTCGTCTCGAACTCCTCGACCAGCTCCGGGTCCTGCCGGGCCGACTCGGAGATCGGCAGGTACGAGCCCTCGAGGGTCCAGCGGACCTGCTGCGGCGTCTCGTTGAAGTACTTGAGGAAGTCCCACGACGCGGCGAGCCGCGCCTCGTCGCCGCTGTCGACCATGTACCAGCCGGCACCACCGATCTGGCCCTTGCCGGCCTCCTCGAAGCCGGGGTTGAGGCCGACGCCGATCTCGAGGCCGCTCAGCTGGATCGCCGACAGGTCGATGTCGAGGTCCTCCGCGCCGATGTCCTCGTTGGTGAGGCTGCCCTCGATCGCGCTGTTGACGGAGGTGATCGCGGTGGAGGTGTCGATGAGGATCGACGACTGCCCGAGCGCCATCGCGAACAGCTGCCCGTAGGTGTTCGAGTAGGGGATCGCGTTGAGCAGCCCGTCGTCGTACATGGACTTGAACCACTCGAACACCTCGAGGGTCAGCTCGTTGTCGAGCTCGGAGGTGGTCGCCAGCCCGTCACGTCCGTTGGCCTTGTCCACGATCGGCTGCTCGGAGCCGGTCAGCAGGTGCTCGAGGTACCAGGAGTCCATCCGGGCCACGAGCGGCCGGTCGACGCCCGCGATGCCGGCGGCCTTGATCGCCTCCGCCGTGGCGCGCAGCTCGTCGAGGGTGCGCGGCAGCGTGTCGGTGGGCAGCCCGGCCTGGTCGAGGTGCGAGAGGTTCGCGTACAGGACCGGGGAGGACACGCTGAACGCCGCCGGCCACAGGACGTCCTCGACCGTGTAGGCCGCGGTGACCGCCGGGAGGATGTCCTCGTAGATCTCCGCCGCGTCCGGATCGGCGTCGATGCACGCCTGGGCGGGGAGGATCGTCTGCGAGTCGATCATGAACCGGGTGGTCGTGTCCTCGCTGAGCACGATGTCGGGGAGGCTGTCGGGGTCCGCGATGGCGTCCTCGTACTTCTTGAGGAGCTCCTCGTAGGTGCCCTGGGCCTCGACCCGCACGGTGACCGCGTCCTGGGACTCGTTGTAGTCCTCGGCGATCGCCTCGATCGTCCGCTTCGTCAGGCCGACCCAGGCGTGCCACACGGTGATCTCGGTCCGGCCGTCCGCCTCGGTGTGGGCGCCGACCGGACAGTCCTCGGCGCCGGAGCCGTTGCCGTCGGCTCCTTCGCCTCCGTCGTCCCCGCCGCAGGCCGCCGCCACCATCGCCAGCGCGAGGAGCAGCGGGAGCAGCGCGCGGAGCGCTCGGGGCCGCGTCGTCGAGGTCGTCGTGGTCGTCATCGCTGGGTTCCGCTCCTGGTCGTGGACGTGCGAACGCTACCGCTCGGTGGGGGCGCGACGGTGGCCCGTCAGCCGCCGACCTCGCGCCGGTACGCGTCGAGGGCCGCCTGGAACTGCTCGTCGAACTCCTCGATCGCCGACCGTGGGTCCGCGCCCGCCTCGGCGACCCGTTCCATCGCGGCCTGCACCCCGCTGCGGAACTCCTTGTAGGGGCCCATCACCGGGCCGGGGAAGTCGGCGTCGAGGGTGCGGAGCTGCTCGTAGGCCACCGCCAGCCACTGGCCCGCGCGGTCGCTCTCGAACGCCTCGGTCAGCTCGGGGTGCTCCTGCGCGGACTCCGTGACCGGCAGGTACGAGCCCTCGAGGGTCCACCGCACCTGGTTGTCGATCGTGTTGAACCAGCGGAAGAAGTCCCACGCGGCGGCGATCGAGGCGTCGTCGGAACCGGCGACGACGTAGCCCGCCGAGCCGGCGACCGCGCCCTTGCCGGGCTCCTCCAGGCCGGCGATCGGCGCGACGGTCACGTCGAGGCCCTGCAGGTCCGTGTCGTCCAGCTCGCTCACGTCCACCCCGGCGGCCTGGGAGCGGGTGCTGTCGATCACCGAGACGATCGGGGTGATCGCCCGGGACCCGTCGATGAGGATCGAACCGTGCTGGCGGGCGAGCGAGAAGTAGTGGTCGAAGCCGCCGGTCGCCGGGAAGGTCTTGAGCAGGCCGTCCTCGGACATCGAGGCGATCCACTCGAAGACCTGCTCGGTGGCGTCGTTGTCGAACTCGGAGGTGGTGGCCAGGCCCTCGCGGCCGTTCGCGTTGTCGACGATCAGCTGGCCGGCGCCGGTGAGCCAGTTCTCGAGGAACCAGCCGTTGAGCGTCATCACCACCGGCTGCTCCATCCCCGGCAGGCCGGCGTCCCGGATCGCCTCGGCCGCCTCGCGCAGCTCCTCGAAGTTCCCGGGCGGGTCCTCCGGGTCGAGCCCGGCCGCGCGCAGGTGGTCCAGGTTCACGTACATGATCGGCATCGACACGCCGAACGCCGCGGGCCACAGCGCGTCGTCGACCGTGTAGGCGTTGGTCACCGACGGCACCACGTCGTCGTAGAACTCGGCGGCGTCGTCGTCGGCCTCGATGCACGCCGCGGCGGGGATCACCGTGCCGGAGTCGATGAGGAACTGCAGGTTGGTGTCCTCGGCGAACACCACGTCGGGCAACGTGTCGGGGTCGCCGATCGCGGTCTCGTACTTCGTGAGCAGCTCCTCGTAGGTGCCCTGTGCCTCGACCCGGACCCGGACGTCGTCCTGGGACTCGTTGTACTCCTCCGCGATGGCCTCGAGGGTCGCCTGGGTCGAGGTGTTGTAGGCGTGCCAGACCGTGATCTCGGTCGTGCCGTCCGCCTCGGTGTGCGCGCCGACGGGGCAGTCGAACGCGGCGACCACGTCCTCCCCGCCGTCGCCCCCACCGTTGGAGGACTCGGCGCCGTCGTCACCCCCGCACGCCGCGGCGAGCAGCGCCGTGGCGGCGAACGTGGCGAGCACGGTCAGGTGGCGACGCATCGGGTGTCGCTGCGGCATGTGGACGGTCCTCCCGGGCGGTGGGTCTGCCCCCGCATCATGCCCCGTGGCGGGGGCTCGCCGGGACCCCGCTCAGCCCTTGACGGCGCCGGCGGTCAGGCCGCGCACGATCTGGCGCTGGAAGAAGATCAGCAGCACCAACAGCGGCAGGGCCGCGATGACCGCCGCCGCGAACCCGAGATTGAGTTGGTCGGGGTTCTCGTTGCCGATGTTGCGCAGCGCCACCTGCACGGTCTGCCAGGCGTTGCGGTCCGTGGCGAAGCGGGGCCACACGTACTGGTTCCAGGCCCCGAGGAACGAGATCACCACGAAGCTGCCGATGATGGGGCGGGTCATCGGCACCGCGACCCGGAACAGGAAGCGCAGGTGCCCGTAGCCGTCGAGGGTGGACGCGTCGCGCAGCTCGGAGGGGATGCCGAGGAACCCCTGGCGGATCAGGAAGATGCCGATCGCGGTCGCGAGGAACGGCAGGGTCAGCCCCTCGACGGAGTTGAGGAGCCGCAGCTCGCGGATGGTCTCGATGTTCGCGATGAGCGTCACCTCGATCGGCAGCAGGAGCGTGCCGACCACCACGACGAACATCAGCCGCTTGAAGGGGAACTCGAGGAACGCGAACGCGTACGCGGCGAGCACCGAGGTGAGCAGCTGGGCGATCACGATGATGAGCGTCACGACGAACGACAGCGTGAGCGCCCGGCCCATCTCGGCCTCGGTGAACGCTCGCGAGAAGACGTCCCACTGGATCGACACGGGGTAGAGCGGCTGGCCCGCGTTGATGTAGCGCAGCGGGTTGGACAGCGCCCGCAGCAGCAGCATGTAGATCGGGAACAGCACCAGCAGCGACAGCGCGGACAGCACCACGTACCACGCGAGCTTCGAGGCGAGGCTCCCCGGCCCACGCGTCGCCCTGGGTGGCTTGGCGGCCCCGACGGGCTCGAGCGCCGCGTCGGACTCGGCGGTCGTGGCGTCCGCGAGCGCGGGGTTGCCGAGGGTGGTGTCGCCGAGGGTGGTGTCGTCAGTCGCCATAGTGCACCCGCTTCGACAGCATCGAGTACTGGAACCCCGCCACCACGGCGGTCAGCACGAACAGCCCGAGCGACAGCGACGCCCGCTCGCCGAGGCTGCGCACGCCGCGGGGGTCGGCGATCTTGAACAGCAGGGTCTCGGTCGCGCCGCCGGGCCCGCCGCCGGTGAGGATCTCGATCTGGGCGTAGGCCTGCAGCGCGTGCACGACCAGCACGATCGCGAGGAACAGCAGCGCCGGGGAGATGAGCGGCACGGTGATGCGGAAGAACCGGCGCACCGGCCCGTACCCGTCGATCGTCGCCGCCTCGGTCAGCTCGTCGGGCACCGTCTGCAGTGCCGCGAGCACGACGATGAAGGTGAGGCCGAGGTTCTGCCACACCGAGGACAGCGAGACCGCGAACAGCGCAGAGTCACCGCTGCGCAGCGACAGCCAGGACACGTCGCGGAAGTAGCCCATCTCGGGGTTCACGAGCGTGGTGAACACCACCGAGGCGACCGCGACCGAGGAGGCGACGGTCGAGGAGAAGATCGTCTGGAAGATCTTGATGCCGCGCAGCCGCCGGTGCGCGGCGACCGCCAGGAGCACGCCGAGCACGATGCCGAGGGGCACCGTGTACACCATGAACAGCCCGGAGTGGACCAGGCCGTCGAAGAAGTCGTTGCCCGACAGCGTCTCGGTCAGCTGCTCGGTGCCCACGTAGGTGGCGGGGCGGTTCCGGAACCGCGACTGCTGGTGCGTGGCGAACCAGACCAGCCGGTAGAGCGGGTAGTAGAAGAAGACCGCGAAGACGACGAGCGAGGGCAGCAGGAACAGGTAGGCGAGCCCTCCCTCGCGCAGCCGCCGGCGCAGCCGCTCGGCCCGCGCGGCCGGCGGGACGGCGAGCGTGGTGCCGGCGGGGTCCGCGGCGGGTTCGGTGGCAGCGGGGGCGGAGCTCAATTCAGCCGCTCCGTGGTCCGGGCGTCGAAGAGGTGGACGCCCTTGGGGTCGGCGACGAGGCGGACCCGCTCGCCGACCGCGCCGGCGGGGTGGTCGTTGGGGTGCCGCAACGTCATGAGGGACTCGCCGACCCGGCACACCACGTGGCGCTCGTGGCCGAGCAGCTCGACGTTCTCGACCGTGCCCTCGAGCCCGGCGGCGCCGTCCGCGCCCGCGGATGCCACGGGCGCGAGGTCGAGGTGCTCCGGCCGGACGCCGACCACGACCGGTGCGCCGTCGACGCCGGTGCCCGGATCGGCGACCTCGACGGCGCCCACCGCGGTGGCGACCGTCGCCGCCCCGGGGCCCAGCGACAGCGTCCCGGCGATCGTGTTCATCGGCGGGGAGCCGATGAAGCTGGCCACGAAGAGGTTCGCGGGGCGCTCGTACACCGCCTGCGGCTCGCCCACCTGCTGGAGGCGGCCGTCCGCGAGCACGGCGATGCGGTCGGCCATGGTCATGGCCTCGACCTGGTCGTGGGTGACGTAGATGATCGTGGTGCCGAGGCGGCGGTGCAGCTCCACCAGCTCGAGCCGCGTCTGGGTGCGCAGCTTCGCGTCCAGGTTGGACAGCGGCTCGTCCATCAGGAACACCTCGGGGTGCCGGACGATCGCCCGCGCCAGGGCGACCCGCTGGCGCTGGCCGCCCGACAGCTCGCCCGGCTTCCGGTCGAGGTACTCGGTGAGCCCGAGGATCGCGGCGGCCTCCCGCACCCGCTCGGCGCGCCGGGCGGCGTCGACGCGGGCCGCCTTGTTGGCGACCAGCGGCGACTCGATGTTCTTCGCCACGGTCATGTGCGGGTAGAGCGCGTAGCTCTGGAACACCATCGCGATGTCGCGCTCACGGGGCGGGACGTGGTTCACGACCCGCTCCCCGATGGTGAGGATCCCGCTGGTGACCTCCTCGAGCCCCGCGACCATCCGCAGCGCCGTCGACTTGCCGCAGCCCGACGGGCCGAGCAGCACCATGAACTCGCCGTCGTGGATCTGCAGCGACAGCTGGTCCACGGCGACGACGTCGCCGAAGCGCTTCGTGACCCCGTCGAAGGTGACTCCGCTCATCTCACCGGTCCTTCCCCGCCGCGGCGAGGTGTCGTCGAGCGCCGGCGCGCCGGCGGCCGATGCTGCCCACAGCGTACGACCCCGCCCCGGCGCGGCCGTGACATCGCGCCCGGTGCGGGCCGGGACGAGTCGGCGCCAACTGAACCGGGCGCGGCCGGTCGCGGTCAACACGGGCGCACAAGGTTCACCCGCGGGTCACCGGGCGGTCGCCCCGGCGTCGAGCGCGGCGAGCAGGGCCTCGAGCCGGCCGGCCACCTCGTGGCACTGGTGCCCGCGCAGCGCGTCGACGACCGCGAAGGGGTCGGGGAGCGACCCGATCACCCATCGGGCGAACATCGTCGCGTCCATCCACGCTGCCTCGCGCGTCGTGAGCTCGTGCACCGGCACGGCGCCGCTGGCGGCCCGGGCGTGCATCGCCGCCCAGTCGAAATCGGCGGCGAAGCGCCTCGTGGCCTCGAGGAGCATCTCGTCGGAGGGGCCGACCGGGCCCGCGCCGGGCTCGCCGGGATGGAGGGTGAGCGCGTCATCCCAGCCGACCGACCCGTCGATGAGGAGCAGCTCGAGGATCTCGTGCGCCCACACCGTGGCCGCGAGCAGGGCCGGGCTCGGCGGCTCACCCGGCGAGGGGAGCCCGAGGATCCGGTGCAGCGCGTCGACGACGATGCCACCGGCCCCGCCCTCGACGCGCTCGCCCCCGGTGGGGTCGTCCCCGCTGCGGACCCAGGAGGCGCAGCGCCCGCTGCGGGTCACGACCACCGCGGCGCTGCTGCGGTCGTCGAGCAGCGTCCCGCTGCGTAGCTGTCGTGCCCGCCCGGCGAACGCCACGCCGACCGCGGACCACCCGGGGTCCGCGGTGAGGCCGAACAGCCCGGCCGCCCCGGTCCGTGCGTCCGGCGGCAGCGGCGCGACGTGCAGCTCGACGCGGCGGCGGGTGGGCCGGAAGCCGACCACCACCGGCTCCGGGAAGTCCTCGAGCAGGCCCAGAAGGGTGCACGGGTCGTCGCGGTCCGCGACGGCGGGGTGCGAGCGGTTCGCCATGGGTCGTCCTCCGCATGCGTTGGTGTGGAGGACCCGTGGGGCGGGACCGACCCGTGCGGGAAGTCTGTCAGCCGGGTGTGACGGTGGGCGGTGCTCCGGCCGGGTCGCCCGCCCCGGTCGTGCAGCGGTCGACGAAGGCGGCGGCCGCCGGGAGGCGGCGCTGCACCAGGTCGCGCGCGAGGCGGGCGTCGGAGGCCACGTAGCGCGCGAGCTCGTCGCGGGGCAGCTCGTGGACGAGGGCGCGGTCCACCTCCACCGGTGCGACCCCGGCGAGGCGGGCGACGGACTTGAGCCCGCAGGACAGGCCCAGCGCCCGCCCGACGTCGGCACGGTAGAGCAGGTACCCGTCGAGGTGCTGGTGGGCGCCCCACGACGCCCGCACCCTGGGGGTCACGTCGCCGGAGCACGGTCCGGGTGCCAGCCGCAGCCCGAGGGGCACGCCCCACCGCGCGGCGCGCGCCTGCAGGAACGGCAGGTCGAACCCCGAGCCGTTCCAGGTGACGAGCACCCCGGGCGGGAGCGACGACAGCAGCGACTCCAGGTCCGCGAGCAGCCGGTCCTCGCGCCCGAGCAGCACCTCGTCGCCCGTCGGGGTCGCCACCGCCACGGCGAGGATGCCGGCGCAGGCCGGGTCGAGCCCGTCGACGGTGGTGTCGGTCTCGATGTCGAGCCCGTAGTAGGGCCGGGCGTACGGTCGGGAGGGCGGTCCGGGTGCCCCGCGCGAGGTCATCGGCGCCCAGCGTAGGGATGCGATGGGACAGCCGCCGACGACCTCTATCGTGGTGCGGCACCGAACGGGAGCCTTCGTGACACGACACCTCATCACCAGCGCACTGCCGTACATCAACGGTGTGAAGCACCTGGGCAACCTCGTCGGGTCCATGCTCCCCGCGGACGTGTACGCACGCTTCCTGCGGGCAGCGGGCGAGGAGGTCCTCTTCGTGTGCGCCACCGACGAGCACGGCACGCCCGCCGAGCTCGCCGCGCTCGAGGCCGGCCAGGACGTCGCGACCTACTGCGCCGAGCAGTACGAGGTGCAAAAGGACCTCTCCGAGCGGTTCGGGCTGTCCTGGGACTGGTTCGGCCGCACCTCGCGGCCCCAGAACCACGAGCTGACGAACCACTTCGCCCGCCGCCTGCGGGCCGAGGGGTTCTGCGAGATCCGCACCACCGCGCAGGTGTACTCGGTCGCCGACCAGCGGTTCCTGCCGGACCGCTACGTCGTGGGCACCTGCCCGAACTGCGGCTACGAGCGCGCCCGCGGGGACCAGTGCGAGAACTGCGGCAAGCAGCTCGACCCGACCGACCTGATCGACCCGCGCTCGGCGGTGTCGGGGTCGACCGACCTGGAGGTGCGCGACAGCGCGCACGTGTTCCTGCTCCAGTCGCGGCTCGCGGACCGCATCCGGGCCTGGATCGACACCAAGGAGGACTGGCCGCAGCTCACCAGGTCGATCGCCTACAAGTGGCTGGACGAGGGGCTCCAGGACCGCGGCATCACCCGGGACCTCGAATGGGGCATCCCGGTCGACCCGGTCGACTTCCCCGAGGTCGCGGGCAAGGTCTGGTACGTCTGGTTCGACGCGCCGATCGGGTACCTCGCCGCCACCAAGGAATGGGCGGACGCGGGGATGGGCGGGGGCGACCCGCAGGCCGACTTCGAGCGGTGGTGGCGGACCGACCGTGGCGCGGACGACGTGATCTACACGCAGTTCATGGGCAAGGACAACGTGCCCTTCCACACGTTGAGCTTCCCGGCGACGATCCTCGGCTCGGGGGAGCCGTGGAAGCTGGTGGACCGCCTCAAGGCGTTCAACTGGCTCACCTACTACGGCGGCAAGTTCTCCACCTCCGACCAGCGTGGCGTGTTCATGTCCGACGCGCTCGAGCTGCTGCCCGCCGACTACTGGCGCTGGTACCTGATGGCCAACGCGCCGGAGTCGGACGACGCCAGCTTCACCTGGGAGCTGTTCGGCAACGCCGTGAACAAGGACCTCGTCGGCACGTTCGGGAACCTCGTGAACCGCACGGTGACCCTCGTGTCGCGCCACTTCGAGGACCGGGTCCCCGAGGGCGGCGAGCCAGGTGCGGAGGAGGCGGCGCTCGCGTCCCGTGCCGGCGCCCGGCTGGAGGAATACCTGCGCAACCTGCACGACCTGGAGTTCCGCAAGTCCGCGACGTCGCTGCGCGCGCTGTGGGCGGAGGGCAACGAGTACCTCCAGTCCCGGGAGCCGTGGAAGACCGTCAAGGTCGACCGGGACCGCACCGCGTGCACGCTGCGGACCGCGCTCGGGTTCGTGGTGGCGTGCGCGGTCGCGTCGGATCCCTTCGTGCCCGGCGCCGCCGCCACGCTGCGCGACGCGTTCCCCGGCGTGGACTGGCCGTCGCTGCGCCTCGACGGGGAGCTGCTCGAGCGTGCCGCACTCCGGCCGGGTGGCGAGGTCCGTCCGCCGGGCCTGCTGTTCCAGAAGCTCGGCGACGACCAGCTCGCTGCGTGGGAGGAGCGCTTCGGCGGCGCCGAACCGGCCGCCACGGGCTCGCAGGGTGCGGCGTCGTCGTGAGCTCCTGGCTGCGGCGCTCGGGTGACCAGGTGCTGCGCGGCGCGCTGCTCCTGGCCATCCTCGTCGCGAGCGGCGTGGTGCTCGGCTTCGCCGTGGGCTACCCGGTCAGCCGCATCGAGTTCGAGGAGTCCGACGCGGTCCGCCTGGACCACGCCCGGCTCGCCGGCGAGGTCGACCCCGCCGCGGCGCTCGTCACGGGCGCCGACCTGCCGCTGACCTGGGTGGAGGGCGATCCCGCCGTGGGCAGCTTCGGGCTGCTCGGCCTCGGCTTCTGCGGCGAGGAGGTCGACCTGCCGACCGCGCTGTCGCCCAAGGAGGTGGCGGTCTTCGCGAACCCGGCCGACGACGCGTTCCTCATCTCGGAGGCGGTGCGCGTCGACCGGTGGCAGTCCGCCCGCGGCTACGTCGACGACGTGGCCGCGTCCGTGCGGGGCTGCGACCAGTTCTTCCGCACCGACGGCCGGGGCAACCGCGTGCGGGTCGAGATCCGCGAGGGCATGGGCGACCCGCCCATCACCGACCACGTCGCCCGCACGTTCGTCGCGGAGGACGGGTCCTCGGTCCAGGTCTGGGCGCTCATGTCGGTCGGCGACGTGCTGATCGCGCTGCAGCACATCGGGCCCACCCGTCCGCCGGAGGGGTTCCTCGACGACCTGCAGGACAAGCTCCTCGCCAGGATCGACCCGACCGACTTCGCACCCGGCGGCGTGCCCTCGGCCGACGATCCCGTCGGTGGCGGGGTGACCGACACCAGCCCGACCGACGACGGCGCCGCGGACGAGACCGAGGCGATCCCGGGCGGGACCGCCGAACCGGACGACGGCGACGGGGGTCCCTGAGCGCCCGCGGCGCTACAGCTGGTCGCGCTCGAGGTGGAACGCCTCGACCATGCCGTCGATCCCGAGGCCCCGCGCCGCGTCGAGCAGGCGCTGCCGCTCCCGGGCCCGGAACCCCGCGAGCGGGTCCTCGCCGTCGGGCTCGCCGTCCAGCTTGTAGAGGTGCGTCGTCTCGAACTGGCTCTCGTGGGCCTCCAGGGCGCGCAGCTTGGCGTCGAGGTCCTCCTCGTCGACGACCTCGACGTGGTTGACCTCGTCGGGCTCGAACAGCAGCAGCGCCTCCGGCCGGTGCGGTTCCAGGCCGGCGCGGAGCAGCTCCGGGTGGAAGAACGGGTCGCGGGCGGCGACGATCCCGTCGACGCACAGCACCCCCGCGGCGCGGTGGTCCGGGTGGAGCCGGTACCGCTTCCACGGGTCGTGGCCCAGCACGACCGTCGGGCGCAGCCGCCGGATCACCTCCGCGACGCGGCCCCGCAGCTCCGCCCCGGTGCCGAGCTCCCCGTCGACCTCGCCGAGGAAGACGACCTCACCGGTCGCGCCCAGCTCGCGGCGGGCCGCCCGCTGCTCCTCCTGCCGCCGGGCGACGAGCGCCTCGACGTCCGCGTGGCGGTCCCAGGTGCCCTTCGACCCGTCGGTCAGCACCAGGTGGTGGACGGTGGTGCCCGCTCGCGACCACTTCGCGAGCGTCGCCCCCGCCTGGAACTCGGCGTCGTCGGGGTGCGCGACGACGACCAGCGCCACCTCGGGCGCCGGCAGGTCCCGACCCGGCTCCCCGTTCATGCCGACCGGTTCGGGCGGTCGCGGTCCCAGCCCGCGTCGCCGAGGTGCCCTGGGAAGTCCAGGTCCGCGGGCTCGTCGACGTCCCAGCCGAGGCTCTCGGAGTTCACGACCCGCAGCACCAGCCCGAGGCGCTCGACCTCGGCGGTGTGGCGTGCGAGGGAGTCCGGGCCGTAGGAGAACGTGAAGTCGACCCCGGTGGGCGCCGACACGACGTTGCTGCCGCGCCCGTGGCGGTCCGGCACGAGCACGACGACGTCGGGGTCGACCCAGGCGAGCAGGTCGAGGTCCGACGCGAAGGGGAGGTCGCCGTGCGCGACCACGACGCGCTCGATGCCCTCCTCGCCGAGCCGCCGGTACGTGTCGTTCACCGCCGCGCTCAGGTCGCGCTCCGGCGTCCAGCTCACGTCCGCCCCCAGCGACCGTGCCCAGGCCGCGACCTCCTCGTCCTCGCAGACCACCGTCACCGGCAGCGGCGCCGCGGCGCGGACGACGCGGGTCGCCATCGAGCGCGCCAGCTCCGCCCGCTGGGCGGGGTCCAGCGCCGTCGCGAGACGGCCCTTCGCCTCGGAGAAGGCCTTCACCGGGATCACCACCCGGGCGCGTGCGGGAGGTTGCACGTCGTGAGCATAGGAACGCGATCGGTGCACCGGGTGGACGCCCCCACGACGGGCGACGGACCGTATGGTGTCGCCATGCGCATCCGTGTCGCGGTGATCGGCGGCGGCTCGTGGGGCACCACGGTGGCGCACCTCGCGGCGCACCGGGCGCCCACGATCCTGTGGGCCCGACGCCCCGAGCTGGCCGACGAGGTGAACACGTCCCACACGAACGAGCGGTACCTGCCCGGGTTGTCGCTGCACCCGGCGCTGCGGGCGACCAACGACCTCGCGGAGGCCGTCGACTCGGCGGACGTCATCGTCATGGGCGTCCCGTCCCAGGGGTTCCGCTCCGCGCTCGAGCAGGTCGCCGAGCACGTGCGGGCGTGGGTGCCCGTGCTGTCGCTGACCAAGGGGCTCGAGCAGGGCAGCCACCTGCGCATGACCCAGATCGTCAATCAGGTGATGCCGGGGCACCCGGCCGCGGTGCTGACCGGCCCGAACCTCGCGAGGGAGATCCTCGAGGGCAACGCCGCGGCGGCCGTGATCGCCACCCCCGACCCCGTCGTCGCCGAGTACCTCCAGCAGATCTTCCACCTCGACCTGTTCCGGGTGTACACGAACCCGGACGTGTGCGGCTGTGAGGTCGCGGGCGCGCTCAAGAACGTGATCGCGATCGCCGCCGGCATGGCGGACGGCCTCGGCACCGGCGACAACACCAAGGCGACGGTCATCACCCGCGGGCTCGCCGAGCTGTCACGCCTCGGCGAGGCGATGGGCGGCCAGTTCGCGACGTTCTCCGGCCTGGCCGGCATGGGCGACCTGATCGCCACGTGCATGTCGCCGCACTCACGCAACCGCTACGTCGGCGAGCAGCTGGGGCGCGGGCGGACCGTGGACGAGATCACCGCCGAGATGAACATGGTCGCCGAGGGCGTCAAGACCAGCAGGGTGGTCATGGAGCTCGCGGAGGAGTACGGCGTCGAGATGCCGATCGCGTCCGAGGTGTACGCCGTGTGCCACGAGGGCGCGACCGCCGAGGACGCCTACCGGGGCCTCATCCGCCGCCAGGACGGCGGCATCGAGCACCACACCCTCCGCTACTGAACGGCCCGGGGCCGGCCCGGCTTCGGCTCCACGACGGCCGGGACCTAGCCTCGCGGCGATGACCCCTCCCGCCGACACCGCGCCGGCCCACGCGGTCCCCGCGCCCCTCCAGCCGCTCGCGCTCGCACGGGCCGAGTCCCTCGACCGAACCGCACCCGTGCGCGCGTGGGCGCCGCTCGGCACCGTGGACGCCGGGGTGGTGGCCGACGTCGACGGTGCGGGCGCGGTGCAGCTGCGCGGCGCCGGGTGGCACCTCGACTGGTGGGTCGGTGCCGAGGACCGCTGGCACCACCCCTCCGTGGAGGCGGCGGTGCGCCAGCGCTGGGTCGAGGACGCCCCGGTGCTCGAGACCGCGATGCGCGTCCCCGGTGGCGACGTCGTGCACCGCGCCTACGGGGTGCGGGCCAGCTCGGCGCCGGAGTGGGACGACACCGCCGTGGTCGTGGAGGTCCGCAACGACAGCGCGGTGCCGGTCGCGCTCGCGCTCGCCGTGCGCCCCCTCCGCCTGGACGGTGCGGGAGGGATCGGCACGGTCGAGGTCGACGGCGCGGTCGTCCGCGTCGACGGCACGGTGGCCGCGGTCCTCTCGCGCCCGCCGGCACGGCTCGCGCACGGGGCGCCGGGGATGGTCGCCGCGCAGCTGTCCCGCGAGGAGGACCAGCAGGCGGCCCGGCTGTCGGTCGGGCCGGCGGACGGCAACGAGGTCGCGCTCGTGGTGCCGCTGCCCCACGCGGCGACCGTGCGGGTGCTGCTGCCACGCCCGCCGGCCGACGGCGGCCGTCGCCGTCGCCGCCGCAGGGGCGCCGTGCCGGGGCCCACCGCGACGTGGGACGCCCCCGACCACTCGGCGGTCGTGCGGGGCTGGGAGGCGCACACCCGCGACGCCGCCCGGGTGGAGCTGCCCGAGCCCGTCCTCGGCAGCGTGCTGCGCGCCTCGCAGCGGAGCCTGGCGCTCGCCGCGCTCGACGTGTTCGACGAACCCGCCGGCACGGGCAGCGGGGTCACCGCCGCGACGAGGGTCGCGTGGGTGGCCGAGGCGCTCGCCCGGTGCGGCATCGAGACGCCCCTCGCCCCGCTCGCCACCGGCCTCGCAGCGGCCCAGCGCCTCGGTGGCGCGGTGGTGCTCGCGGACCGCAGCGACGCGACGGCGGCGCTGCTCCACGCGGCGGCGCCCGTGCTGGCCACCGGCGACCCCGTCGCGGTCGAGGACCTGCTCGGCCCCGTCGCGAAGGCGGTGCACCACCTCGGCAAGGAGCTCGGGCGGGGCCGCCGCCCACCCGGACACCCCGCCGAGGCGCTCGGCCGGGTGGCCCCGGCCCTGCGGGCCATCGAGCAACCCGACGTCGCGGACGAGGCCGAGCGGCTGGCGGAGGCCCACCGCGCCGCCGCGGCGCCGGTGGATGGGCCGCGGCACGACGAGCCGCTGCGCGACGGGCTGCGCCGTGGCAACACCGACTCGCTCGCCACGCTGCTCGAGCGGTGCCGGGAGGGCGCCCCGGGGGCGCTGCCGGACCGCGTCGGTGACGCGGGGGTTCCCGAGGGCTCGCTCGGCTTCGACGTCGCCGCCGTCGCGCACCGGCTCACCGCCGTGCTCGACGCCGTGCTCGTCGAGGGCCCCGACGGCCCCGTGCTGTTCCCGGCCTGGCCGAGGGCGTGGTGGGGCCAGTCGCTGGAGGCGCACGGCATCCGCACCCGCTGGGGCCGCGCCTCGTTCGCGGTGCGGTGGCACGGCGAACGCCCGGCCCTGCTGTGGGAGGTCGAACCGGCCGGCGCGGACGATCCCGTGCCGACCCTGACCGCCCCCGCGCTCGACCCGGCATGGCGTGGCGAGGGGCGCAGCGGCGAGGCGCTGCTCGCACCGGTCGAGGTGCCGCCGACCCTGGTCGCCCTGCGGCCACGCGGCGCGGGCTCGGCGCCCACCGACGAGGGCGGAACGTTCAGCTAGCCGGCCGGGTCAGCGGACGAGGACGGGCAGCGACTCCAGCCCCCGGAGGGTGAAGCTCGGCCGGTAGTGCGGCTCACCGCCGCCCAGCGCCGAGCGGTCGAGCTCGATCGAGTCGAACCGGTCGAGCAGCGCTCCGAACACCAGCTCGCCCTCGGCCCGCGCGAGGTGCGCGCCGAGGCAGTGGTGCGCGCCCCACCCGAAGCTGAGCGGGGTCGGCGCGGTGCCGTCCGCGAAGCGGCCGACGTCGAAGGTGTCGGGGTCGTCGTAGACCTGCTCGTCGTGGTTCCCGCTCGCCTGCAGCACGACGAACGCGGCGCCGCGGGGGTGCGACTCGCCGAAGAGCTCCACGGGCTCGAGCGCGATCCGCACGTTCAGCTGCACCGGTGAGTCCGCGCGCAGCATCTCCCAGATCGCGGAGGGCAGCAGCGACGGGTCCTCCCGCAGGCGCGCCATCTGGTCCGGGTGGCGCAGCAGGAGCCGGAGGCCGTTGCCGATCAGGTTCGAGGTCGTCTCGAACCCGGCCGCGTAGAGCAGGATCGTGTTCGACACCAGCTCCTCGATCGAGAGTCGGTCGCCCTCCTCCTCCACGCGGATGAGCGCGCTGAGGAGCCCGTCGTCGGGTGCGGCACGGCGCTCCTCGATCAGCTCCAGGAAGTACATCGCGAGCTGCATCGCGGCGGCAGCGCCCCTCGCGTTCATCTCCTCGTCGCTGGCCGCGTCGATCAGCGCGGTCACCGACCGCACCAGGGGCCGGATGTCCTCGTCGCCGTCCTCCGGCACGCCCAGCAGCGCGCTGATCACGCTCACCGGGAACGGAACGGCCAGCTCCCCGATGACCTCGCCGCGGCCGTGGGCCGCGAAGCGGTCCAGCACCGGGCCGAGCAGCTCGACCAGCCGCGGCCGGAGCTCCTCGACCCGCTTGGGCGTGAACGCGCGGCTGACCAGCGACCGGATACGCGTGTGGTCCGGCGGGTTGAGCAGCAGCATGCTCGAGCTGCCCTCCGCCCGGCGCGGCGCGCGGCCGGCGACGGTGGGCGGCACCTCCATGTCGGGCTCGGCCCGGCCCAGCTTCGGGTGGCGCAGCACCTCCAGCCCGTCGTGGTAGCCGGTCACCACCGTGGCGCCCGTCGTGCTCCTCCAGCGCGGCGCTCGGGCCCGCAGCTCCCGGTAGATCCGGTACGGGTCCTGGCGCCCCGCGTCGGTCAGCACGACCGAGGTGAGCAGCTCGTCGGCCTCGGCGGGGTCGAGGGAGGTCGTCGCGTGCACGCACCGGAGTCTCGCACTCCGGGCCGGCGCCTGCCCGGGATCAGGCCCCGTCGAACCGCAGCGTGACGATCTGGTGGGGGCGCAGTGGCAGCGGCCCGTCGACCTTCCCCAGCTCGCGGCCGCGCAGGTCGACCAGCGTCGCCGCGGCCGTGCCGCCGCCGAGGGACAGCTCGCCCTCGGCCCCGTGCGGCTCGTGGCCGCGCACGAGCAGCGCACCGTCCTGGTGGACCACCGCGTCGAGCTCGACACCGCGGACCTCGAGGTGGCTGCCGTGCGGGCCGAGCTCCCCGCCCCCGGTCGAGGTGACCGCGAGCAGCGGCGACCACGCCCGGTCGGCCAGCTCGTAGGGGTCGACCGCCTCGTCCACCGCGACGGCGTACTCGAGCCGGAGCGGGCCCCGGACCTGGGAGCCCTCGAGCGGCAGCTCGGGACCCGCCGGGAGCGGGCGGCTCGCCATCGGCCCCCGCGACAGCCAACCGGTCGCCCGCACCAGGGTGAGCGCCAGCGCACCGGCGGTGGTGCCGGGCGCCTCGGCGTCCCCGTCGAGGTCGACCAGCTCGTACTCGCAGAGCCCACGGTGGGTCACCGTCAGCCCGCCGGCAGCCACGAAGCGGCGCGACGGGAACGTCGGGACGCCCCACTCGTTCGGGCCGCCCTCGGCCCACAGCCCGCGCTCGACGACGCCGTAGGCGCACTCCGCCCGGGAGCCGGTCGCGCGGTGGGGGAGGGGGAGGTGCACCCGCAGGCGGTGGTCGCGGGCGACGTGGTCGAGCTCGGTGGTGACCCGCACGAACGGCTCGCCGGCCCGGAGCTCGAGGGTGGTGCGCACGGGTTGCACCACCTCGCCGGTGCGCTCCCAGGTGCCGTCGGGACGCGGCGCGACGGACTCGGGCAGCACGTACTCGGCGTCCACCACGAGCGAGCCCCGCATCGGCCCGCGCTCGTCGTGACGGACCTCGACGCGTGTGGGGTGGTCGACGACGACGTCGTGCTCCGGCGGGCACCAGTTGTAGGTGTCGCCCGCGTCGCCACCGTCGACGAGCCGGCCGTACCCGGGCACGCCGCCGATCGAGAAGGTGCCGTCGGACGGGTCGACCTCCACCTCGACGAGGCCGTTGGACAGCCCGTGGGTGCCGGTCGCCCGCACCGGGTCGACCCCGGGCGCGGCGTCGGGATCGACGCGGTGCCAGCCGAGCGCGGGCACCGGGGGCGACACCGTGAGGAGCCGGCGGGTCGGCTCGGCGCGGTGCAGCACGGTCACGAGGGTGAGGTCGGGGTCGTGCTCGCACCGCCGCCCCAGTTCGCCGAGCGCGTCCGCCGGCGACAGGGCACCGGGCTCTGCGGTGTGGAGCAGGTGCGCCTCGACGACCGTGCGACCGGCTCCGTCGCCGTCGGGCTCGCGCCGCTCCTCGAGCCGGACCGCGGCGGTGTCGGGGAACTCGAAGATCAGGTCGCGGCCGAGCACCACGGGTGCCTCGGCCGCGCCGACGCGGTAGAGCTCCTCCACCGGAGGGTGCTCTTCGAGGACCTGGACGCCCTCGGGCACCGGGCCCCGGGCGCTGACCTCGACCTCCACGACGTCCCGGCGCTCCCGGCCGGACAGGTTCAGCAGGTAGGTCCCGGCCTCCGCGAAGCGGGCCGCCGCGTCCGACAGCGCCCGGTCCGCGACCCCCTCCGCGGTCCGGATCGCCTCCGCGTAGCGGTGCAGCACGGCGTCGACGACCTCGTCGTGGCTGCAGGCGCAGATCGAGTCGTGCGCCGCGTTGCGGATCACCTCGCGCCACGCGACCTCGAGCAGCGGGCTCCAGCGCTCCGGGTCGGCGCTCCACAGCGCGGCGAGCGGCTCCGCGTGGCGCTCGAGGGCGTGCTCGGCCCGGGCGGCGGCGACCTTCACGTCGACGCGGTTCGAGGCGACGCCCATCAGCAGGTTCGCCCTCGCACCGGAGCGGAGCTCGCCCTCGTGCACGGGCAGCCCGTCGCTCGTCTGGGCCGCCTGCAGGTGCTCGGCGAGGGACACGATGCGTGCCGACCAGCCCTCGAGGGCGTCGAGCTCCCGCACGACCCGCTCCAGGTGCGGGGGCGGGACCTCGTGGTCCATGCCGGCCATCCACAGCAGGGGGTCGCCGACCATGTCCCGGTGGATCGCGGCGAACATCGAGATCCGGTCCGCCAGCTCAGCGGCGTCGGTGGGCATGTTCGACCCGTTGCCGTAGCCGGCCGGCAGGTACTCGGTGCGGACCTCGCTGCCGTCGGGGGAGCGCCACCGGAACGCCGGGGCGGTGATCGCGTTCGGCACGCCCCGCCAGACCACCGCGTGCTCCATGCCGAACAGCCTCAGCAGCTGGGGCATGGCGGCGATGTGGCCGAACATGTCGGGCAGGTAGCCGACCTCCATGGCGCCGCCGAACTCCCGGGCCCGCCGCAGCCCGAGCTGGAGGTTGCGCACGAGCGTCTCACCCGAGACGAGGAACTCGTCGGGCAGCACGTACCAGGGGCCCATCGTGAGCCGCCCCTCGCGGTTGAGGCGGGCCAGCTCCTCGGCGGCGTCGGGCCGGACCTCGAGGTAGTCGTCGACGACCGCCATCTGGCCGTCGAGCTGGAAGTGCGGCATGCCGTCGGGGTCCGACAGGCGGGGGAGCAGGTCGTCGAGCAGCTCGACCAGCCGCATGCGGAAGGTCGGGAACGGCTCGTACCACTCGCGGTCCCAGTGGGTGTGGGGGACGACGTGCACGCTGCGGCTCATCGCGGGGATGGTAGGAGACCGCCGTCCCGGGAGCGCGAGGATGGGCGCCATGGGTGACTCGACGTCGGACGGCGTGCAGGGCGAGGTGGTCGTGGTGTCGGTGACCACGCCGGACGAGGACGTCGCGGCGCGGCTGTGCCGGCACCTGGTCGAGCAGCGGCTCGCCGCGTGCGCGCAAATCGGGGGCCCGATCCGCTCGACCTACCGGTGGAAGGGCGAGGTCGAGGTGGACCCCGAGTGGATGGTGACGATCAAGACGTCCTCCGCCCGGCTCGACGAGCTGGTCGAGGCCGTCAACTCGCTGCACCCCGCGGAGGTGCCCGAGGTCGTGGCCACGCCCGCGGTGGGCGGGGACCCCGCCTACCTCCGGTGGGTCCTGGAGGAGACGGCGTGAGCCCGGCGCCGGACCGTCAGGCTGCCGGGTCGACCCTCACCATCGACGACGGGAACCATGCGGGCAAGATGCTGCCGTCGGAGCTGCGACGGAGCTGGTAGGCGTCCTCCCCGACCACCGCGATCGAGAACCCGTGGGTCCAGCGGTGGTCGAAGCGGCTGCGGACCTCGACCGGGACGCCCACCGGGATGGTGCCCTGTCGGAGGTCGACGTCGGTTGCGACTGCCTGCGAGCTGCTCATTCCGCTCTCTCCCCTGAGTCCTGCAACCGGGCGGTGCGCTGGCTCGCCCGGGTCACCCACGCTCCATCGGCAGGTCGGGGCCGGATCTCAAGGGGTCGCGCCCGGGGAAGTAGGTTTGGCGGCATGGCCCGGCGGAACGGCCCGACGCTGCGAGTCGAGAAGGAGCTGTGGGCCGACGGCCACGACGTGGTCGTGGGGCTCGACGAGGTCGGCCGGGGTGCCTGGGCCGGTCCGCTCACCGTCGGCGCCGCCGTGGTGCCGACGGACCGCAGGGTGTACGGGATCCGCGACTCCAAGGAGCTCACCGAGGCGCGGCGGGAGCAGCTGTTCGACCGGATCGCGGGCTGGTGCAGGGCCTGGGCGGTGGGGCACGCCAGCCACGAGGAGTGCGACCGGCTGGGCATGTCCGAGGCGCAGCGACTCGCGGCCCGTCGCGCGCTGGAGGGGCTCGGGCTCGCACCCGACGTGGTGCTGATCGACGGCAAGTGGGACTTCGTCGGTGGCGGGACCACGCGCACGCTGGTCCGCGGCGACGCGACGTCCCTCTCGATCGCCGCGGCGTCGATCCTCGCGAAGGTGACGCGGGACCGCCTGATGCGGGCGGAGTCCGAGCACCACCCCGGCTACGACTTCGACCGCAACAAGGGCTACCCGTGCCCGCGGCACCAGCTCGCACTGCGCGGCTACGGCCCGACGGCCATCCACCGCCGCACCTGGGCGTTCATGGATTCGCTGCCCTGGAAGGGCCTCCGTGCACCGAGCTTCGCCGACCTGTGAACGCTCTGCGAACTTCAGCAAGCTGAACGCTCGCGAGCGTTGTCGGTGTTTGCAGGCGTGTGACACCATGGGCACCACCGGCGGACGACGACCCAAGTCCCGGGCGCCCAGGAGGTGGTCCGGATGAGTGAGAACCGAACACGAGGAGTGCAGTTCGGCGCGCCCCCCGTGAACGCGGTTCCCAGCGGGACGGGCGTCGAGCCCCCCGTGCCGGAGTGGGTCGACGTGTCGCAGACGCTCGAGCGCTGGTTCGCGTTCATCGACGTCTGCGGGTTCACGACGTTCACCGAGCGCAACGGCACGCCGGCGGCGCTGGAGGTGCTGACCCGGTTCCGCAGCGCGATCCGCGCCGTCACCGCCCGGCGCGGGGTGCGGGTGCTGAAGTGGCTGGGCGACGGTGCGATGCTCGTCGGCGTCGAGGCGGGCCCGGTCATCGCCGCCGTCTGCGAGCTGGGGCTGCGCTTCGCGGACGACGACTTCGACGTCCACGCGGGCATCGCCGGCGGCCACGTCCTGCTGTTCGAGGGCGACGACTACATCGGGCCCGCGGCCAACCACGCCTCGCGGCTGTGCGAGGTGGCGCGGCCCGGCGAGATCCTCGGGCTCGGGGTCACCCCCTACCTGCCGAACTGGGTGCGCGTCGCGGAGCGCCGCTCGGTGTGGGTGCAGGGCGTGGGCGAGCTGCCCCGGGTGGAGCAGCTCGTCGCGGCCGACCACGTCGTCGGCCGGCCCAGCTTCGCCTGAGCCCGGGGCTCACCCGTTCGTCGGCAGGTCCCGGAACGGCGTCGTCGAGTCGATGCCGGGGTCCTTGGGGAGCCCCAGCACCCGCTCGGCGATGATGTTCTTCATGATCTCGTCGGTGCCGCCGGCGACGCGCATGCCCGGCACGCCGCAGAGCATCCGGGCGAACGCGAAGGCGCCCCACTCGCCGCCGTCCGCGGTGATGCGCGGGCCGAGCACCTTGGCCGCCCAGTCGGCGTACGCGCGCAGGTTCTCGGTCAGGGCGAGCTTGGCGGTCGACATCTCGGGGCCGGGCAGCTGGCCGGAGCGGATCTTGTCGAGGGCCCGCTGGCCGTTCCACTTGGCCACCGTGAAGTTCGTGTAGAGGCGGGCGGCCTCGTCGACCAGCACGGGGTCGTCGGCCGCGCCGAAGTGCTCGAGCATGGCGTGCAGCCGCCGGGGGCTGAACAGCCCGGCGCCACCACCGGAGCTCGTGCCGATCGAGGACCGCTCGTTCATGAGGGTCGTCAGCGCCACGGTCCAGCCGCCGTTCACGTCGCCGAGGCGGTGCGAGTCGGGGATGCGGACCTCGTCGAAGAACACCTCGTTGAAGGAGGCGCCGCCGGTCATCTGGCGCAGCGGGCGCACCTCGACCCCGGGGGCGCGCATGTCGACGACGAACATCGTCAGGCCCTTGTGCTTGGGCTGGTCGGGGTCGGTCCGGCAGATCACCTCGCCGATGTCGGACAGGTGCGCGGCGGAGGTCCACACCTTCTGGCCGGTGACGACCCACTCGTCGCCGTCGCGCTCGGCCCGGGTGGTGATCGAGGCGAGGTCGGATCCGGCGCCCGGCTCGGAGAAGAGCTGGCACGCCACGAGGTCGCCCCGGTACAGCCCGCGCAGGTACAGGTCGCGCACCTCCTGGATGCCGTGGGCGAGGATCGTCGGGGCGACCATCCCGAGGCTGATCGCGAACACGCCCATGTCGGGCGTGCGGTACTGCGCCTCGAGCGAGTTGTACGCCCGCTCGTAGGCCTGGGGGAGCTCCCGGCCGCCGTACTCGACGGGCCCGGTGATCCAGCCGAGGCCGTTGTCGTAGCGGGTCGCCCGCCAACGCTTCGCCGCCTCCGCCTCGGCGGCCTCGGCCTCGCGCCCCCGCTCGTCGAACACGCCGACGTCGTCGGAGCCCTCGCCCCAGACGAACTCCTTGGCCGGTGGGCGGCGCTCGGCGTGCTCGTCGAGGAACGAGCGGACCTCCTCGGTGAAGTCCTCGAGGCTGATCGTGTCGGTCGGCATGGCGGCCCCCCCTGGCGCTCCGCTGACGGTCAGGCGCGTACTTGACCGGACGGTCAAGTACCGCCAGAAGGTAGCCCGCGGGCGGCACTAGCGTGGGCGACGTGCACCCCCGGATGCCGTGGAGCTTCGTCGCGCTGGTCGCCTGGACCGGCTTCGTGTGGATCGGCCGGATCCGCAACGCCCTGGCCGACGACTCCCTCACCGGTTGGGACCGTGCCGCGCCGATCCTCCTGTCGGCGACGTTCCTCGTGCCCGCGGCGGTCCTCGCCGTCAGGTGGTTCGTCGAGGTGCGACGTGGGGTCCTGCCCTCGCGCGGCCTGCGCGCGGGCGTGGTGGTGTTCTGCTGCTGGACGGTCGGCGTGTGGCTGGTGCGCGGCGCGGACATCGCGTTCGCGGGCGACCACGACGCCGGCTTCGTCGTGGTCCACTCGGTGCTCGCGCTGGTGTCGATCGCCCTGGCCGTCGCCGTGGCGGCGTCGCCGGTGCTCCGGTCGCCGGCAGGGCGGGGATCGCCAAGCGTCACATCGGTGTAGTGGCACCCCGCGATTTCGTGGGCCATCATGTGCATCGTGGCTCAGGCCACGTTCTGCGTCGCCCTCCCATCCACCCTTCCTCTCCCACGGGTGACGCAGTTCGAGGGTCTTCCCATCCCCGGTGGTGATGGGGGCCGGTGCTGGGATGACCCTCTCCCTCTCTCTCCTCTCTTCCTCCCGGCCGGCTCGGCAACGAGCCGGCCGGCCCGCGTCCGGTCAGTCGACCTGGTTGACCATGTGGGCGGCCGCGGTCTCGAAGTAGTCCCGCATCCGGCGCCCCACCTCCTCGCGGAGCTCCTGGTCCAGGGGCGCCTCGGGCAGGGTCTCCTCGAGGGCGTGGTGCATCGCCCGCAGCCAGTGCTCGCGCTCCGCGTCGCCGATCGGGAACGGGAAGTGGCGCATGCGCAGGCGGGGGTGGCCCCGCCGTTCCGTGTACGTGGTCGGTCCGCCCCAGAACTGGCCGAGGAACAGCGCGAGGCGCTCGCGTGCGGGGCCGAGGTCCTCCTGGTCGGGGTAGAGCCGCAGCAGCACCTCGTCGTCGGCCACCCGCGCGTAGAAGCGCTCGACGAGGCGGTCGAAGAACAGCTGGCCCCCGACGGCGGTGAAGATCGTGACGTGGTGCTCCTCGGCGTCGCCGGGCGGCTCGGTGGAGGTCATGGCTCCATGTTGCCCCCGGGAGGCCGCCCCCGGGAGGCGTGCCGGGAATGGGGTGCCCGCGGGGTGAGGCGCTACGCTGCGGGCCGCTATGGGACAGCCGGTCAGCGTCATCGAGAAGCCGTCGAGCAGGGGCGGTGTGGTCCGCTTCGAGATCAACCGCACCCTCACCGGCATGGGGCACGAGCAGTACGTGGCGGGGCGGCCCATCGAGGACGACCGCCCCTCCGACGTGCTGGCCCGGCGCCTGTTCGAGCGCGGCGGCATCGAGCGCGTGCACGTGTACGCCAACGTGATCACGGTGTACCTCGCCCCCGGTGCGACCACCGAGGGCATCACCGACATCATCCGCGACCTGTACACGTACTACCGGCCGGGCGTGCCCGTGCCGAAGCCGGAGGACTTCGCGACCCCGGAGGAGTGAGCCACTTGCCGGTGTCGAACGTGTGTTCGATACTGGCCGGGTGACCGCCTCGATCGCCGAGCACGATCCTGCTCCGGGCGCGGACCGCAGGTCGCGGGTCGAGCGCCTGCGGGCCCTGGTGGACCGGACCCGCCCCGTCACGCTGGCCGAGCAGCGGGTGCTGCCGGTCCTGCCCACCCTCGAGCAGCTGCTCACCACCGGCGCGGGTGCGGCGGGGCTGCGGCGGGGCTCCGTGGTGGGCGTCGCCGGCTACAGCGGCGCCACGACGCTGGCGCTGGCACTCGCGGCGGGCCCGACCCGCTCCGGGTCCTGGGCGGCGTTCGTCGGCCTGCCCGAGCTGGGGTGGGCGGCCGCCGAGGAGCTCGGGGTCGACCTGTCCCGGGTGGTGGTGGTCCGCCCCACCGCGTCGGCGCGCCCCACCGTGGTCGCGGCGCTGCTCGACGCGTTCGACGTGGTGGTCGTCGGGTTCGACGGCGCTCCCGGCGCGGTCGAGGCGCGCCGGCTGGCGGCCAGGGCGCGCGAGCGGGGGTCGGTCCTGGTGGTCGTGGGGGGCCGGATCGGGGGAGTGGGCCGGTCGCGCCGCGCCTGGCCCACCGGCACCGAGGTCGAGCTGACCGTCGTCGAGTCGACCTGGAGCGGGCTGGAGGAGGGCGCGGGCCATCTGCGGCAGCGCCGGGCGGTCGTCGAGGTCGGCGGTCGTGGGGGGTGGCAGCGGGCGAGGAGGGTCGAGCTGCTCCTGCCGGGCCCCGCCGGGCAGGTCTCGGTCGTGGAGGAGCGCTCCGGCGCCGACGCGGTGGTCACGCCGCTGCGCCGGGTGGGGTGAGGGGGAGGGTGTGCCCTCCTCGGCGTCCGGCCCCGTCCGGACCCTCGCGGTGTGGTGCGCCGACTGGCCGACGGTCGCCGTGGGCCGCCCACCCGGCAAGCCGGTCGTGGTGCTGCAGGCCAACCGGGTCGTCGCCGCCAGCCCCGGCGCCCGCGCGCAGGGCGTCACGCCGGGCCTGCGGGTCCGCGAAGCCCAGGCGCGCTGCCCCTCGGTCGAGACCCACGAGCGGGACGTCGAGCGCGAGGCCCGCGCCTTCGAGGTGGTCGTGTCCGCGCTCGAGCAGTTCGCCCCCCGCATCGAGGTCGCCGAGCCGGGTCGCTGCGCGGTGCCCACCCGTGGGCCGTCGCGGTACCACGGCGGCGACCGCGCCCTGGCCGGGAAGGTGCTCGAGCGGGTGCGCACGGAGCTGGCCGCCCACCTCGGTGACGGGCGGGTGCCGTGCGCGGTGGGCGTCGCGGTCGCCGACGGGCCCCGCGCCGCGGCGATCGCCGCCGAGGAGGCCGCCCTGCACGACGGTGGGCGACGGCCGCTGGTGGTGCCACGCGGCGCCACGGCGGAGCTCCTGTCGGGCCTGCCCGTGGAGCGGCTCGCCGGGGGCCGCGCCGCCGCCGACCCGGCGCTCGACGAGCTCACCTCGGTGCTGCGCCGCCTCGGGTTGCGCACCGTCGGCAGGTTCGCCGCGCTGGGTCGCCCCGACGTCGCGGCCCGGTTCGGGACCCTCGGCATCGAGCTGCACCGGTTGGCGAGGGGGGAGGAGGTCGAACCGCCCGACGTGGCGGAGCCGCCCGCGGACCTGCGGGTGACCGCCGCGGTGGACCCACCTGCGGACCGCGTGGACCGCGCCGCGTTCATCGCGAAGGCGCTCGCCGACTCGCTGCACGCCGAGCTGGCCGGGCGGGGGCTCGCCTGCACCCGGGTGCGCGTCACCGCCGAGACCGAGGCCGGCGACCGCATCGAGCGGTTGTGGCGGCACGAAGGGGCGCTCGGCGCGGCCGACATCGCCCAGCGGGTGCGCTGGCAGCTCGACGGCTGGCTGAGCACCGGTCGCTCCCTGGGCCGGTGCACCGGTGGGGTGAGCCGCCTCGAGCTGGCCCCCGACCAGGTCGTCGCGGACACCGGCCTGCAGCTCGGGTTCTGGGGTGGTGCGAGCGAGGCGGGGGAGCGCGCCGTGCGGGCCCTCGCGCGCGTGCAGGCGCTCGTCGGGGCCGAGGCCGTGCTGGTGCCCGAGTGGCAGGGCGGCCGGGCGCCCGGCGAGCAGTACCGGCTGGTCCCCTTCGACACGGTGCCCCACGCCACCGGTGGCGGGGGGCGCCCACGCCGCGACGAGGCCCCCTGGCCGGGGCGGCTGCCCACCCCCGCGCCCGCGGTCGTCTGGGCGGCACCGCTGCCCGCCGAGGTCGTCGACGAGGAGGGGCGTCGCGTCGGCGTGGGCGGCCGGGGCACGATCAGCGCCCCGCCGCGGCGCTGCCGGGTGCGCGGCGGCGAGTGGAGCACCGTGCGGGCCTGGGCGGGGCCGTGGTGCGTCGAGGAGCGCTGGTGGGACCCGATCGCGCACCGTCGGCGCGCCCGCCTGCAGGTGGTGCTCGGAGAGCCGGGGGCGCACCCCAGCACCGGTGCGGCGCACGTGCTCGCGCTCGAGGCGGGCCAGTGGTGGCTCGAGGCGACCTACGACTGACCGCGGCCACCGGTTCCTGAGAGACTGGCGCCACGAGGTCCCCGGGCGCGGGCCCGGGAGGAGGACGTGGCGACGTGAGCGGAACCGAGGTGACCCCGACCGGCAAGGTGCTGATCGTCGAGGACGAGAAGGCGTTGGCCGACGGCGTCGCCCGCGGCCTGAAGGCGGAGGGGTTCGAGGTCGAGGTGGCCTACGACGGCCTCACCGGCCTCGAGCGGGCCCGCAGCAACGACATCGACGTCATCGTGCTCGACATCATGCTGCCCGGGATGAACGGCTACCGGGTCTGCCGGGCGCTGCGCGAGGAGGGCATCGGCACACCGATCCTCATGCTCACCGCCAAGTCCGGGGAGTACGACGAGGCCGAGGCGCTCGACACCGGCGCGGACGACTTCCTCTCGAAGCCGTTCTCCTTCGTCGTGCTCGTCGCACGGATCCGGGCGCTGCTGCGCCGCTCCGCGGACGGGCGGGCCCAGCCGCTGGTGATCGGCGACCTGGTGCTCGACCCGCTGGCGCGCACCTGCCGCCGGGGCGACACCGACATCCCGCTCACCACCCGTGAGTACGAGCTGCTCGAGGCGCTGATGCGCAAGCCCGGGCAGGTCGTCGCGAAGCAGGACCTCCTCGAGCGCGTCTGGGGCGAGGACTTCGAGGGCGACCCGAACGTGGTCGAGGTCTACGTCGGCTACCTGCGCCGCAAGATCGACCGGCCGTTCGGGCGCAACGACATCGAGACGGTGCGGGGCGTCGGCTACCGCATCGCGGACGGGACCGGTGGCTGAGGACGACCTCGACCGGGCGGCTCCGCCATCGGGCGCGGGGCCCGGCTCCACGACGGAGCACCATCCCGAGGAGGGGCGCGAGCAGGGCATCGAGCGCGGGCGCCCGCCGATGCGGGTCCGGGTCGCGAGCTCGGTCCGGTTCCGGCTCACCGTCACCGTGGTGCTCGTGGTCGGCCTGTCGCTCCTCGGTGGCGGCGCGCTGCTGGTCAGCTGGGTCGAGGCGACGCTGCTGAACGACCTGCGCAACCGCAACGAGCAGATCCTCGATTCGATGGCCGAGAGCCTCCGCAGCAACGGCATCCCGAGCGAACTGCAGTACTCGGCGAGCGACCGGCAGCGGCAGCGCTCCTCGAGCGGGTTCCTCGGCAGCGGTGACGCCCGGCTGCCCTCCACGGTCTTCTACCTCGAGCGGAACGGGCTCCAGGGACTCCGGGTGCGCGACGTCACCGAGCGGGGGCGGTTGGTGATGGTCCGCCAGAGCCACCTGGTGCCCCAACAGGACGACGAGGTGGTGCACGTCACCCGGGCGGTCGACACCCGCTGGGGCACGCTCGTCCTGCACGCCGTGGCGCGGGTCGACGAGGTCGAGCACTCGGTCGGCACCCTGACCGCCGCGCTCTGGCTCGGGCTGCCGGTCCTCGCGGTCGGTGCCGGGTTCATGACCTGGCTGATCACCGGGCGTGCGCTCGCTCCGGTGGGGCTGATGACGCGCCGGGTGCGCGAGCTGTCGGCGACGACGCTGGACGCCCGTGTGCCGGTCCCGCCGATCGACGACGAGATCTCCGAGCTCGCCCGCACGATGAACGACATGCTCGACCGGCTGCAGAAGGCCTCGGTCGCACAGCGCCAGTTCGTGTCGGACGCGAGCCACGAGCTGCGCTCCCCGGTGGCGTCGATCCGTGCGCAGCTGGAGACGGCGCTGCGCTACCCCGACGACGTCGACTGGCCGTCCGTGGCGCGCATCGTGCTCGCCGAGGACAGCCGGCTCGAGCACCTCGTGGGGAACCTGCTGGCGATGGCCCGGCTGGAGGAGGGCCGGTTGGGCCCGCGGGGCGAGGTGGACCTCGACGACCTGGTACTGAGCCAGGTGCCGCGCATGACCGGGGTCCAGCTCGAGCTGTCCGGCGTGTCCGCCGGCAGGGTGTGGGGGAACGCCGACGAGCTCACCAGCGTGGTGCGGAACCTGCTCGACAACGCCGCCCGGCACGCCCGGGCGGTGGTGCGGGTGTCGGTTCGCGAGCAGGGGCCCTGGGTGGTGCTGAAGGTGTCCGACGACGGCCCGGGCATCGACCCGGAGCACCGGGAGCGCATCTTCGAGCGGTTCGCCCGCCTCCAGGAGGGCCGCTCCCGCGACCAGGGGGGCACCGGTCTCGGGCTGGCGCTCGCGCGCCGCATCGTCGAGCACCACGGCGGTCGCATCCACGTCGAGGACGCGGAGGGCGGCGGCGCGACGTTCGTGGTGTCGCTGCCGGCGGCGGCCTGGATCGGGACCGACGACGGCGACGACGAGGGTGACGACGACGAGGGTGACGAGGGCGGCGCTGACGAGGGTGGTCGGGACGCCGTCAGGGTCCCGGACGGGTCAGGCCCGCTGGAGGAGCCCGGAGACCGTCCCGGGGCCTGAGTCGTCCTCGTCCCCGGTGGTGGTGGAGGCACCACGGCGGTCGTCGAGGAACCGCTCGAACGCGGGGCGGGGCAGCGGGGGAGCGAAGTAGAAGCCCTGCACGAGGTCGCACCCTGCGTCGAGCAGGAACGCCCGCTGCTCCTCGGTCTCGACGCCCTCGCCGACCGCGACGATGCCGAGGCCGCGGGCGAGCGAGAGGATCGAGCGGGTGATGGTCTCGGAGCGCCCGTCGCGCAGGTCGCCCACGAAGCAGCGGTCCACCTTCAGGGTGTGCAGCGGGAGGGTGTGCAGGTACGACAGCGACGAGTAGCCGGTACCGAAGTCGTCGAGCGCGACGAGGAACCCCATGTCGTCGAGCGCCGCGAGCCGCTGCGCGGTGGTCTCGAGGTCGGTCATCAGCAGCGTCTCGGTGATCTCCAGCTCCAGCTGCGAGGGCGAGACGCCCGCCTCGGCGAGGGCACGGGAGATGCGCTCGACGAAGCCGCGCTGCGCGAACTCGGTCGCGGAGATGTTCACCGCGATGCGTGCGCCCGCGGGGAGCAGCCGGCGTTCGTTCCAGTCCCGGAGGTCCTCGGCGACCGTGGTCATGACGAGGTCGCTCACCGCGGTGATCGCACCGGTCGCCTCCGCGGTGGGGATGAACACCGACGGGGGGATGGGGCCGTGCTCGGGGTGGTGCCAGCGCACCAGGGCCTCGGCGGCGGCCACCTCACCGGTGCGCAGGTCGATGATCGGCTGGTAGTGGACCTCGAGCCCGCGCTGCGCCGCGGCGAGGCGCAGGTCGCGGTCCAGGGCGAGGCCGGCGCGTGCCGGCTCGTCGGTGCTGCGCTCGTGGAAGCGGATCTGGCGACGCCCCTCCTTGCGGGCGCTGGTGAGGGCACGCCCCACCGCTTGGAGCAGGTCCGCACCGTCGCCGTCCACGGGCCACCGGGCGATGCCGACGGACGCGTCCAGTCGGAGGTCGAGGTCCTCGATCCCGAGCGGCTGCTCGATGCGCCGCTGGACCTCCTCGGCGAGGCGGCGCAGGCGCGTGTCGAACGCGAGGCTCGGCCCCTCGCCGCTGACCACGACGAGGAACTCGTCGACCCCGATGCGGCCCACCTCGACGTGGCGGTCGACGAGGTCGCGCAGCCGGTCGGCGACGAGCCGCAGGACCTCGTCGCCGACGCCCGTGCCGAACGTCTCGTTGATGCTGCGGAAGTTGTCGAGGTCGACCTGCAGCAACCCCACGCGGCGGGTGGGTGCGCCGTCGTCGGGGCCGCCGGGGCCGGCCACCGCCCGCTCGAGCACCTCGGTGATGCTCGCCCGGTTCCGCAACCCGGTCAGCAGGTCCGTACCCGCGAGCAGGCGCAGCCGCGCCTCGGCGTCGCGCACGGCGGTGACGTCCGCGAACGTGGCCACGATGCCGTCGGTGCGTCCCGCGCCGTCGCGCAGGGGCTCGCACGCGACGCGCACCCACACGAGGTCGTCGCGGGAGCGGTTCCGGCCCCGCCCGGGCAGCGCGAGCACCTCCGGGCCGGCGGCTGCGCCCGAGCGCAGGGCCTGGGCGGGTGGGGTGTCCTCCGGGTCGACCAGCTCGCGTGAGTCGCCGAGGAACGTCCAGGGCGGGTCGAGGATGCTCCGGTCGAGCAGGTGCTCGATGGGCAGGTCGACGAGCCGGGCGAGGATCTCGTTGGCGCTCTCGATCCGGCCGGTGCGGTCCACGACCGCGACCCCCTCGCCGAGCGCCTCGATCGTGCTGTCCAGCAGCTCGCGCTGCGAACGCAGGTGCTCCACGAGGCGCACCCGGTCGTCGACGTCGCGGCAGATCGCCACGACGACGTCCTGCAGACCCTCGTGGTCCGGGCGGGCGGTCCGGTGGCGCAGCAGGGTGACCTCGGCGGGGACGATGCGACCCTCCGCGTGGCGCAGCGACACCGTGAGGCGGTGCGTCCCGTCGTCGGGGACCAGTCGCAGGATCGAGTCCCACTCGCCGCGCGTGCGTCGCGGCACGAGCAGGTCGAGGAAGTCGAGCTCCCCCTCGGGTGCCGTCCCGTTGGCCGCGGGCAGGCCGAGCTGCCGTCTGGCGGCGGGGTTCGCCTCGATCACCGTGGCGTCACGGGCGTCGAGGACCCACACGCCGTCGTCGAGCCGGTCGATGAGTGAACCGGTGAGGTCCGCCGACGGGGACAGCACTGGCTCCTTCCTCCACGGGGGTGTGGCCCGGAGGGCGCACTGCCACCCGGGGATCTCCGTGGGGCGAGGCTAGGTTCGTGCGCCCTGCAACTGGTGGACCCGCAGGGTGGGATTCGCGGGTCCGCCCCCGTCGGGCACCCGCTCACTCGGGGGCGTCGGCGCGCGATCAGAGGCGCCCGGCCGCCTTCGCCGCCTCGGTCGCGGCGTCGAGCTGGCGCTCCACGATCGTGAGCCCGGCGTCCCAGAACCCGGGGTCCTCGAGGTCGCAGTCGACGATCCTTCCGAGCTCCGCGGGGCTCTTCGACCCGCCGGCCCGGAGCAGCTCCAGGTACGACGGCACGAACTCCTGCCCCCGCTCGGTGTAGCGGGCGTAGACGGACAGCGCGAGCAGCTGCCCGTACGCGTAGGCGTACACGTAGCCGGGCGTGCTGATGAAGTGCGGGATGTAGCTCCACCAGGTGCGGTAGCCCTCGGTGACCTCGACGGAGTCGCCGAGCATCGCCTCCTGGGTCTCGACCCACAGGTCGCCGAAGCGGTCGACGGACAGCTCGCCCTCCTCGCGGCGGGCGGTGTGCACGGCGTCCTCGAAGCGGTTCATCGCGACCTGGCGGAACACCGTCGCGATCGAGTCCTCCAGCGTCGAGGCGAGCAGCGCGAAACGGGCGTTCGGGTCGTCGAGCTGCTCGAGCAGCGCGTTGTTGGTGACCGCCTCGCCGAACACGGACGCGGTCTCGGCCAGCGTCAGCGGGGTCGACTGGTGGAACACCCCCTGCTCGCGCGCCAGGTACGCGTGCAGCCCGTGCCCGAGCTCGTGGGCGAGGGTCGACACGTCGCGGCTGCGGCTGGTCCAGTTCAGCAGCACGTAGGGGTGGTGCGACGGCACGGTGTACGCGCAGAACGCACCGGGTCGCTTGCCGGGACGGGTCGGTGCGTCGATCCAGTTCTCGTCGAAGAACCGCTTCGCGACGTCCGCGAGCTCGGGGGAGAAGCTGCGGTACGCGTCGAGCACGATCGTTCGGGCCTCGCTCCAGCCGATCTGGGTCTCGTCCTCCGCGACCGAGGCCATCCGGTCGTAGTCGGCGAGCCGGTCGATGCCGAGCACCTTCGCCTTGAGCGAGTACCAGCGCTGCGGCAGGTCGTAGCGGGCGACGACCGCGTCGACGAGCGCCTGGACGGACTCGTCGGAGGCCTCGTTCGCGAGGTTCCGCTCCGAGATCCACGTCGGGTACCCGCGGAGGCGGTCGTCGACGGACTTGTCGAGCAGGAGGGTGTTGAACACGAACGCACGGGTGCGCAGCCCCGGCTCGAGGGCGGCGGTCACCGCCTCCGCCGCGGTGCGCCGCACGTCGCGGTCGGGGTGCTGCAGCATCGACAGCGCCTGCTCCAGCCCGACGGTGGTCGTGTCGCCACCCTCCTCGGACTCCAGGATCGACGCGGGCAGCTCCACCTCGATCGCCGAGGTGAGCTCGTCGAAGAGCCGCACCCACGCGCTGGCACCGCTGACGGACTTCTCGGTGAGCAGCTTCTCCTCGGGCTCGCTGAGCAGGTGGTCCCGGTACCGGCGCACCGAGCGCAGGTGGTGGGCGCAGAAGTCGAGCCGGGGGTCCGCCAGCAGCTCCTCGGCACGGGCGTCGTCGAGCTCCGCCCACTCGAGCTCGAAGAACACGAGCCGGGTCGCGAGGCTCGTCGAGCGCTCCTGGACCTTCATCATCAGCGCACCGCGCTCTGGATCGGAGGTGTCCTCCGAGAAGCGCAGCATCGCGTAGTAGCCGGCACGACCCTGGGCCTCCTGGAGCTCGGCCATGGTGCGCATCGCGGCGGCGAGCTCCTCCGCGGTCAGCTCGGCGACCCGCCCGCGCAGCCCTTCCAGCTCCTCGGTCAGCGCCTCGGAGCGGTCGAGCAGCTCGTCGACGCTGGTGCCCGCGACGAGGGATTCGAGGTCCCATGCGACGTCCGCGGCGCGCAGGTCGACGAGCTCGGGGTCCAGGTCACCGTTCGCGTCGGGATCGGTGGCGGTGGGATCGGTGTCGGTGCTCACCCGACCGAGGCTACGCGCGGTGCCCGTAGGATCCGGCTCGCCGTCGCGGGCGGGGGTTCCCGGGCGGCAGGGGGACGACGTGGAGTACGAGCAGATCGCGTACGAGGTGCGCGGACCCGCGGCGGTGGTGACGCTGTCCCGCCCGGACCAGCTGAACGCCTTCACGCCGCGCATGGCGGCGGAGCTGATGGACGTGTTCGACCGCACCGACGCGGACGACGACGTGCGGGGAGTGGTCGTGACCGGGGCGGGTCGGGCCTTCTGCGCGGGAGCGGACCTCTCCGCGGGCGCGACGACCTTCGACCTCGGTTCGTTCGAGGAGCGTGCGGCGGCGCGTCCCTCCGACGGCGCCTCGGGCCCCGGAGGCGGGCCGTCGTCGTGGGGGATGGTCGGCGAGGGCGACCAGCGTGCACCTGCCGACCTCGGCGGGCACGTGGTGCTGCGCATCCACCGGTCGACCAAGCCGGTGATCGCCGCGGTCAACGGCCCGGCCGTGGGCGTCGGGTTGACGATGACGCTGCCGATGGACGTCCGCCTCGTGGTCGAGGGGACGAAGCTCGGCTTCGTGTTCAACCGCCGTGGCATCTCGGTGGACGGCGCGGCGAGCTGGTTCCTGCCCAGGGTGGTCGGCATCGGCACCGCGCTGGAGTGGGTGAACTCGGGTCGCATCTTCGGCCCGGAGGAGGCCCACGCCGCCGGGTTGTTCCGCAGCGTCCACTCCGACCGCGACGAGGTGATGGAGGCGGCGCTCGAGCTCGTCGAGGAGATCGCGGAGCACACGGCGCCGGTGTCGGTCGCGGTGTCGCGCCGGCTGCTGTGGGACGCGCTGGAGGCCGGTGGACCGCAGGACGCGCACCGGCGCGAGTCGCTCGCGCTCTACCGGCGGGGCCGCTCCGCGGACGCCCGGGAGGGCGTGACCGCCTTCGTCGAGAAGCGCCGCGCCCACTTCCCCGAACGGGTCAGCGAGTCCGAGGAGGTCTCCGACCCGCCGCGGTGAGCGGGCGTGCCGATCGCGCTGCACCGCTACGCGGAGGTCGACAGCTCGCACACCGTCCCGCCGGTCACGCGCACCAGCTCGTCGGGCGCGACGGGGAACACGTCGGTCCAGGTGCCGGCGGCCGCCCACACCTCGTCGTAGGCGAGCAGCCCCTCGTCGACGTACACCGGCAGCGGGTGGCCGATCGGGGGGACCCCACCGATCGGGAACCCGGTCGCGGCCCGCACTGCGTCGCCGTCGGGCCGCTCGACCTCCGTCCCGCCGGCCGCCGCGGCGAGCAGCGACTCGTCGAGCATCCGGTCACCCGGGACCAGGGCCATCGTCGGCTTCCCGTCCACCAGGAACACGAGCGACTTCACGATCTGGCCGACCTCGACGCCGATCGCGTCGGCGGCATCCTGTGCCGTCCTGGTGCCGTCGGGATAGGACCGGGGTTCGATGGTCAGGCCTCGTTCGGCTGCGGCGTCGACCACCGCTCGGACGTTGCGATGCATGGCGGCCAGTATGGGCGCGGCGACAGCGCCGTCACGGACGGGCGCCGACGCGCTCGAGCGGTACGGGCTCGGCTGGGTCAGTCCCAGCAGAGGCAGAACGGGTGCCCGACCGG
>CBFGTJ010000003.1:0-50006 GCA_965651815.1 uncultured Microthrixaceae bacterium | reverse complement strand
GGCGCGCGCCGCGCCGGCGTTGCGCGCGGCGGCCGGGCCCGAGGGCGCGTCGTGCCGCACGAGCTCGACGCCGTGGGGCACCTCCACCGGCACCGTCGACCCGTCGTCGACCACGACGATCCCGCCGAGCCCCGACCGTGCGAGGGCGCCCAGCAGGCGTGACAGCCCGCGTGGCCGGTCCCGGACCGGCACGACCACGGTCACCGCCGAGGGGTCGGGCGCGGCGTCGCCGGCCGACGCCGGATCGGGGTGGAGCATCCCCGCGTCCACGAGCCGTCCGACCAGCGCGTCCACCCCACGCGTGGACCGCACCTCCTCCCCCGCCGCGAGCCTGCGGACCAGCTCGGCGCCCGCCTCGGTGAGCCGGAGCAGGCGGACCGGCGACCCGCCGAGCAGCACCCGGCCACGCTCCCGCCGGCGCACCGACCGGTCGAGCCGGTACCTCACGAACCGGGTGCGGGGGCCGGCGAGGTGCCCACGCCATCCGCGAAGCGGGCGAGCGCGCCGCGCAGGTCGGCGAGCAGCTCCTCGAACACGCGGGCACCCTCCTCCGCGGTGGCCCCGGTCGCGTCGCCCAGCACCCCGTTCGGGGTCACCGCGGCGAGCCCCTCCGCGCGCACGACGTCGCCGATCTCGCGCCAGCGCGCGGTGCTGCCCACCGGCAACCGGTCGGCGCGCACGCACGCGGGGTCGAGGTGCAGGAGCAGCGAGGTCTCGGTGCGCCCGGCGTGCGAGTCACCGCCGGGGACCCGGGGGTGCCACACCTCGACCGCACGCCCCTCGTCGCGCAGCCGCGCGGTCGCGGTGGCGAACGCCTCGACGTTGCCGCCGTGGCCGTTGACGAACAGCACGCCGGCGAACGGCTCCGGCAGGCCGGACCCTGCCGGGGGCAGGGCCGAGCGCGACAGCTCGACGACCACCGTGACGAGCGCCTCGGTCCCGATCGAGAGGGTGCCGGGGAACGACTGGTGCTCGCCCGACGCCCCGATGGTGAGCGGGGGACCGACGACGACGTCGTGGCGCCCCTCGGCGGCCGCCGCCGCGAGCGCGCTGGCGATCCGCAGGTCGACGTCGAGGGGCAGGTGCGGGCCGTGCTGTTCGCAGCTGCCCGTGGGCACGACGAGGACGCTCCGGTCGGGGACCTCGGTCCAGGCGAGCTCCGCGAGGTGCGCCGCCACCGCCTAGTCCTCGTCGGCGAGGTAGCCCCACTCGCGCAGCTGGGCGAGGATCGCCTCGGCCGCCTCGGGCGGGTCGAGCACGAGCGTGCGCGGCGGCGTGCGCTCGACGTGGGCGCCCGTGAGGGCGACGATCCGCTCCAGCGCCCGGTCGCCCTCGGGGGCGGGCAGCGCCCGGGGGCGGGGACGCCACGGACGCAGGCGGGGCTCCTCGCCCGCGTCGGCCCGCAGCACCCGGTGCACCTCGACCTCCCGGTCCCGCGCCGCGAGGACCGCCGACAGCGGCGCGCGGCGCAGCGTCGCGACCGAGCCCTCGACCGAGACGACCGCCGGGGTGCCCACGGCGAGCACCTCGCGCCGGGCGCCGTCGAGGCGCCGCACCGCGGTCAGCCGGCCGGGCTGCTCCGGGGTGACCTCCACCAGCCCGAGCGCCTGGGCGGCGCCGAGCTCGTGCGCGACGAAGGCGGGCACCGACCCGGAGCCGCGGTCCACGCTCGCGTCGCCGCAGACGACGAGGTCGGGTCGGGCGTCTCCCCACGCGTCCACGAGCATCCGGGCGACCTCGGCGCTCGTCGGTGCGACGGCGCCGTGCGGTGACTCGGGCTCGACCCGCAGCGCGCGCTGCGCGCCGGCGCCCAGCAGGTCCCGGAGCGCGGCGTCGGCCTCGGGCGGGCCGGCGCAGGTGACCACGACCTCGCCGCCCCACTGCTCGGCGATCCGCAGGGCCAGCTCCACCGCCGCGTGGTCCGCCTCGGACAGGCCGGCCCCGTGGGGGCGCGCCTCGACGGTGCCCCGCAGGGGGTCGATGTCGGGGTTCAGGTCGACCCACTTGACGCACGCGGCGATCAGCACGTCGGGCACCTCACGAGTAGTGGAAGGTGACCCCGTGGCCGCCCTCGGGGTAGGTCCAGGTGATCGCACCCTCCTCGTTGCACACGAGGTAGCAGGTGCCGCACTCGAAGCACTGCTCGTAGTTGAACAGGATCCCTCCGTCGGCGGTGGGCACGAACAGGTTGGCCGGGCACGCGGTGATGCAGCCGCGGACCGAGCAGTCGACGCACTTGCGATCGTCCACCGTGATGTGGGGCCGCTCGTGCACGCGGAACTCGACGGTGCCCATGCGTGCCTCGAAGCTCACAGCGGGGTACGAGTCGACGCTCATCGCCACACCCTCGCGCACCTCACCCGAAGGTCCGCAACGCGCGCAGGCCCATGCGCGCCGCGTCGCGCGCCTTCACGCCGTTGCGCTTCATCTCGTCGCGCAGGATCCGCAGCAGACCCGGCTTGGGATCCGGGTCGGTCACCTGGAACATCTGCTCCGCGGCGCCGCACAGGAGCCCGGGGACCTGCCGCTGCGCGAAGTCGCTCATCACCAGCTTGGGTGCGTCGCGCAGCTTGCGGTGGTCGGCGAGGACGAAGCTCGACTCGAGCCGGGTGCGGTAGCCGGCGAGGCCCTCCGCCGAGGTGTCGCGCCGGCGGATCGCACGGGCGGCGGCGCGCCCGGCCGCCGCGCCGGACCCGATCGCGAAGTTGACCCCCTCCAGCCAGATGCCCGCGGCGAGGCACATCGCGGCGGCGTCGCCGGCGACGAGGATCCCGTCGCCGATGAGCTCGGGCATCATGTCGTAGCCCGCCTCGGGGATGACGTGGGCGGAGTACTCCTTGACCTCCCCGCCCTCGACCAGCGGCGCGATCGCCGGGTGCGCCTTCATCCCGGCGAGCAGCTCCTCGGGCCGCCGCCCACCCGCGGCCAGCGCGGGCAGGTGGAGCACCAGGCCGACCGCCAGGCTCTCCGCGTTGGTGTAGACGAACCCGCCGCCGGGCACGTCGCCGGTGCAGCCGAGGATCTCGATGTCGGCACCGTGGTCGCCGCGCACGGCGAAGCGCTCGTCGATCACCTCACGGGGCAGCGCGATCGTCTCCTTCACGCCCACCGTGTAGTTCTCGGCGTCGACCTCGCCGTAGAGGCCGGCCTCCTTGGCGAGGAACGAGTTGACCCCGTCGCAGGCGATGACGACCTCCGCGGTGAGGTCGCCGTCGGGCCGGTCGGTGCGGACCCCCACGACGCGGTCCCCGTCGCGCAGCAGTCCCGTCGCGGTGGTCGAGCACACCAGCTCGGCGCCGGCCGCCTCGGCCTTCGCGGCGAGCCACGAGTCGAAGTCGGGGCGCAGCGTCGTCGCGCCGTTGTACGGAGGCTCGCCCCACCGCTCGGTCCGGTAGTCGACGGTGAACGCCTGGTGCCCGGTCATCACCATCGTCATGCGACGGGTGACCCAGCGCTGGACCGGCACCTCCTCCCACCAGCCCGGCAGGAGCGTGTCGAGGATGCGCCCGTACACCACCCCGCCGTACATGTTCTTCGACCCCGGGAAGGGGCCCCGCTCGAGCAGGCACACCGAGCGGCCGTCGCGGGCCAGCTCCAGCGCCGCCGCGGACCCGGCCGGTCCCGCGCCCACGACGATCGCGTCGAAGTCAGCCATCGGTGCCCTCCGCTCCCCCGCCGAGCCGCCGGTGCAGCTCGGCGACCGTCTCGTTCGCGTCGGCGACGACCGCGAGGTCCGCGAGCTCCATCATCGGGCAGTGCGGGTCGACGTTGACGCTGATCACGTGGTCGGGCTGACCGAGGCCGGCGGTGTGCTGCACCGCGCCCGAGATGCCGAACGCGAGGTACAGGTCGGGGTCGACCACGACGCCGGTCGTGCCGATCTGGCGGGAGTGGTCGAGCCACCCCCGGTCGGTGAGCACCCGCGTGGCGCCCATCGCCGCACCCAGCAGGGTGGCGACCTCGCCGAGCTGCCGCAGCCGCGCCTCGCCGTCGAGGCCCGCGCCGCCGCCGAGGATCCTCGGCGCCTCGGAGAGGTCCATCGTCGTGATGTCCGGAGGCAGCACCTTCTCGACGGTGGCGTCCTTCGAGCGCTGCGGCGCGGCAGGTGGTTCGATCACCTCGACCTCGGGCAGCGGTTCGGGTCCGGCGACCACGCCGCGCACCCCCGGCTGCAGCGTCGCGACGACCGGTCCGTGGACCGCGTGCTCGGCGAGCACCCGCCCGCCGTGCACGATCGTGGTCACCGAGGCGTCGTCGACGCGCATGGCGCCCGCGAGCAGCGGCCGGTCCAGCTCGGCAGCGAGGCGCGGCGCGAGGTCGCGGCCGTCGGGCGACGCCGGGAGGACGACCAGGTCCTCCTCCGTGAGGAGCGGTGCCAGCCGGGCCGCCCACTCGCCCGGGGCGAACCCGTCGGTCTCCCACGCCCGCACCTCGGTCGCGACGCCGGACAGCGACGCGGCCGCGGCGGGTGCGGCCTCACCGGCCAGCAGGACCCTGCCGTCGGCCTCGGCCACCGCCTCGGCCCCTCCGGCGGGGAGCACCCCGGCCCGGACCGGCACGACGGCGAGCACCCTCGACGTGGCCGCCCTCGACATGGCTGCCCTCGACATGGCTGCAAGGTACCTCGGCGCACCCGCGGCCACGGATTCCGGGCTCCACGGCGCGGCCCGCGACCCGTGGTAGGTACCGTGCCGAAGCGAACGGAGGTGCCCCGGTGACCCAGGTGGCCGACGCGACGGCTCACCCCTGGCTGGTCGACGTCGCGGACGTCGCCAGGGAGCTCGACACGGATCTCGACCGCGGACTCACCGCGGCGGAGGCCCGGGCGCGCCTCGAGCGGTACGGCCCGAACCTGCTGGACGCGGAGCCGCCGGTCCCGGCGTGGCGCAAGGTGCTCCGCCAGTTCGCCGACCCGCTCGTGATCCTGCTGCTCGTCGCGGTCGCGATCTCGCTGGTCACCTGGCTCGTGGACGGCGCGGAGGGGGTGCCGTTCGAGGCGATCGTGATCACCGTCATCCTCGTGGCCAACGCGGTGCTGGGCTACGTGCAGGAGGCCCGGGCCGAGGCGGCGGTCGAGGCGCTGCAGCGGATGGCGGCCCCGATGTCGTCGGTGGTGCGCGACGGGGTGGAGCAACGGGTGCCCTCGCACGAGGTCGTCCCCGGCGACGTGCTGGTGCTCGCCGAGGGCGACGCGGTCAGCGCGGACGCCCGCCTGGTCGAGGCGGCGTCGCTGCTGGTCTCGGAGGCGTCGCTGACCGGCGAGAGCGAGCCGGTGCTCAAGTCCGCCGAGCCGCTCACGGGCCAGGTGCCGCTGGGCGACCGGACGAACATGGTGTTCCGCGGCACGGCGGTGAGCCGCGGGCGCGGGCGTGCCGTCGTGACGATCACCGGCATGTCGACCGAGATGGGGCGGATCGCCGTCCTGCTCAGCCGGACCGAGGACGAGCAGACCCCGCTGCAGCGGGAGATCGCGCGGGTCGGCCGCGTGCTGGGCATCGCCGTCATCGCGGTCGCGGTCGTCGTCGTGGCGGCGATCCTGCTGACCTCCGAGATCAGCTCGGCCTCGGACCTCGTGGACGTGCTGCTCGTCGGCGTGTCGCTGGCGGTGGCCGCGGTGCCGGAGGGCCTGCCCGCCGTCCTGTCGGTGGTGCTCGCGCTCGGCGTGCAGCGGATGGCCCGGCACCACGCGATCGTGAAGCGCCTGTCCTCGGTCGAGACGCTCGGGTCGGCGTCGGTGGTCTGCTCCGACAAGACCGGCACCCTCACCCGCAACGAGATGACCGTCCAGCGCATCGTCACCCGGTCGGGCACCGTGGAGGTCACCGGCACCGGCTACCGCCCCGAGGGGGAGCTGCTGCTCGACGGCCGCCCGCTGGGCGAGGGCCCGGTGCTCGAGGAGGTCCGGTACGTGCTCGGGGGTGGCAGCCTCGCGAGCGACGCGACGCTGCGCCGCGACGGGGACAGCTGGACGGTCACCGGCGACCCCACCGAGGCCGCCTTCCTCGTCGCGGAGCGCAAGGCGGGGTTCACCGAGGAGCGAGCGGAGCGCTTCCGCCGGGTGGGCGAGGTGCCCTTCACCTCCGAGCGGAAGCGGATGACCACGCTGGAGGCCGACGCCGCGCGGGGCGGGCACCTCGCGGTCGTGACCAAGGGGGCGCCCGACGTGCTCCTCCCCCGGTGCACCCACGAGCGGGCCGGAAGCGAGGTGGTCCCGCTCGACGACGCGCGGCGCGCCGAGATCCTCGAGACCGTCGACGCCCTGGCCGGCGACGCGCTCCGCACCCTGGGGGTGGCCTACCGGCCGCTGGAGACGACGACCCCTCCCGAGCCCACCGAGGAGCTGGAGACGGACCTCGTCTTCGCCGGGGTCGTCGGCATCATGGACCCGCCACGGGAGGAGGCCAGGGTCGCGGTCGACGAGGCGCACGCGGCGGGCATCCGGGTCGTGATGATCACGGGCGACCACCCGGTCACCGCGGCGAAGGTGGCGGCGGCGCTCGACATCGTCGGCTCGGACGCGCCGGCGGTCACGGGCGTCGAGCTCGACGAGCTGGACGACGACGCCTTCCGTGACGTGGTGCGCACGCGCTCGGTGTACGCACGGGTCGCCCCGGAGCACAAGCTCCGCATCGTCGACGCCCTGCAGGAAGACGGGCAGATCGTCGCGATGACCGGCGACGGGGTGAACGACGCGCCGGCGCTGAAGAGCGCCGACATCGGCGTCGCCATGGGCATCACCGGCACCGACGTGACGAAGGAGGCCGCCGACATGGTGCTGGCGGACGACAACTTCGCCACGATCATCGCGGCGGTCCGCGAGGGCAGGGCGATCTTCGCCAACATCCGCAAGTTCCTCCGGTACCTGCTGTCGTCGAACGCCGGTGAGGTGCTGACGATGCTGTTCGGCGTCCTGCTCGCGGGCCTGCTGGGACTGGACCGGGTGAGCGGCGCCGTGGTGGTGCCGCTGCTCGCCACCCACATCCTGTGGATCAACCTGCTCACCGACGCGGCACCGGCCATGGCCCTCGGCGTCGACCCACCGCCCGACGACGTGATGTCGCGCCCGCCGCGCCGGATGGACGACCGGATCATCGACGGCGAGATGCAGCTCGGCGTGCTGTTCGTGGGGACGGTGATGGCCGCGGCGTCGCTGTTCGCGCTCGACCTCCACCTGCCGGGCGGCCTCGTCGAGGGCTCCTCGACCCTGGACGAGGCCCGCACCGCCACGTTCACGACCCTCGTGCTCGCCCAGCTGTTCAACACGCTCAACGCCCGTTCGGACCGGGTCAGCGCCTTCCACCACCTGTTCGGCAACCACCTGCTGTGGGGTGCGATGGCGCTGTCGCTCGTGCTCCAGGTGGCGGTCGTCCACCTGCCGATCCTCAACGACGCGTTCTCCACCTCACCGCTCGACGCGGGGCAGTGGCTGACCTGCGTCGCGCTGGGCAGCCTCGTGCTGTGGGCGGAGGAGGGCCGCAAGCTCCTCCGCCGTGCCCTGCGGCGGGAGCCCGCCGCGCCGCGGCCGGTCGTCAGGTCGTGACGAGCGCGCGGTCGGCGGTCGGGATCGACGCGCCGACCCGTTCGCCGTCGACGACCGCGGCGTGCGCGCGGCGGGGTGCGACGGCGTCGCCGACGCGGTGCACGTCGTAGCCCGCTGCGGCGAGCTCGTGGTACAGCCGGTCGGCGGGGTTCGACGGGACGGCGAGCACCACCCAGTCGGGTTCGCGGGTGACGGGCGTGCCCGTCGGGTGGTGCTGGAGCTGCAGCGTGCGGCCCTCGACGCCCATCGGCGTGCACTCGGTCGTCTGCACGATCCCCTTCGCGCTGGCGCGGATCCACCAGTTCTCGAGGTCGAGGGTGAGCCCGAGGTCCTGCCCCACGACCATGCCCGGCGTGATGACCTCGACCTCGCAGCCGCGGTCCGCGAGGAGCTCGGCGACGGAGGTCGCCTGGTGGAAGCCGAGCTCGTCGATCACGACGACGGTGCCGGTCGGTGACGCGTCGCCGGTCAGCACGTGGCGGACGTCGACGATCCAGTCCGCGTCCTCGGGTGCCCACCACGGCCGTGCCGGGTCCGAGCCGGTGGCGACCACGACGGTGTCGGGGCGGCGGCGCCGCACCTCCTCCAGCGTGACCTCGACACCCAGCTCGATCTCGACGCCGAGCCGCTGGCACTCGTTGACCTGGTTGCGCACGAGGTCGCCGAACTCGGCGCGGTTCGGCACCGACGCGGCGAGGCGGACCTGCCCTCCGGCGAGCCCGTCGCGCTCGCAGACGGTGACGTGGTGCCCGTTGCGCGCCGCGGCGATCGCGGCCTGCATCCCCGCAGGTCCGGCGCCGACGACGAGCACCCTGCGGCCCACCGCCACCGGCTTCGGCAAGCCGACGCCGAGCGATTCCCGGCCCGTGCGCGGGTTCTCGATGCAGCCGAGCCAGCGGTTGAGCCCCATCCGCCCGACGCACTCCTGGTTGCACGACAGGCACAGCCGGGTGTCGTCGGTGAACCCGCCCCGGGCCTTGCGGACGAAGTCGGCGTCCGCGATCTGGCCACGCACCACCCCGACCAGGTCGCAGTGGCCCTCCTGCAGCGCGCGCTCGGCCTGCAGCGGGTCCTTGAAGCGCCCGACGCCCACCACCGGCAGGTCGATGGCGTCGCGGATCGCGGCGGGGATGAACATCGCGTAGCCGGGCGGGACGTGCATCGACGCCTCGATCATGAACAGCGATGCGGTCGCGACGCCGATCGAGGTGTTCACGTAGTCCACGAGGCCGCTCGCCTCGACCATCTTCGCGACCTCGACCGCCTCGTCGATCGTCGTGCCGCCCTCGATGAGCTCGTCGCCGCAGATGCGGACCCCGAGCGCGAGGCCGGGACCGATCTCGGCTCGCACCGCGGCGACGATCTCCCGCAGCAGGCGCGACCGGTTCTCGAGGCTGCCGCCGTACTCGTCGGTCCGGCGGTTCGTGGCGGGCGACAGGAAGCCCCGCACGATCGAGGAGTGCGAGCACTGCAGCTCGATCCCGTCGAAGCCGCCCTCGGCGCAGTGCCCGGCGACCCTCGCGTAGGACTCGACGATCTCGGCGATCTCCGCGTGGTCGACGGCCTTGGGCACCTCGCGGAACAGCGGGTCCGCGACCGGGGACGGCGCCCACACCGGCAGCCGCGAGTACATCGAGCTGGCCTGCCCGCCGTTGTGGTTGATCTGGGCGAAGATCGGCACGCGGTGGCGGTGCACGGCGTCGGTGATGCGCCGGTACCCGTCGATCACCTCGCGGTTGAAGCCGTGGATGAGCTTCTCGTACGGCCAGTCCGTCGGGTGGGTCGAGTGCTCCTCGGTGATGATGAGGCCGACGCCGCCCGCGGCGCGCTCCGCGTAGTAGGCGGCGTGCTGCTCGGTCGGCAGCCCGTCCTCGGCGTAGTTGGTCAGGTGCGCCGAGAACACGATGCGGTTCCGCACCGTGACGGGACCGAGCTGCAGCGGCGACCACAGGAGCTGCTCCGGCATGGGCCCACGTTAGGTCCGCGCCCGGGGTCCACCGAATCGACGGCGGTGCGCGCAGGGAGCCGGAGCGGCCCCCGGGTGGTCACGGGCGGTCCCGCGCGGTCGAGGGCGGTCCCGAGCGGTCGAGAGCCGGAGCGCCCCGGAGAGGAAGGAGAAGGAGGCGGCGGCGGCTCTCGACCGCTGGAGATCAGTGGGCGGCTCGGCGGCGGCCCAGCACGATGGCGGTGACGACACCGGCCACCGAGGAGGCCGCGGCGGCGGAACCGCCGGCGATCGCGGCGACCCGGCCCCAGAGGACCCGGCCCGGGGATCCGTCGAGCAGGTCGGTGACCCGGCGCTGGGAGTCCACGAGCACGTCGCCGATCGGCTCGAGGCCGAACCCGACGAGCTTGCCGTCGCGGACGTGGCCGTACAGGCCGCCCGGCATCGTGACCGCCACGTCGTCGTGCGCGCGGAACGCGGAGTTGGCGGCCCGGGCGAGGTCGACGGCGTTCTGCACGGCCGTCGCGACGGCGTCGGAGATCGTGTCCGTGAGGGTCTCGGTGAGCTTGCCTGTCGCCATCGTGTGCTCCTACCGCTGCTCCACCACTCCCCGCCCTGAAGGTGGTTCGCTGGTCCTCAGGGTACCCGTGGGGGGACCCCGGTCAACCGGGGAAACCGACCCACCGCCGGGGCGGACCTCCGGCGGTCAGGGGCCGGCCGCCGTGCGAGGGCCTCGGCCACGGCCTCGATGGCGCTGCGGGGATCGGCGCCGAGCCGCCCCGCCTCGGCGACGAAGCGCTGCGCGGCCTCCTCGAGCGCACCCCGGGCCGCGCCCGCTGCGGTGGGTGCCCCGCGCACGAACGTGCCCCGCCGGCCCCGCGACTCGACCGCGCCGTCCGCCTCGAGCTCCGCGTAGGCGCGCTGGACGGTCCCGGGTGCGACGCCGAGGTCGCCGGCGAGCTGGCGCACCGTCGGCAGCCGGTCGCCCGGTGCCAGCTCGCCGGTGCCGATCGCGGCGAGGATCGCGGCGCGCAGCTGCTGGTAGGGCGGCGTGCGCGCCGAGAGGTCGATGCGGATGGTCACGTGCCGCTCAGGTGCTCCGCGGCGCCCCGGCGCCCGGCGGGGTCACCGGCGACGGCGTCGCCCACGCGGACCGGATCCGCGGGCCGAACGTCCACGGCACCGGCTGCTTCATCGCCTGGAGGAGGACGATGACGACGCCGTAGTGCGCAAACGTCCACGTGACCGCCGCCCAGCCGCCGAGGAGCCCGAACACCAGCGAGGCCAGGTCGGACGTGGCGAGCGAGCCCAGACCAGCGGCCGCGAGGCAGGTCGTCACCGAGTACTGACGGAACGCGTCGTCGAGGTACGGGTCCGTGCCGGGCGGCGTTCGCACCGGCAGCCGGACGACGCGCCGGGCGGCCCACCACGCCGCGCCCGACGCGGCCAGGGTCGCGGCGACCCGGACCGCGACCTCGGCACCGCTCGTCCCGCTGTCCCAGACCGCCGCGGCCAGGGTGCCGGCGACGGAGGTGGCCACGATCGCCGCCGTCGTGGGCAGCACCCACGGCGCGAGGTAGCTGGAGACCGTCCGCGGCGCGAGCTCCGCCTGCCGGGCGGTCCCGCGCGGCTCGTCGACCGCTCGCAGCTCGCCGACCACCGCGCCGCCGGCGTAGCCCAGCACGAGGAGCCACAGCGATTCGGCCGGGGGGTTGGCCGCCTCGAGCACGCCGTACCGGGCGCCCACCGCCCACAGGGCGAGCGCACCGAGCAGGGCGCCGAGCCGCCGGTGCCAGCGGGCACGGACGAGGCGGTCGCGCACCAGGGGGACGCCGCTGGGGTGCAGGCGGCCGAATGCGGCGAACCACTCGACCACCCGCCGGTCCGGCATCGGGACCGCGGTCCACAGCGTGAACAGCAGGAACGGCCCGACCTGCACCGCGAACGCCGCGGCCACGAACTTCCAGTCATCGACTCCCACCCGAGCTTTGTATCAACTCATTGATACAAAGTCGAGGGGTCGGGTCGAGGGGTCGGGTCGAGGGCTGGACGAGGGTCAGCCGAGCGCGAGCGCCGCCCGGCGACCTTCGAGGATCGCCTCGTGGATCGTGCGCGGCGCCACGCAGTCGCCGACCCGCTGCACGTGCAGCCCCGGGCGCCCGTGCAGCGCGTGCCACAGGTGCTCGTCGGGCAGGCGGTGGCCGGCGTCGACGACGACCGCCGCCTTCATCGTGCGCTGCTGCCCCGTGAAGCGGTCCTCGAGGGTGACCGAGCCCTTGCGGACCGCCCGCAGCACGCTCCGGCGGTGCAGCTGCACCCCGGCCTGCTGGAGTCGGGCGTTCGCCGGCGCGAGGTCGCCGGAGCGGGCGAGCTCGTTGCCGACGATGTGGTCCGGGGTGACGACGTGCACGCTGCGACCCGCGGCCGCGAGGGTCTCCGCGACCGACACGCCGATGGGCCCACCGATCGGGTCCCACACGAGCACGTCGCCGGCCGGGAGCGACTCGGGGTCGTCCAGCGCCTCCGCCGCGGTGCGCACGACGGCGGCCCGCGTGGCGTCGTAGCCCGGCTCCCCGCGCCGCGAACCGGTCGCCACCACGACGTGCCCGTCGGCGAGCTCCTCGGGGTCGACCCGGTGGCCGGTCACCAGCTCGACGCCCTCCAGGCGGCACTCGCGCTCGAGCCAGTCCACCAGCATCCCGAGGCGTGCCCACCCGACGCCCTTCGCGGCCGTGCGCACGAGCCCGCCCAGGCGGTCCGACGCCTCGAACAGGCGGACGCGGTGTCCGCGCAGCGCCGCGACCCGCGCCGCTTCGAGCCCGGCGGGGCCGCCGCCGACCACGGTGACCTCGACGGGGTGCGCCGCGGTGCCCTCGACCGGCGGGTCCTCGGTCTCGTGCCCGCTGTAGGGATCGCCGAGCGAGGTGACGATCGGGTTCCGGTTGTCGCGCACCTGGCTGCGCTGGTTCGACAGGGTGCAGGGGCGGATGCGCTCCACCTCACCCCGCTCGAGCTTCGCGGCGAGCTCCGCGTCGGAGATCTGGGCGCGGGTCATCTCGACCGCGTCGGCCATGCCGTCGACCAGGGCGCGCTCCGCCATGTCGGCGTCGACGATCGAGCCCTGCGCCACCACGGGGACCCGACCGCCCGTGGCGGCCTCCACCGCCTTGCGCACCGAGGCGGTCAGCTCGAGGTTGAACCCGGGGGGCGTGTGGCCGTCGGGGCGGGTCGCGGACGCCGAGTAGATGGAGCCCCGCACGATCGTGAGCAGGTCGATGCGCGCGTCGCCGTCGTCCGCGGCGATCGACGCGGCCAGCTCCGGGGCCTGCTCGGGTGTGATGCCCGCCCACGGCGCGAGCTCGTCACCGCAGAGGCGCAACGCCACGACGGCATCCGGGCCCGCCGCGGCACGCACCGCGGTGAGCACCTCGCGCAGGAACCGCGTGCGGTCCGCACCCCACTCGTCATCGCGGTGGTTGGTCAGCCCCGAGAGGAACTGGCGGACCAGCGAGTACTGCCCGGCGTTGACCTCGACCCCGTCGAGGCCGGCTGCCAGCGCGACCCGCGTCGCCGCCGCGAAGCCCTCGACGACGGCGGCGATGTCGGCCGGTTCCATCCACTTCGGGACCTCGCGGGTGTTGACCTCCGGCACCCGCGACGGTGCCCACAGCTCCCGCTGGTGCCAGTGCGAGGTGCCCTGCCCGCCCGCGTGGCCGAGCGCGGCCAGCACCAGCGCGCCCTCGTCGTGGCACGCGGTCGCGATCTCCTCCCAACCGGGCCCGGCGTCCTCGGCGAGCGGCGCGCGCTCGTAGGGGTGGTCGGAGGGGTGGACCGAGGCCTCCTCGGTCACGATGATCCCCGCCCCACCTGCGGCGCGCCGCCGGTAGTAGGCGACGTGGCGGTCCGAGAACGCGCGGCGGCGCCCGAGGTTCGTCTCGTGCGGGCCGAACACGATGCGGTTCCGTGCCTGGCGCGGCCCGATGGCGAGTGGCTCGAGCAGCTTCACGCCGCACATCGTGGCCCAGCGCGGTGTTCGTGCCGAAACCGCCGCCGAGGAGCGACTCGCGCGCGGCCCGCCCGCTCTCTGGCTCCCAGGTGCCCTCGCGGGTCACTCGAGAGCCAGGAAGTCGAGCGGCGTTGCCGCTCCGGTGCCGCTCCGGCGCGGCTCAGCGCACGCGCAGGAGCATGAGGCCGTCGCCGACGTTGACCAGCACCGCGTCGACCCGCTCGTCCGCGGCCATGTGGTCGTTGAACCGCCGGATCTCCGCAGGGTTCCCCTCGGCGTCGGGGTCGAGGACGGCGCCGCCGAAGAGGGCGTTGTCGGCGACGATGAGGCCGCCCGGGCGCATGCGCTCGAGGAGCAGGTCCACGTAGGTGAGGTAGCCGGCCTTGTCGGCATCGATGAACGCGAAGTCGACCGGGCCGTCGAAGGGGTGCGCCTCGAGCGTCTCGGCGGCGGGACCGATCACCCGCTCGATCCGGTCGGCGACCCCCGCCTCCTCCCAGTAGGGCACGCCGATCGAGGTCCACTCCTCGCTGACGTCGAAGCAGGTGAGCTGCCCGTCCGGCGGCAGGCCCTCGGCGATGCACAGCGCGGAGAGGCCGGTGAAGGTGCCGATCTCGACCGCGCGGCGGGCGCCGACGAGGCGGACCAGGAACGTGAGCAGCGGCCCCTGCTCCACGGAGATCTGCATGCGCGCCCGGTCGCCGAGGCGGCGCTCGGTCTCCTCCACGAGCCGGCGGTGGACCTCGGTGCGGGGGATCGAGTGCGCGAGCACGTACTCGATCAGCTCGTCGGTCGGCTGGATCCCCTTGTTCGCCATCAGGGCCGACCCGAGCGCGGCGCCCTCGACCCGTTCTGTGCAGCGAGATCCGGGTTCGGACCCTGATCCCGCGTCACGGAACGGGGACGGAGTCGGACCGGTGACGGGACGGGCACGCCGGGCCGGGAGCGGTCCACCGACGGGGTCGGGATCGTCCGGCCGACCGCCGCGAGCAGCGGCTCCGCGGCGCCCTTCACGCACTCGGGGTCGGGGTCCGACAGGTCGAGCCCGACGAAGAACTTCGAGGCCATGCACCCGCCCTGGCAGGCGTCGTAGCTGCCGCAGCTCGCGCAGGCGCCCGGGTTGTCGGGCTCGCGCAGTGAGCGGAACAGCTCGGAGCCGCGCCACACCTCGGTGAAGCCACCCGGGTCGCGCACGTTGCCGGCGAGGAACTCGTCGTGGATGACGAACGGGCAGGCGTACACGTCGCCGACCGGGTCGATGAGGCACACCACCCTGCCCGCCCCGCAGAGGTTGAGGCCGGGCAGCGGGTCGCCGAGCGCGGACAGGTGGAAGAACGAGTCGCCGGTCAGCACGTCCGGGCGGTCGAGCAGCCAGTGGTACAGGTCCCGCTGCTGCGCCTGGGTCGGGTGCAGCTCGTGCCAGCTGTCCGCGCCGCGCCCGGACGGGCGCAGCCGGGTCACGCGCAGCTGCGCCCCGTAGGAGTCGGCGATCGCCTTGAACTCGTCGAGCTGGCCGACGTTGTGGCGGGTCACGACGAGGCTGATCTTGAACGGGCCGAACCCGGCCTCGGCGAGGTGGTCCATGGCCCGGCGTGCGGCGGCGAAGGAACCCTCGCCGCGGACCGCGTCGTTCACCGAGGCGTCGGCGCCGTCGATCGAGATCTGGACGTCGAGGTAGTCCATCGCCGCGAGCCGCTTCGCCCGCTCGGCGTCGAGGTGGGTGCCGTTGGTGGAGAACTTGACCCCGACGTGGTGGTCGACGGCGTACTCGAGCAGGTCGAAGAAGTCGGGCCGGAGCATCGGCTCGCCACCGCCGACGTTCACGTAGAAGACCTGCAGCCGCTCGAGCTCGTCGATGACGGCGAAGCACTCCTCGGTGGTCAGCTCCCGCGGGTCGCGCCGGCCCGACGACGACAGGCAGTGCACGCAGGACAGGTTGCAGGCGTAGGTCAGCTCCCAGGTGAGGCAGATCGGCGCCTCGAGCCCCAGCCGGAACTCGTCCACGAGCGACCGCGAGGCCGTCGGTGGCTGGGCCGTCGGCTGCGGGGCGGTCGACGCGACGGTCGGCTCAGGCGACATCGAGCATCTCCGAGGCCCGCAGGGTGCCCAGCGCCCGCACGAAGGCCGGCCAGCGGCGCTCCTCCACGCCGACCCGGGCGAAGGCGTCGCGCACGGAGCAGGTCCCGTCGAACGACTCGACCACCCGCACCAGGTCGGGGTGCTTGAGGAAGGACAGCCGCCGGTTGCCGAAGTGGTAGGCGAGCGCGCCGAAGCGCTCGCGGCGCAGCGACACCGACGGGTTCAGCCGGTACCGCGCATCGAGCTCGACCGGGGACTCGGGCCGGGACACCTGCGGCTCAGTAGACGCCGCACATGCCGTCGATCGAGACCTCCTCGACGAGCAGGTCCTCCTCGACGAGCAGGTCCTCCTCGACGAGCGGGGCGTCGTCGCCGGTCGCCGAGTCGGCGGGCGGCACCGCCGTGGCGGTCGCGTCGAGGTCCTCGGTGATGGTGTCGCTCGGCATCGTGCTCCTCGGGGGTCGGCGTTCCGGCCCCGGTCCGGGGCCGTTCGCGTGCCGAGGTTACCCCCGTGCGGCGAGGCCGACATCGGCCTCCCCGTGGTGTAGAACCTCGCACGTACGCTGCACAGGGGGTCTTGACATGCCAACGACGACGCGCGCCGCGGTGCTCTGGGGGGTCGGCGAGGACTGGAAGATCGAGGAGGTCGAGCTCGACGACCCCAAGCAGGGCGACGTGCTGGTCTCGATGAAGGTGGCCGGCATGTGCCACTCGGACGAGCACGCCGTCACCGGCGACATGCCGCTGGGGCTGCCGGTCATCGGCGGCCACGAGGGCGCCGGCGTCGTCGAGGAGGTCGGCCCCGGGGTCACCAGCGTGAAGCCGGGTGACCACGTGTCGATGTCGTTCCTGCCGAGCTGCGGCCGCTGCAAGTACTGCTCGAGCGGCCGCCAGTACCTCTGCGACGAGGGGGCGAAGCTCTTCGACGTCGGCATGATGAGCGACGGCCGCAACGCCCACCACGTCAAGGGCACCCCCGTCGGCCGCTACGCCCAGATCGGCACGTTCTCCGAGAAGGTGCTGGTCAGCGAGAACTCGGTGGTGAAGGTCGACGACGACCTCCCCTTCGACGCCGTGGCGCTCGTGTCGTGCGGCGTCGCGACCGGGTTCGGCAGCGCCACCGAGCGCGCCGGCACCCAGCCGGGCGACAACGTCGCGGTCGTCGGCATCGGCGGCATCGGCATCAACGCCGTGCAGGGCGCGCGCATCGCGGGTGCCAAGCGGGTCATCGCGATCGACCCGGTCGAGTTCAAGCGCGAGAAGGCGATGGAGATGGGCGCGACCCACACCTTCGCCTCGATCGAGGAGGCGCTCCTCGCGGTGCCCGACCTGACCTGGGGCGACATGTGCGAGCGGGTCATCCTGACCGCGGGCGTCGTCCACGGCGACATGATCGAGCCGGCGCTCAACCTCACCGCCAAGGGCGGCACGGTCGTGGTCGTCGGCCTGGCGCCGATGCTCGAGACCGACGCGCAGATGAACCTCTTCATGCTCTCGATGCTGAACAAGGAGGTGAAGGGCACGATCTTCGGGTCGCAGAACCCCCGTGCCCAGATCCCCCGCCTGCTGTCGATGTACCGCGAGGGCGTGCTCAAGCTCGACGAGCTGGTGACCAAGCGCTACACGCTCGACCAGATCAACGACGGGTACCGCGACATGCGCGAGGGCAGGAACGTGCGCGGCATCATCGAGTTCTGAGCCCGATGGCCCTCGAGCCCCGTCCTGTTCGGCGAGCGTCAAGGGTTCCCTTGACGCACGCCGAACAGAAGGCGGAGGGCGGCTGACGCGGTGGGCGTCGCGTACGGCCCCGAGCTGCTCGAGCGGCTCTCGACCGACGTCGTCGGGCGGCGGCGCGAGCTGGAGGTGCTCGTCGCGGCGCTCGCGGCGGGGCGGCACGTGCTGCTCGAGGGCCCGCCGGGGACCGGCAAGTCCACCGTGCTGCGGGCGATCGCGGAGGCGACCGAGCGCGGCTTCGAGTTCGTCGAGGGGAACGCCGAGCTCACCCCGGCACGGCTGACCGGGTCCTTCGACCCGGCCGCCACCCTCGCCGAGGGGTATGTCGCGTCGTCGTTCGTCGACGGGCCGCTCATCACGGCGATGCGGGACGGCTCGATGCTCTACGTCGAGGAGATCAACCGCATCCCCGAGGAGACCCTCAACGTGCTCATCACGGTGATGAGCGAGGGCGAGCTGCACGTGCCACGGCTCGGCCGGGTCGCCGCGGAGGACGGCTTCCGCCTCGTCGCCGCGATGAACCCCTTCGACGCGGTCGGCACGGCGCGGATCGCGTCCGCGGTCTACGACCGGGTCTGCCGCCTCGCGATGGGCTACCAGTCCCACGACGACGAGGTGCGCATCGTGTGGCGCACCGCCCCGCTGGCCGCCGCGGCGATCGGATCGCACGGCGTCGACGCGGTCGTGGCGACCGTGCGCGACAGCAGGGACCACCCGGAGGTCCGCACCGGCTCCTCGGTGCGCGGCGCCATCGACCTGGTGCTCGTCGCCCACGAGCTCGCGTCGCTCCGCGAACTGCCGACGCTCGAGCCCTCCGTCAGCCTCGACGCCGCGCTGCTGGCGCTGTCCGGCCGCATCCGGCTGCGGGAGGGGTCCCCGCGCAGCCCCGAGGACGTGGTGCGCGAGCTGTGGGAGCGCCACCTCGCCCCGCTCGCGGAGGAGGACGGTGACGGCGACCCCGGGGACCAGCCACCCCCGCCGGAGGACCCGGGAAAAGCGTGAACCGGCCGCCCGGCTCCGGGCGGGGCGACCTCGACGAGGTCGCCGAGGGTGACGCGGCCGCGGAAGCGGTCGCCGAGGCGGCACGACGCACGACCAGCCGCCGGGAGCTGGCACGCCACGAGTGGTTCGCCAGCGTCTCGCCGGAGGTGGGCGAGCTCGACGAGGGCGCCCTCGACGAGCTCCTCGAGCGCGACCCCGACGCGGCGCTCGCCCTGCTCGCCGACCTCAACTCCGCCACCGACGAGCGACTGCGTCGCCTCGCGCACGCGCTGAGCGCGAGGATCGTCGTCGAGGTCGCCCGACGCGGCCCGACGCACCGGCCGGGGGTCGGACGCCAGCACCGGGTTCCCCTCGACCGGCCCGGGGCGGACCTCGACCTCGACGCCTCGCTGGACGCGATCGTCGCCGCCCGCCTCTCCCGCACGCGCCCCGCGGTCGAGGAGCTCGTCGGTCGGGCGTGGGAGCGGCCGGACACCGCGCTGTGCCTGCTGGTCGACCGGTCCGGTTCGATGCACGGCGACCGCCTCGCGACCGCGGCGGTCACTGCCGCCGCGGTGTCGCTGCGGGCACCGGAGGACTGCTCGGTCGTCGCGTTCGCGGGGGACGCGCTGGTCCTCGCCTCCCAGGGCCGCCCGCGCCCGCCCGGCGACGTCGTGGTCGACCTGTGCCGGCTCCGCGGCGCCGGGGTGACCGACCTCGGCCTGGCGCTGCGGGTGGCGGTCGAGCAGCTGTCGCGCTCGCGGGCGGCGCGTCGCGTGGCGGTGCTGCTGTCGGACTGCCGGGTGACCAGCGGCGGCGACCCCGACGACGACGCGCAGGCCCTCGACGAGCTCGTGGTGCTGGCACCCGGGGACGACACCGCGGACGCCGAGGCCCTCGCCGCTCGGCTCGGCGTGCGCTGGGCCCCGCTGCACGGACCCGCCGACGCGCCGGCCGCGGTCGCCGGGCTCCTCGAGCGCTGAACGGGGCGGTCCGCACGTCACGCGATCCGGCGTGACCTCCGACCGGAGCCACGCGCGACCGCGCTCCGGTCCGCGTGTGCTCGACTTGCCCACCGGGCGCCTCGCACGGCGCCGGGGTTCCTGATCGTGACGAGGTCCGCCACCGCGCGGGACGGAAGGGATGGGTCATGCGCCGGCGGTGGAACGGGCTCGTGGCAGCGATCCTCGCCGTGGTGCTGGCCGCGACCGCGTGCAGCTCGGGCGACGAACGCGGACGCGCCGGACCCCGGCGTGAGGACCGGGACGAGACGGCGGCGGACGACGGCTCCGAGCACCGGGGCACCACCTCGCCCGGCGGTCCCGGGACACCGCCGCGGCCGTCGTCGGGGTGCAGCGCGCCACGCACCGAGCGGGCGGAGCTGCGGCGCGCCGAGGTCAGCGTGCACGGGACCATGCGCGAGTACTTCGTCACCACACCGGGCGGGACGGCGCCCCTGCCGCTGGTCGTGGACCTGCACGGGCTGATGGAGGGAGCCGAGCTGCACGCGTCGCACACCCGGCTGGGGGAGCACGGGCTGCGGAACGGGTTCGCGACCGTGTTCCCGAACGGCCGCGGCGAGCCGCTGCGCTGGGACGCCCGGGCGGGCGTGGAGGACAACGAGGACCTCGAGCTGGTCGACGCGGTGGTGGCGCGCGTCGCGGCCCGGCGCTGCATCGACCTGGCGCGGGTCTACGCGACCGGACTGTCGAACGGGGCGATGCTGGCGTCGCTGCTCGCGTGCGAGCGTTCGGCGACGTTCGCGGCGGTCGCGCCCGTCGCCGGCCTCGTCGCACCCGAGCCCTGCGACCCGGACCGTGCGGTCCCGATCCTCAGCACGCACGGCACGGCGGACCCGATCGTCGGGTTCAACGGCTCGACCGGCGGGCTGGACGACGCGCTGGCGGGGACGCCCACCACGACGGAACCGCCCGCCGACCTCGCCGGTCCCGGCCACCCCGCGGCGCTCGCCGAGTGGGCGCGGCGCAACGGCTGCGCCCCGAACGCCACCGACGAGCGCGTCGCGACGTCGGTGGTCCACCGCCGCTACGACTGCCCGGAGGGCGCCGAGGTGTCGTCGTACCTCGTGGAGGGCGGCGGCCACGCGTGGCCGGGCAGCCGGCTCGGCGAGTCGTTCGAGGCGGTCACCGGCCCCGTCACCGGCGAGATCGACTGGAACGAGCTCGCCTGGGAGTTCTTCCAGCGCCACGCCCTTCCTTGACCGCCCGCTCCCCAATGTTCTGTCCGGCGTGCTTAAAGTATCCCATTGACGCACGCCGAACAGAACGGGGGGAGGGGTGCCGGGCCGGTCAGTCGACCGGGGGCATCGAGTCGGCCAGCTCCCGCAGGTCCTTCTTCGAGATCTTGCCCAGCTCGGCGGTGGGGAACTCGTCCACGAAGTACACCGCCCGCGGCACCTTGAAGTCGGCCAGGTTGGTGCGGCACGTCTCGAGGATCTGCTTGGTGAGCTCGTCCTCGTCCGCGTTCGGGTCCGACTTGATGACGAACGCGACCGGCACCATGTCGAGCATCTCGTGGGACTTCGCGACCACCGCGATGTCCTCCAGACCCGGCACGGCACGGATGGCGTCCTCGACCTCGCGGGCCGAGACGTTCTCGCCGCCGACCTTCAGCGCGTCCTTGTCGCGGTCGCAGTAGCGGATGTTGCCGTCCTCCAGCAGCATCACGACGTCCCCGGTCCGGCCCCAGCCGTCGGGGGTGAAGAACTTGTCGGTGGCCTCCTGGTTCCCGAAGTACTCGAGGAACACCGACACGCCGCGCACGCCGCGGATCCACAGCTCGCCCATCTCGCCGACCTCGGCGAGGGTGCCGTCCTCCTTCACGACGAGCCACTCGTAGCCGGGCGACACCTTCCCCATCGCCATCTCGGGGTAGTGCTCGAACGGGTTCGAGTGGATGCAGTGGGTGACCAGCTCGGTCATCCCGTACGCGGCGATCACCCGCATGCCCATCATCTGGTCGAGCACGGGCATGATCAGCCCGAACACGCCGACCTTCACCGTGTGCTCCTCGGGGATGCCCACCTCGAACGCGGCCTTGATCACGAACGGGATCAGCGAGATGTGGGTGACCGAGTGCTTCGCGATGACGTCCCAGAAGCGGCTGGAGGAGAACTTCGGCTGCAGCACGACCGTGCCGCCGACGCCGAGGGTCGACCAGATCGCCCAGCTCTGCGTGTTGACGTGGAAGAACGGCAGGTACGCCAGGTAGACGTCGTCCGCCCTCATGTCGATGTTGGTGGGGTTCACCTTGGCGGCCCACAGGGCGTTCGCGTGGGTGTGCACCACGGCCTTGGGCTTCGAGGTGGTGCCGGAGGTGAACAGGATGCCGGCGGGCAGCATCGGGTCCGCCGGGCGCCCCTCGAAGGCGTCCGGGTCGCCCATCAGCGTGTCGAAGGGGTCCTGGCCGTCCAGCGGCGTCGCCTCCGGCGGCGCGCCGGAGTCGTCCTCGGTGACGACGACCCACCCGAGGTCGGGGCCCGCCTCGGCCACGAGCGCCGCGTACTGCGGCTGGGTGATCGCACCGACGCAGCCGGTGTGGGAGATGAAGTACTCGACCTCGGCGGCGACGCTGCGGGTGTTGGTCGTCACGGCGACGGCCCCGACGCGGGCGCACGCGTACCAGGCGATGACGGCCTCGGGGCAGTTGTCGGCGTGGATGAGCACCTTGTCGCCCACCTTCACCCCACGCCCCTGCAGCCCCGCCGCGACGCGCCGCGTGTCGCGTGCGAACTCGGCGTAGGTCCAGGTGCGCCCGTCACCGTCCCGGGGCTCCCACACGAGGAACGGGTGCTCGCCCCGGTGCTCGGCCCAGTGGTCGATCAGCCACGGGATGTCCTGACCGACGAACTGGTAGGCCGCGACGGTGGCGGGATCGAATGCAGCCGTCTGCGCCATGTGACGCCCCCCTGTGGTGGTCGGCCCCGTCTCCCAGGGACGGGGTGCTGTTCACGGAGCGCCGGTCGGTGCCGGCGCCGCAGGACCTGACGATACGTCAGATCCGGCATTCCGACCGACCGCCGCGGGAGCGACCCGCTACGGTGGGCGGGAACATGGTTCGTCCAGTTCGCCTTTCCGCGTCGACCGCAACGAGCGCACGAACTCCGTGCGCCGTCGACGCCGCGAACCCGCCGGCGGACACCGGCGGCTCGTAGCGATCCGGCCGCTCCCCACACAGCGGCACACATCGCCACGGACGACACCCCGCTGCGGACCAGGTGTCGCAGCGCCGTCGCACACCTCGACACGGATCACGCGCACATCCGAACCCCATCGTTCCCATCACAGAAGGGCAGACCGATGTCCGACACGGAGTCCACCACCACCCAGACCCCGGGGCACCTCACACCCGAGGCGATCGAGCAGCTGAAGGGCATGCTCCTCGACGAGCGGGCGGAGATCCTCTCCGAGGTGACCGACCCCGACTCGGTGCCGACCGACCTGGCCGACGACCCGGGCACCCGACTGTCCGAGCGCGAGGAGCTCGAGGCGATCAGCGCCCTGCAGGCCGCGCAGCTCGACCAGGTGGACAAGGCGCTCGCCCGCATCGAGGAGGGCACCTACGGGTGGTGCCAGGAGTGCGGCGCCGAGATCCCCTTCGAGCGCCTCGAGGCGCTGCCCTCCACGCCCTACTGCGTGCAGTGCCAGGCGCGCCACGTCGGTTGACCGCCCGCCGGTGAGGGATGGGGGCCCACCCACCGGGCCCCCACCCCTCAGCGGCGGAGCTCGGGCAACCGGGCGATCGCGTCGAGCGCCTCGGGGTTGGCCAGCGCGGAGGTGTTGCGCACCTCGCGCCCGTTGACCCGATCCGCGACGGCGAGCTCGACGAGCTTCCCGGACCGGGTCCGCGGGAGGTCCTCGACCGCGAGGACCAGCGCCGGCACGTGCCGCGGCGTGCACCCCTCCCGGATGCGCCGGCGGATCTCGGCGACGAGCTCGTCGTCGAGGCTCCTGCCCTCCGCGAGCCGCACGAGCAGGACGATCTGCACGTCGCCGTCGACCTCCCGGCCGAACACGAGCGACTCGAGCACCTCGGGGACCTGCTCGACCTGCCGGTAGATCTCGGCGGTGCCGATGCGCACCCCACCCGGGTTGAGGGTCGTGTCGGACCGCCCGTGGATGACGATGCCACCGTGGCGGGTCCAGGTCGCGAAGTCGCCCTGGGCCCACACCTCGGGGAACCGGTCGAAGTACGCGGCGAGGTACTTCGGTCCCGCGGTCCCCAGCGGGCCGTCGCCCCAGAACCCGAGGGGCATCGACGGGAACGGCCCGGTGCAGACCAGCTCGCCCCGCACGTCGGGGCCGACCGGCTTCCCGTCGTCGCCGACGACCTCGACCGCCATGCCGAGCGCCGGGCGCTGGATCTCCCCGGCGTGGACCGGGCTGGTCGGGTCGCCGCAGACGAAGCACGCGCACAGGTCCGTCCCGCCCGAGATCGAGGCGAGGTGCAGCCCGTCGTCCCCGCAGCCGGGCGCGACCGCCTCGTAGACCCACTCGAAGGTCTCGGGTGCGAGCGGCGAACCGGTCGACGCGACGGTCCGCAGCGTGGCCAGGTCCGCCCGGGTGGCCGGTTCGTAGCCGGCCTTGCGCACCGCGTCGAGGTACTTGGCCGACACGCCGAGGAAGTCGAGGCGCTCCTCGCCGACGAGGTCCCACAGCCGCTCGGGCCCGGGGTGGAACGGGTTGCCCTCGTAGAGCACGGCGGTCGCCCCCGAGGCGGGCACCGACACGAGCCAGTTCCACATCATCCAGCCACAGGTCGTGAAGTAGCTGACCCGGTCCCCGGCCCGCAGGTCGAGCTGCAGCCGGTGCTCCTTGAGGTGCTGCAGCAGGACCCCACCGGCGCGGTGCACGATGCACTTGGGGACCCCGGTCGTGCCGGAGCTGTACAGCACGTACCAGGGGTGGTCGAACGGGAGGGGCACGAACTCCGGCTCGGCGCCACGGTGCGGGTCGACCCAGTCGTCGTAGCGGGTGACCGCCGCGGCGGTGGCGCGCCGCACCGGGTCGAGGTCGGGGTCCTCGGAGAGGAACGGCACGACCACCACGGCACGCAGCCCACCGAGCCCGGCGACGATGCGCTCCAGCTCACCCAGCCGGTCGTGCTCGGCGCCGCCGTAGGTGTACCCGTCCGCCGCGAGCAGCACGACGGGCTCGATCTGCCCGAAGCGGTCGAGGACCCCGTCGGCGCCGAAGTCCGGCGACGAGGACGAGAACACCGCGCCGATCGACGCGGCCGCGAGCATGACCACGGCCGTCTCGAGCGTGTTGGGCATCCACGCGGCGACCCGGTCGCCGGGCACGACCCCCGCGGCCCGCAGCGCCGCGGCGACCGCACCCACCTGCTCGCGGGCCTCGCCACGGCGCAGCTCCCGGCGGCGTCCCCGCTCGTCGACGGCGACGAACATCGGCGCGTCCGGCCCCGGCGCCGCGGCACCCTCCGGCACCGAGTCCCCCGCGAGGATCCGCTCGGCGACGTTGAGCCGCACCTCGGGGAACCAGGTGGCCCCCGTCATGTGCGCCCCCTCGACCAGCGACGGCCCCGACAGCGGCACCGACGGGACGAGGTGCTCCCACAGCGCCGCCCAGAACTCGCCCGGCCGCTCCACCGACCACCGGTGCAGCTCGGGGTACCCGGCGAGCTCGGTGCCCGTCGCGGCGGCAGCCGCGGCCCGGAAGGCCTCGAGCTGGCTGGCCGCGGCGCGGCGCGGTGGCGGCACCCACAGCGGTGCGTCGGGGTCGCGGCTGGCCGGGTCGCTCATGGCCACGCTTCTAGCACTCGTGCGGGGGCACGGTCCGTGCCGTGCACCCGGCGGCTCACGCCTCGACGGCGCGGCGGGGCTCCTCGTCGGAGTCGTCGGGGACCGGCTCGACGACCTCGGGGTCCCGGGAGCGGTCGAGGTACTTCGAGTGCACGTGGTGCAGGAACCGTTCGACGTACTCGACGGTCTGCACCGTGCGGAAGCTCGGGAACACCTCGAACGCGTGCTGCGCGCCCTGCAGCTCCGCGTACACGACCGGCGAGCGCGACACCTCCCGAAGCCGCTCGACGAAGCTGCGTGCGCTGGCGACCGGCACCAGCACGTCGCGGTCGCCGTGGATCACGAACATGGGCGGCGCGTCCGGGTGGATGCGGTCCAGCGGCGAGTACGAGGACCAGTGCTCGGGGTCCTCGTCGAGGCCGACCTCCATGACGACACGGGCGAGCAGGTCGGTGAAGGTGAGCAGGCGCGACTCGCCGTAGTGGCCCTCGCGGTCGGTGAGGTCGTACACCCCGTAGAACGGCACCGCCGCCTGCACCGACGTGTCGGCGTCCTCGAAGCCCGGCTGGTACTGCGGGTCGTTCTGGGTGAGCGCCATCATGGCGCACAGGTGCCCGCCGGCCGACCCGCCGGTCACGACCACGAAGTCGGGGTCGACGCCGTACTCGTCCGCGTGCTCCCTGATCCACGCGAGCGCCCGTTTGCAGTCGACGAGGTGCTGGGGCGCCCTCGAACGGGGGCTGAGCCGGTAGTCCACGTTGAAGCCGACCCACCCGCAGGACGCCAGGTGGTTCAGCAACGGGATGCCCTGCTCGTTCTTGGACCCCAGCACCCACGCCCCACCGTGGATCTGGAGCACCGCCGGGCGCTTCTCGCCGGGCTCGGGGTCCTGCAGCGGCAGGTACACGTCGAGCTTCAGCCTCGGGCCGCGCTCCCCCGGCGCCGGCTCGGAGAACACGACGTCACGGGTCTTGCGCCGCCGGCGGTTGCCGTTGAGCAGCGGCAGCAGCGCGCCGAGCCGGACCGCGCTGGGCCGGTCGGCGAGCTCGTCCTCGGGGATGAGGGGGCTGAGCGCCGCGTGGTACTGCTCGTCGGCGCGCAGCGCCTCCCGGATGAGGTTGGCCGCGCCGAGCCCGGCGGCGGCGCTGAGCGCGAGGCCGACCTTGTCGGCCCGGGACAGGCGCTGGCCGGCACGCCGCCCGAGCACCACCTGGCGCGAGGTGCGCAGCACCCACGACGCCAGCACCAGCGGGGCGGCCTCGGACACGAGCCACCCGCCGAAGAACGACGGGACCAGCAGCAGGGGGTTGCGCGTCGGGCGGTGCGCGTTCGCGACCAGCAGCGACCGGGCGATCCCCTGGCGCAGGAAGTAGGAGGACTGGACGTCGAGCCGCGACCGGTCCGGCCGCGAGGAGCGGAGCGCCATGGGGTGAGTCTTGTGGCGACCACCCCGGCGCGACAACCGGCACCGCCACCGGGACACGGCGTCGACCGTCGTGGCGTCACGTCGCCCGCGTCGCGCTGCGGGGTGGGATGATGGGCGTCGCGCCCGAACGGGAAGGGAAGGGCCGCCGTGGAACGCCTCTCGGGACTCGACGCCGCATTCCTCTACCTCGAGACCGAGCGCGCGCACATGCACGTCGCGATGGTCGGCATCTACGACGTGTCGACGATGCGCGACGGGTACAGCTTCGAGGCCCTCCGCCGCCACATCGCCGCCCGCCTGCACGTGGTGCCGCCGTTCCGCCGGCGGCTCGTCGAGGTGCCCTTCCAGTTCCACCACCCCGTGTGGCTCGAGGACCCGGACTTCGACCTCGACCACCACGTCCGGCGCATCACCTGCCCCGCACCCGGCGGCCGGCGCGAGCTCGCGCAGGTCGCGTCGGAGATCGCCTCGGTCCCGCTCGACCGCTCGCGGCCGCTGTGGGAGGCGTGGGTGATCGAGGGGCTGAAGCACGACCGGGTCGGCTTCGTGGTGAAGGTGCACCACGCGGCGATCGACGGCGCGTCCGGCGCCGAGATCATGACCGCGCTCTACGACCTCGCCCCCGACGCCGAACCGGTGGCACCGGTCGAGGTGCCGGCGGAGCGCCTGCCCAACGACCTGGAGCTGCTCGGGCACGCGGCGCTGTCGAAGCTGCGCCGCGCCCGCGACGTGGTCCCGCTCCTCGGCCGCACGATCGGCTCGGCGGCGAACCTGGTCGGCAACATCCGCAACCCCGACAGGAAGCACGGCGGGGTGCCGCTCAGCGCGCCCCGCACCCCGTTCAACCGCTCGATCGGGCCCCGGCGGACCGTGTCGTTCGCGCGGATCCCGCTGGAGGAGACCAGGGCGATCAAGGACGCGCTCGGGGTGAAGGTGAACGACGTGGTGCTCGCGGTGTGTGCGGGCACGCTGCGCCGCTACCTGGCCTCGCTGGACGCGCTGCCCGACGACCCGCTCGTCGCGGTGTGCCCGGTGTCGGTGCGCATCGAGTCCGAGCGGGGCTCGCAGGGCAACAAGGTGTCCGCGATGTTCGTGCGCCTCCCGACGCACCTGGACGACCCGCGGGAACGCCTCGACGCGATCCGTGACAGCACGGAGGGGGCGAAGGAGGACCACCACGCGATCGGGGCCCGCACGCTCACCGACTGGGCGGAGTGGGCCGCGCCGCGCACGTTCGGCCTGGCGTCGCGGGTGTACAGCTCGATGCACCTCGCCGACCAGCACCGGCCGATCCACAACCTGGTGGTCTCGAACGTGCCGGGCCCGCCGTTCCCGCTCTACCTCGCGGGCGCCGAGCTCGTCGCGGCGTACCCGATGGGCCCGATCATGGACGGCGCCGGGCTCAACGTCACGGTGCTGTCGTACCGCAGCCACGTCGACATCGGCTTCCTCGCCGACGCGCAGCTCGTGCCCGACGTGTGGGAGGTCGCGGGCATGGTGCAGCCGGCGTTCGAGGAGCTCCGCCAGCTCGCGGGCGCGATCGACCCGACGATCACGAAGCCGCCGGCGCCGGTGACCGCGGTCGGCCAGCGGCGGAACGGCTCGAGGCGCGACGGGGCGGCGCGCAACCGACCGGCGGGCAACCGAGCGGGGCGCAACCGCGCCGGGCCGGCCCGAGCGGCACGGAAGGGATCCGGCAGCCGGGCGACGGGCGCGCGCTCGGGTGGCAGGGCTCGTTCGAGCCCGGAGTGAGAACTTGTTCTAGTTTCTGGCCCGTGGCCTACAACATCGCGGATCTCTTCGAGCACACCGTCGACGCGGTGCCGGACCGGGTCGCACTGATCGACGGCGAGGTGCGGCTGACCTACCGGGAGCTGGACGAACGGGGCAACCGGTTCGGGCACTTCCTCGCCTCCAAGGGCATCGGCAAGGACGACCACGTCGGCATCTACGCCCAGAACTCCCACCAGTGGCTCGAGGCGATGCTCGGCTGCCTGAAGGTGCGGGCGGTGCCGATCAACGTGAACTACCGGTACGTCACCGACGAGCTGTCGTACCTGATCGGCAACGCGGAGCTGGTCGCGTGCGTGTTCGACCAGGAGTACGCAGGACGCCTCGCCGAGGTCGCCGACCGGTCACCGAAGCTGACGACCTTCGTGCACATCGAGGACGACTCCGGCGCGGACACCTCGGTGCTCGGCTCGACCCCCTTCGAGGAGGCGGTGTCCGGCGGCAGCGCCGAGCGCGACTTCCCGGAGCGCAGCGACGACGACATCTACGTCATCTACACGGGCGGCACGACCGGGATGCCCAAGGGCGTGATGTGGCGCCACGAGGACATCTTCTTCGCGCTCGGCCAGGGGATCGACGCGGTCACCGGCGAGCGGGTCGCGAGCGAGTACACCCGCGCCGAGCAGGCGGCCGCGAGCGAGACGCCGTTGGTGTTCTGCGTGATCCCCCCGCTGATGCACGGGGCCGCGCAGATCGCCACGCTCAGCCAGTGGTTCCTCGGCAGCACGCTGGTGCTGATCCGCAAGTTCGACGCCGAGCACGTGTGGGACGTGTTCGAGCGCGAGCGGGTGAACTCGGTGATCATCACCGGCGACGCGATGGCGCGCCCGCTGATGGACGCCCTCGAGGCGCACCCGGGCCGCTGGGACCTCTCGTCGCTGGTGTCGCTGTCCTCCAGCGCCGCGCTGTTCTCCCAGTCGCTCAAGGACAAGTACCTCGAGCACTTCCCGAATCTGATCATCACGGACTCGATCGGGTCGACCGAGTCCGGCTTCAACGGGATCACCTACGCGACGAAGGGCGCGAAGGCCTCCGCCGGCGGGCCGACGGTCACGCCGGGCGCGGACGTGGTGATCCTCGACGAGAACCTCGAGATCATCCCGCCGGGCGACACCCGGGTCGGGCGCCTCGGCCGGGGCGGCAACATCCCGCTCGGCTACTTCAACGACCCGAAGAAGACCGCCGAGAACTTCGTCGTCGCCGCGGACGGCAAGCGCTACGCCGTGTCGGGCGACTCCGCGCAGTGGACCGAGGACGGGCAGATGACGATGCTCGGTCGGGGCTCGGTGTCGATCAACACCGGCGGCGAGAAGGTCTTCCCCGAGGAGGTGGAGCAGGCCCTCAAGGCGCACCCCGCAGTGTTCGACTGCACGGTGGTCGGGGTTCCCGACGAGCGCTGGGGGCAGCGCGTGGCGGCGGTCGTGGAGTTCGCACCGGGCGAGTCGGCGACGCTGGAGGAGCTCGACGCGCACGCCCGCAAGTTCATCGCCGGCTACAAGGTGCCCCGCGAGCTGCACGTCGTCGACCGGATCGTGCGCTCGCCGTCGGGCAAGCCGGACTACCGGTGGGCCAAGGCGCTCGCCGAGGCCGGCGGCGCGGCGTCGCAGGGCGCGACGTCCGGGAGCGCCTGAGCGGTCTGCCCCAGCGCTCGCGGCTCGCCCGCCGACGGCTCAACCCAGCGCGAAGTGCAGGGCGAGCGCGCCCATGAACACGGCCGCGCCCAGGCGCAGGCGACCGCTGGCGACGGGGCTGAGCTGGGTGCGCAGCAGGGCGCCCGCGACGAGGAAGCCGCCGTGCGCGACGAGCGAGGCGAGGGCCATCCCGAGCGCCCACCCGATGGTGCCGATGCCGCGGCCGCCGGCGACGACGACGCTGGCGAACAGCACGACGGTGAGCGGGTTGACCAGCGTCAGTCCGAAGAACGCGCCGCCCAGGCGGAAGCCGGTCAGGCCCCCGAAGGCGGCGGCGCGCGTGGGGCGCGCGGGCTCCTCGGCAGCCGGCTCGTCCGCGACCGTCGCCTCGATCTCCGGGCCGTCGCCGGGGCCACCGACCGTGGCGGGCCGACGCTCGACGCGTGGGGCCCGGGCGGCGCGCAGCTCGTCCATCGCCGAGCGTCCGAGCTGGAACGCGAGGAGCAGCAGCACGGCGACCGCGACGAGGGTCAGCGCCGGGGCGGTGGGCCCGAGCAGCCGGGCGACGCCCGCCCCGCCGAAGGACGCCACCAGCGCGAGCGTGAGGTCCGCGGTCGCGACGCCGAGCGCGGCGGGGCCCGCCGTGCCGATCCCGCGCTCGAGGCCCTGGTCGAACAGGAGCACCGAGATCGGCCCGACGGCGATCATCATCGGGAACCCGATGGCGAAGCCCAGGAACAGGTCGGCGAACGTCACGGACCCGAGTATGCCGCGGGTGCGAACGGGTTTCAGAGGGTTGATCGGCGTTGGTAGGATCATCGGCCGTGGATTCCACGGTGATCGATGCCCTTGACCGAGCGATCGCCGACGAGCTCCGCGCGGACGGTCGGCTGACCTGGCGGGAGCTCGGCGAACGCGTGGGCCTCGGCCCCACCTCGACCGCCGACCGGGTCCGCCGCCTCGAGGCGATCGGCGTCATCCGCGGCTACCGGGCGGAGGTCGACCTCTCCGCGCTCGGGGTCGGCCTGCGGGCGATCACCGAGCTCCGGTTGGCCCCCGACACGCCCTACGAGCGGTTCGAGGCCACGCTGCGCGAGTCCCCCGAGGTGCAGGCGGCCTTCCACGTCACCGGGTCGCTCGACTACGTCCTGTTCCTGGCCTGTCCCGACGTGCCGTCGCTGGACCGGCTGCTGTCGCGGTGGCGCTCGGAGGACGGCGTGCTCGAGAGCTCGACCCGCATCCTGCTGCGCGAGGTCGACCTCGGGAGGCGCTGATCCGTCCAGGCGCTGATCTGTCCAGGCGCTGATCTGTGTCCCGGAACTGAGGGTCCACCCGCACTTCCGGTACACAGTTCGGTCGGTTCGGTCAGTCGGCGAGGGCGGCGTCCAGCTGGGTCTGGGCCTGCTCCCACTCCTCCATCAGGCGCTCGACGTTGGCGCGCCCGGCGTCGTGTGCGTCCGCGAGCTCCCGGACCTTCTGGTGGTCGTCGTAGATGTCGGGATCGGCGAGCTGCTCGGCGAGGCGGGCGACCTCCGCCTCCGCCCGCTGCACCTGCCGCTCCAGCTTGGCGACCCGCGCCTTGAGCTCCTTGGAGCGCTTCTCGCGCGCACGCCGCTCCTCGGCGGTGAGGCGGCGCTGCTCCGCCTTGTTGGGACGACGGGTGGAGGAGCCCTGCCCGCCGGACCCGTTCGATCCGACGGTCGCGGACCCGGCCGCGGCGGTGACGCCCCGCGGGGCGAGGATCTCCTCGTCGACGCCCGGGTGGTACACGACCCGGCCGTCACGCACCTCGACGAGCGCGTCCGCGACGGAGCGGATGAGGTACCGGTCGTGGGTCACGAGCAGGACGGTGCCGGGGTACGCGAGGAGCGCCTCCTCGAGCACGTCGCAGCTCGGCAGGTCGAGGTGGTTGGTCGGCTCGTCGAGGACGAGCAGGTTGACCGGGTCGACCATGATCCGGGCCAGCGCGAGCCGGGTGCGCTCGCCGCCGGAGAGGTCGGCGACGCGCCGGTCCGCGGCGTCGCCGCGGAACCCGAAGCTGCCCAGCACGGTGCGCAGGTTCCGCCCCTTCTCCTCCCCGACCGCCGAGCGGAGCTCCTCGAGCACGGTGCGGTCGAAGCGCAGGGACTCGACCTGGTGCTGCGCGAACTCGGCGATGTCGACGTTGTTGCCGAGCGCGACGGTGCCCGACATGGGTTGCAGGCGGCCGAGCAGCAGGCGCAGCAGGGTGGTCTTGCCCGCGCCGTTCGGTCCGATGAGCGCCAGCTTCTGGCCGCGCTCGACCTCGAGGTCGACGTCGCGCAGGACCGGGACGCCGTCGAAGCCGGCGCTCGCACCGGTGGCCTCGACCACCACCCGGGAGGAGCGCCGCGGCGGGGGGAACGCGAACTTGGCGACCAGCTCCTTGCGGGGAGGCGGCTGGAGGCGCTCGATCTTCTCGAGCGCCTTGATGCGGCTCTGCACCTGGCGGGCCTTGGTCGCCTTGTAGCGGAAGCGCTCGATGAACCGCTCGGTGGAGGCGAGCTGGCGCTGCTGCTGCGCGGCGGCCGCCTCGGCGGCCGCGATGCGCTCCTCGCGCTGGATGACGAACTCGGCGAACCCGCACGCGTACTCGACCGCGCGGCCGTGCGCGATCTCGACGATGCGCTCGGCCACCGCGTCGAGGAAGTCGCGGTCGTGGCTGACGAAGAGGATCGCCCCCGGCCAGTTCGCCAGGTGCTGCTCGAGCCAGGCGACCGACTCGACGTCGAGGTGGTTGGTGGGCTCGTCGAGCACCAGCAGGTCGGGTGCGGAGAGCATCAACCGGGCGAGCGCGACGCGCATGCGCCACCCGCCGGAGAGCTCCTGCACCGGACGGTCCGCGTCCTCGGAGGTGAACCCCAGCCCGGCGAGCACCCGGCGTGCCTCGGCCTCGACGCCGTAGCCGCCGAGCGTCTCGAAGCGGTGCTGCGCCTCGCCGTACGCGGCGAGCGCCTGCTCGTGGGCGACCGGGTCGGGGTCGGAGCCGCCGGGACCGGTCATGGCGACGTCCTCCGCGAGGCGCACCAGCTGCGCCTCGAGGTCGGTCACGTGCGCGGCGCCCCGCAGCACCTCCGCGAGCACCGTGCCGTCGACCTGCTCGGTCAGCTCCTGGGGCAGGTAGCCGATGCGGGTGTCGCGCCCGACGTGCACCTCGCCCGAGTCGGGCTTCTGGTCACCGACGATGATCTCGAGCAGCGTCGTCTTGCCGACACCGTTGCCGCCGACGAGCGCGACCCGCCGGCCGGGCACGAGCTTGAAGGTGACGCCGTCGAAGAGGGTGCGTCCCCCGAAGGACTTCGACAGGCCGGAGACGGTGATCACGGGGAGGCGATGCTACTGCCGCTGCCCCGGGCCACCACCGCGACGCAGGGCGACCCCCGCCCCCCCCCCGTTCTGTGTCCCGGAACTGAGGGTGGACCTGCACTCCTGGAGAACAGATGGAGATGGGGGCGGATCGGGACGGCGGGTCAGGGGCGGCGCCAGAGCACGAACGGCAGCACCGACTCCGCGCCCGCCTCCCGCAGGCCCTCCGCGACGACGGTCATCGTCCACCCGGAGCGCAGCGTGTCGTCGATGACCAGCCCGGGGCCCGGGGGCAACGGTGCACCGTCGGGGCGACCGAAGCGGAACGCGTCGAGCACGTTGGCGGCCTGGGTGATCGAGTTCTCCATCCGGTCCTGCGGCGGCGCGTCCGCGCGCACCCGGGTGACCGCGTCGACCAGCTCGAGCTTGCCGAGCTCGGCGAGGCGCCGGGCGAGCCCGCCGACGAGCTTCGGGCGGGTGCGCGACGGCACCCAGGTCACCCAGGTCGGGCGCTGCGCCCACGGCCACGCCTTCAGCGCCGCGGCGACGCCACGCACCAGCTGCTCGTCGGGTTCGGCGTCGGGGCCGTCGAAGAGCGGGCCGAGCACCTCTGACCACCCCGGGTCGTTCGCGAAGGCGAGCGCGCGGCCCTCCTCGGCGCGCCGGTCGACCGGGATGTTGCCCTTGCGCTCCTCCATGCCCCTCGGCCACTGCTTGCGCGGGTCGAGCACGACCGGCGCGCTGTGCAGGAACTGGCGCGCCGCGGCGGCGACGTCCTCGTCGACGCGCACGGCGGGCGTGGCGCCGGTGCAGTTGTCGCACCGACCACAGTCGGCCGCGCCGGGGTCGTCGAGCTGCTCGCGCAGGAAGCGGAGCCGGCACCCGTCGGTGCGCTGGTAGGCGCGCATCGCGTCCTGCTCGCGGCGGCGTGCCTCGGCGAGCTGCCGGTAGCGCTCCTCGTCGTAGGCCCAGGGCCGGTCCGTGCGGAACCACTTGGCGCCGTCGCGGTCGACCGCGCCCTCGACGTCGAGGACCTTGAGCAGCGCCTCGAGCCGGCCCCGGCGCAGGTTCACCATGCTCTCGAGGTCGGGGATGGACAGCGGTCCGGACTCGGCGAGCGCGGCGAGCACCTCCTCGACCGCGGGCCGGGGCGGCATGGACGTCGAGTCGAAGTAGGCCCAGATGTCGACCTCGGTCGGGGTGGGCAGCAGCACCACCTCGGCCTGCACCGAACCGCGGCCGGCTCGGCCGACCTGCTGGTAGTAGGCGATCGGCGACGACGGCGAGCCGAGGTGCACCACGTACGCGAGGTCGGGGTTGTCGTAGCCCATGCCCAGCGCGGAGGTCGCGACCACGCAGGACACCTCGCCCGAGTCGAGCGCTGCCTCGATCGCCTCCCGCTCGGGCGCAGGCGTCGAACCGGTGTAGGCGACGGCGGACACGCCACGACCCGCGAGGAACTCGGCGATGCGCTCCGCCTCGGACACGGTCAGGCAGTAGACGAGCCCCGGCCCGGACCGCTCGGCGGTCCACCCGGCGAGCCACGCCATGCGCTCCGCAGCGGAACCGAGCCGGACCACGGACAGGTGCAGCGACGGCCGGTCGAGCGAGCCCCGGTAGGTGAGGGTGTGCTCGCCGATCTGGTCGGCGACGTCCGCCTCGACCCGCCCGTTGGCGGTGGCCGTCGCGGCGAGCACCGGCACCTCGGGCGAGAGGCCGGCGAGCACGTCCGCGATGCGTCGGTAGTCGGGGCGGAAGTCGTGGCCCCAGTCGGAGATGCAGTGCGCCTCGTCGATCACGAGCAACCCCACCGCCGCGGCGAGGGAGGGCAGCACCGAGTCGCGGAAGCGGGGGTTGTTGAGCCGCTCGGGGGAGATGAGCAGGACGTCGACCTCGTCGGCCTCGATCGAGGCCTCGATCTCGCGCCAGTCCTCGATGTTGGCCGAGTTGATGGTGGCGGCGCGGATGCCCGCGCGCGACGCCGCGGCCACCTGGTTGCGCATGAGCGCGAGCAGCGGCGACACCACGAGGGTCGGCCCGGCGCCCTGCTCGCGCAGCAGCGCGGTGGCGATCCAGTACACGGCGGACTTGCCCCACCCGGTCGCCTGCACGAGCAGCACCCGCTCGCCGTGGGTGACCAGCGCGTCGATCGCGGCGAGCTGGTCGTCGCGCAGGCGTGCGTCGGGCCCCGCGAGCGCGGCCAGCACCTCGCCCGCCACGCGGGCGAGCTCGGGGGTGGGCGGCGGCAGCTCCCGTCGGGTGGGGGTGCCGGCGGTGGACTCGGTCGCAGTCACGGCGCCCATGCTCGCAGGCGGGTGCGACACGCAGCGGGCGCGGGCACCGGGCATCGCGCCCCGGTGCCCGCGGCCCCGGCGGGAAACCTCCTCCGTCCCGGGGCCCAGCGTCCCGGGGCCCAGCCGCCCGAGAACCCAGCCTCCCGAGGGCCCGGCCCGCGCCGCGGTTCAGCCGGTCGGGACGGCGGCGGTCGCGACCTGCTTGGCCCAGCGGTAGTCGGCCTTGCCCGCGGGAGAGCGCACGACCTCGTCGACCAGCACGACCGACCTGGGGATCTTGTAGCCCGCCAGCCGGCCCCGGCAGTGCGCGTCGAGCTCCTCGAGGGTCACGGACTGCCCCGGGTCGGGTTGCACGACCGCGGTGACCCGCTCCCCCCAGCGGTCGTCCGGCACGCCGACCACCAGCACGTCGTAGACGTGCGGGTGGGACTTGAGCACCGACTCCACCTCCTCGGGGAAGACCTTCTCGCCGCCGGTGTTGATGCACACCGACCCTCGGCCCAGCAGCACGATCGTGCCGTCCCGCTCGACGGTCGCCATGTCGCCGGGCAGGACGTGGCGGACCCCGTCGACCTCGACGAAGGTCTCGGCGGTCTTCTCGGGGGCGTTGTGGTAGCGGAGCGGGATGTGCCCCGACTGGGCGACCCTGCCCACCACACCCGAGCCGGGCTCCACGGGACGGTGGTGCTCGTCGAGCACGACCGCGCCCCGCGCGACGTTGTTGAACGTCACCGCCTCGCCGGCCTCCTCACCCGGCGAGAGCCGCCGGCTGCCCTGGATGCCGGTCTCGGACGAGCCGAACCCGTCCGTGAGCATCGCGTTCGGCGCGTAGGAGCGAAGGCGGTCGCGCAGCGACGGGGTGAGCGGCGCGCCCCCGTTGGAGAGCAGGTACATCGACGAGATGTCGAACGGACCGTGCTCGTCCCACGCGTCGCACAGGGGGCGGGCCATCGCGTCGCCCACCACCGTGAGCACGTTCACCTTCTCCGCCTCGACGGTGCGCCAGACGCGCTCGCCGTCGAAGGACCCGGTGTGCAGCACGACCTTGGCCCCGGCGAGGAACCACATGATCGACACCCACTGGGCTGCGGCGTGCATGAGCGGTGCGAGCGCGTAGAAGACGAAGTCGAAGTCGATGAGGCGCTCGAGGACCTCGTCGGGGGAGGACACCTCGCCCGAGGTGCGCATCGGGTCGCCACCGCCGATGCACCCGAAGAACGCGTCCTCCATGCGCCACACGACGCCCTTCGGCATGCCGGTGGTGCCGCCGGTGTAGAGCACGTACAGGTCGTCGTTGCCGCGCCCCTCGACCACCGGCCGCTCGGCGCTGGACGCGGCGAGGGCCTGCTCGTAGTCGACCGGGTCCGGCACGCCGGTGTCCGACAGGTCGGCCGCCGCGTTGCCCGCGCGCGCCACGACCATCGTGTGGCGCAGCGCCGGCACGGAGCAGGCCACCTCGGCGACGCGGGGCACGAACGCCTCGTCGCAGAGCAGCACCACCGAGCCGGAGTCGTCGAGCAGGTAGCGCAGCTCGTCCGCCTCGTACCGGTAGTTGATGTTGACCGGCACGGCGCGCAGCTTGAACGCGGCGAGCAGCGCCTCGAGGTACTCGGTGCCGTTGGTCAGGTAGCAGCCGACGAAGTCGCCCGGCCCGACGCCCACGCCGCTGAGGTGGTTCGCGAGCCGGTTGGCCCGCTCCTCGAGCTGCGAGTAGGTGAGCCGCCGGTCCCCCGCGACGACGGCCTCACGCTCCCCCACCCGGTCCGACACGGCCTCCCAGAGGTCCGCGAGGTTGTAGGTCAGTTGATCCCCCATGACCCGGCCACGGTAGCGGTCGGCCCCACCTCAGCGCGTGGGGAGGACCGCGCCGGTCGGTGTGGCCCTCTCGGTGTTGGTGCGCTGCACGATCCCGACCCCGTCGGGCGAGGAATCGGTGTTCGCGCAACCGCCGTCCGCGTGGGTCTGGTAGTTCGTCGACAGGCGGTCGGGGCGCACGGTCGCGCCGTCGAGCGTGGTGGCGGAGGGGTCGGACCAGCGCACCGCGACGCTCGGGTCGTCGCAGCGGGCGAACACCTCGGACCACATGACCGCCCCGGAGATGCGGTCGCCCGGCAGGTACAGGTCGCGCACGACGGTGGCGTGCCCGTTCGTGAGGTCGGTGACGGTGCCCCGCCAGGCCTGCAGCCCGTGACGGTCCGCCTCCGCGGGTGCACGTTCGATCGTCAGCCGGTAGGGCGTGCGCTCCGACCACCACAGGTCGCGCGTGTTCGGGTTGTGCAGCGCGGAGGGCAGCGCCGACTCGCTGCCGTGCAGCTCGGTGCCGCGGGCGTCGTAGCCGCCCCAGTTCACCGCCCGCGAGCCGGGGTGGGACGGGTGCCACTGGAGCCCGAGGTGCGCGCCGCCGGCGTGCCGACCACCGGGATCGGCGAAGTCGGCCTGCAGCGCCCAGAAGTACAGGCGCGGGACGGTCGGTGGTTCGAGCACCTCGAGCGTGACCGACACCTCCCGCAGGTCACCGCCGAGGTGCCATCGAAGGTGGAACGACGACGCCCCGTTCGACGACGTCGGGAACCCGGTCGTCCGCTCCGTCGCCCAGCGCGCTCGGACCCGCTCGAACCACGTCATGGGCACCCCCGGGCTCGATCCATCGATCGAGCGTAGGAGGCCGGGGCGCCCCTGAACGGCACGTGCACTCGTGGGGCAGGCGAGTCGTGCCCGCCGAGCCACCGCCGTTCTCCGGGTGGTTGCCGTCGCTCTGCGACGCCAACCACCAAGTGTTCAGCCACGGCGCCCTACGAGGCGGCGACGGCGGAGCTGGAACGCGTTCTAGTCGGCGCCTCTACAGTGGCCGCCATGGGCATGCCGACCGACGTGCCGATCATCGACACGATGATCGGCTTCCCCAGCGCTGACCGCCGCGAGGTCTACAAGTTCCTCGCCCCGAGCCTGCGCGACGCCGAGTCCATCGAGGACTTCAAGATGCCGGCGCAGTACATGTTCAAGGACATCCCCGACGACATCGACGAGGGCGTCGACCCGGTCGCGGTGACCCTCGACAACATGGACCGCTACGGCGTCGAGCGGGGGCTCATCAACGTCGGCAGCGAGGTGCGGGACGAGCCCCGCCGCGCGATCCGGGAGCACCCCGACCGCTTCCTCGGCCTGGTCGACGTCGACCCCCGCGACGGCATGGACGCGGTGCGCAAGATCCGCCGCTACCACGACGAGTACGGGATCGTCGCGGTCTCGAGCTTCCCGGCCGGCTGCATGACGCCGATCAACGCGGCGCCCTACTACCCGATCTACGCGACCTGCGTCGAGCTCGGCCTGCCGATCTTCCTCACCGCTGGCGTCCCCGGCCCGCGGGTGCCGCTCGCGCCCCAGAAGGTCGAGCTGCTCGACGAGGTCTGCTGGTTCTTCCCGGAGCTGACCGTGGTGATGCGCCACGGTGCCGAGCCGTGGGAGGACATGGCCGTGAAGCTGATGCTCAAGTGGCCGAACCTCTACTACTCCACCTCGGCGTTCGCCCCGAAGCACTACCCCGAGGCGATCATCCGGTACGCGAACACCCGCGGCGCCGACAAGGTGATCTACGCCGGGTACTTCCCCGCCGGGCTGACCTACGAGCGGATCATGGACGAGCTGCCGAACGTGCCGTTCAAGGACGAGGTCTGGCCCAAGTTCCTGCGCCACAACGCGGCGAAGGTGCTCGGGCTCGAGGGCTGAGCAGACCCTGACGGCCCGCTGCAGCGCACCGGGCCGCGCTCCCCGCTGATCCGCCGACACCCCGTCCGTACCGTGCGCCGGGATGGGAGCACTGGGCGCGGACGCCGCGGCACTGGAACGACTCGCCGGCTCGATGCGCGCCGCGTCGCGGCAGCTCGCGGACGTGGCCATCGGCCTCGACCGGCGGGTCCGGGCGACCGGGTGGACCGGTGTCGACGCGGCCCGCTTCGAGCGCGACTGGTCCACCCGCCACCGCGCCGCGCTGCTGTCGCTGTCGCATCGCTGCCACCGGCTGGCGAGGGACCTCGACGGCCAGGCCGCCGAGCAGCGCAGGGCCTCCGCCGCACCCGTCGCGCAGCTGCCACCGTCGGGCCCGTTCCCGGTGCTGCGGCCGGTGCGCCCGGCGGACCTGTCGGCGTTCCCACCGACCGAGCTCCGCTTCTCGGGCGGCGTGGGGGTGAAGGTCGGGTTCGTCAGCGCCGGGATCGACGCGGACGTGTGGCTGCAGGAGCTGCCCGACGGCCGGGTGCGCGTCACGGTGGCGGAGGCCGCCGAGGTCGGCCTGGAGGCGACCGTCGGCGCCACCGCGGAGCTCACGATCGGCGGCACCTCGGAGACGACCGCGCCGATCGGCGTGCATGCGGGGGCAGGGGCAGCGCTCGGCAGCGTCCTGCGCCGCACGTGGGAGGTCGACCGCGGCGAGGTCACCGGACTGCTCGCACGCATCGCCGCCGCGGAGGCGGCCGAGCGGGCCGGCGTCCCCACCGGTGACCCGACCCGCGAGCTCCACCTCACGGGTCACGGCGGCACCTGGGTGGCGCGGGCGCTCGGGGGTGCAGCGGACAGCATCGCCGAGCGCATCACCGGGATCGACCCGGGCTTGGACGACCTCGCCGGGGAGCTGGTCACGTTGCCCGCTCCGGACCGTGTGGAGACGCTGGCCGCGGTGGAGGTCGCGGCGGGCGCCGGCGCCGGGGGGCTCCACCGGCTGGCCCCGTCCGGTCACGTCGGGGTGACGGGCACCGTCCGTGCGGGCCGCGGCCGGGCGGGCGGCACGACCTCCACCATCGTGGAAGTGCAGGGCGGGGCGGCGGGCACGCTCAGCGCATCGCTGCTCAGCCGTCTCGGCGTGGGCCTGCCGGGCTCGGTCCGCGAGCTCACCACGTTCCGCTTCGAGCTGGTGGAGTCCGCCCGCGGGTCGCACCCGGACCACCTCCTGGTCCGGGCCACCAGCCGGGGTGACACCACGCTCGACGAGGTGCTGGTCCGGGTCGACCTCGAGCCCACCCCTGCCGGCGCGGCCCCCGGCGGGGTGCGCGGGCTCGTGCGCGACCTGGCGGCCGGTGACCTCGACGGCGCCGTGCGCCACCTCCTCGGACCGCTCGGCGACGTCGCACCGACCTCCGTCGTCGTGACCGGCGCGAGGGGCGAGCTGTCGGGGCGGACCGTCACCGGCGGTGGGTCGCTCGCCGCGGTGCTCGGCGCCGGGTTCAGCGCCCACGGCCAGGTGCTGCAGGTCGACCGCCGCGGCTGACCGGCTCGTTCCGTGGTGCGAGTGTGCTGCGTCGCCAGCACGCTCGCATCACAGACGGGGAGGTCAGCGAGCAGGGTCAGCCGAGCAAGGTGCGCGTCGCCTCGGACAGCTTCGGGACCAGGGCGCTCGCGGGCTCGACCCCGGTGATCCAGCTGACCAGCGCGGCGAGCCACACGTCGGAGAGCAGGTCGATCATCTGCACCTCGCGGGTCACCGGCCCGTTCGTGCCGGCGGCCGCCGTGCCGTTGGTGGACCCGCCCTCCAGCTGCGGGTGCTCGACGCCGAGCGCGTCGCTGATGATCCGGCGCATCAGCGCGCGGGTCTCGCGCACCGCGGGGGCGATCTCCTGGTTGCCGGACACGAGCGCCCGGATCATCGCGACGGTCACCTGCGGCTGGCGCTGGAGCGCCTTGTTGGCCCTGCGGAGCACGTCCACGACCCGCTCGACGGGGTCGTCCCCCTCCGGCGGGCGGATCGCCAACCGGTCGGCGAGCGCCTGGATCTCGTGGATCATCACCGAGACCAGCAGGAACTCCTTCGAAGGGAAGTAGCGGTACAGCGTGCCGAGCGCGACCTCGGCGCGCTGCGCGACCTCGCGCATCTGCACCGCGTCCCACCCACCCTCCTGGGCGAGCTCCGCGGCCACCCTGAGCATGCGGTCGCGCCGCGCCTGTTGCGAGCGGGTCAGCGTCGACCCGCCGGACGACGCCCGGTCCTGCTGCTGCTCGCTGATGGCGCCACGCTCCTTCCTCACGCGACGGGACGAGGGGCCAGCTTAGGGCGCGCCCCGGAACGGCGCGTGGGCCTGTGACCTCAGGCCCAGGCGCGCAGCGGGCCCGCCACGCGCTCGAGCTCCGAGGTCGCCTGCACGTCGACGGGCACCTCGTGCACCCGCACGCCGGTGCCCTCCAGGGACTCGGTGAGCAGCTCGACGTGGCCGTTGGAGTCCCGGAGCGAGCCGCGCTCGCCCCAGAGCTGGAGCGCCACGTCGAGCCCGAGGCCCTCGGCGAGCTCCAGCACCGCAGCGGTCGCGCCCTGCGGCCCCTCGGCCTCGCCCTGGTCGCTCACCGCGAAGCAGGGCCGCCCCTCCAGCGCGCACACGACCGCGGCCGCGGCGGCGAACCCGTCGACCCGGGTCGCAGGCACGCACACGCTGCCGGGGAACGAGGTCGGCAGGGTCCGCGCGATCCAGAACCCTGCCGGGCCCGGGTCGGCCACGACGATCCCGCGGTCGGGCAGCGCGCCGGTCAGGTGCAGCGACGCCCGGGCGCCGGTGAGCGGCACCGCGTCGGACTCGTACAGCGGGGTGACGACCGATGCGATCGTGTCGTACAGCGGCGGGCGGGTCGGGCGGCGGTGCGTGCGCTCCCAGCGCTGGGTGAGCGCCGCGAGCTGCGACGGGGGCACCTCCTGCACCACCCAGTTGCCGAGCGACTCGACGGGGGTCTCGTCAGGATCCAGCCCGCTCGCGATGACCACGTCCGCGTCGCCGACGCCGGCGAGCTCGAAGTCGCGCTCCTGCAGCCCCGCCGTGCCGAAGTGGTAGGGGCTGTCCCAGCGCTCGACGCCCTTCGCCCCCCACGTGTTGAGCACCCCCGCGCCCGCCTTGCGGCTCACGGTGTGCAGGTCGTCGACGGCGTGGTCCCTCACCACCCCGGGACCCACGACGATGACGAGGTCCAGCTGGGCGAGCGAGGGGTCGAGGAGCATCACGGGCTGCCGCTCGGGCTCCGCAGCGGCGGTCACGCCCTCGGGCGCGGGTGCCGACAGGTCGAAGTCCAGGTGGAGCGCCGAGGTGCCGGGGATGCCCATGCCGGGCGGCTCGACGAGCGCGTCGAGCGCCTCCTCGAGGGAGCCGACGGTCTGGAGCGGGGCGGTGCCGCCGGGGCAGGACGACAGGTGCAGGATCGGGCCGGCCACGTGCGCGAGCCCGAGCCGGCCGCTGCCGTCGTGGTGCCCGATGCGCCCGTCCGCGTCCGCGAACAGCACCGCCAGGTCGGGGTCCTCCACCGGCACGTGCCGCAGGCCCGCGAAGGGGAGGCCGTAGACGCGCTCGACGCCGAGCTGGCGCAGGCGCACCTCGATGACGTCCGCCGCGGTGGTCACGAGTCGTCCCCCTCGACCGGGGCGAGCAGGTCGAGGGCCCGCTCGACCGCGCCGACCAGCTCGGGTTCGAGGTCGGCGAACGAGTCGACCGCGGACAGCACCCGCCGCCACCCCTCCTGCGGCGTGCCCCACCCGAGGCGGCGGCACACGCCCGCCTTCCACTCCTCGCCGCGGGGCACCTCCGGCCAGCCCTCGATGCCGAGCGCCTTGGGACGCACGCACTGCCAGATGTCGACCCACGGGTGACCGACCACGAGCACGTGGGGACCGCGCACCTGCTCGGCGAGGCGGGTCTCCTTCGAGCCGGGGACGAGGTGGTCGACCAGCACGGCGAGCTTGCGCCGTGCGGACGGGGCGAACTCGGCCACCCGGGCCGGCAGGTCGTCGATGCCGCCCATCGGCTCGACGACGATGCCGAGCTCGCGCAGCTCGTCGCCCCAGACCCGCTCCATGAAGCGGGCGTCGTGGTCGCCCTCGACCCACAGCCGCGACGCGCGGGCGACCCGGGCCGGCGCGTCGGCGGTGACGATGCCGCCGGCGGCGGACCGCTTCGTCACCGGGGTCGAACCCCTGGCCGGCCGCGACGGCATCACGAGCGTGACGGTCTCGCCCTGGTGTGCGAACGCGCCGGGGTGGTGCTCGAAGGTGTGCTCGCCGCCGCGGGCGTCGCGCAGCACGACGAGCTGGCCGGTGAACTTCCAGAGCTTGCCCCGCAGCCCCGTGGAGCGGTGCAGCAGCACCATGTCGGGGCGTGCGGGCACCTTCGGGTAGGCGTCCGCGAGGCGGCGCGAACCGCCGATGCCACCGCGGTCGTCCTCGAGGATGTCGCCGTAGGGGTCGCTCACCCCGCCGAGCCTACGGGAGCCGGCCCGGGCGTCCGTGCGGCCCGGCCGGCCCCGCAGCAGCTCAGTAGCGGAGGCCGGGGGCGCGGGTGAAGAACACGTCGGTGGCGAGCTGCTGGCCCAGCTTCGTGGCGTCCCAGCGCTTGCCGCCGTTGTTGATCGTCGGCCCGTCGGTCCAGCCCTTCATCAGGATGATGTTCTCGGCGACCGCGCGGATCACCTGGCCGGTGACGTGGTCCGCCTCGTCCGACGCGAGCCACGCGACCAGCGGAGAGGAGACCGCCGGGTCCATGCGGTTCCACTCGTCCTCGGGGATCTCGTCGGGCTCGATCACCGCCGGCGCGTTCGGCATCGTCGCGGTGATGCGCGTCGCCGCGGCAGGACCGACCGCGTTGACCGTGACGCCCATCTTGTAGAGCTCGAGGCTGAGGGTCTGGGTGAGCGACGCGATCGCCGCCTTGGCCGGCGCGTAGTTCGACTGGCCGAAGTTGCCGGTCAGGCCGGCGCCCGAGACCGTGTTGATGATCCGGCCGTTGACCTTCTCACCCGTCGACTTGTTGAGCTGGCGCCAGTGCACCGCCGCGTGCTTGCACGGCAGCCAGGTGCCCCGCACGTGCACCTTGATGACGGCGTCGAAGTCCTCGACGGACATGTTGAAGATCGACCCGTCCCGCACGATGCCCGCGTTGTTCACGAGGATGTCGAGCCGCCCCCAGGTGTCGACCGCCTGGGCGATCATCTCGGCGGACTGCTCGACGTCGGACACGTCCCCGTAGTTCGCGACCGCCTCGCCGCCGCGCTCCTTGATGAGGTCGACGGTCAGGTCGGCGTCCCGGCCCTTGCCCTCGCCGGTGACCGAACCGCCCAGATCGTTGACGACGACCTTCGCACCCTGCTTCGCGAGCTCGAGCGCATGGCCACGGCCGATCCCGTGGCCCGCTCCGGTGACGATCGCGACCTTGCCGTCCAACAAGCCCATGGTCCACTCCTACGATCTGACGGGTCGTCAGATCGTAGGGTCCGGGCAGCGCGGCGGACCAACCCGGGGCCCCACACCTCGTTCCGTGATGCGGGATGGGGGTCTCCACCCCGTCCTCGCATCACAGAACGGGGGGTGGGTTGGGGTGGGATCAGGCCTGGGCCTGCTCGATCCCCTCTGCGACGGTCTCCGCACCCTGGGTCTCGTCGCCCCCGGTGGCCACCTTCCACACCACCGCGCCCACGGCCGCGCCGAGCAGCGGGGCGACGATGAACAACCACAGCTGGGCGAGCGCCGTGCCGCCCTCGAACACCGCGGGCCCCAGCGAACGCGCCGGGTTGACGCTCGTGTTCGTGATGGGGATCGAGATGAGGTGGATGAGGGTCAGCATCAGCCCGATCGCGAGCGCACCGAAGCCCCTCGACGCAGCCTTGGTCGTCACCCCCAGGATCACGATGACGAACAGCGCGGTGAGGACGAGCTCCGCGACGAACGCGGCGCCGACGTCGTAGAAGTACCGGCCGTTCTCCTGGCCGAACGCGTTCGACGCGAACGCCCCCTGCGCCCGCTCGAACCCGCCGGGCCGGCCGACCTGGATCAGCCAGATCACCGCGACCGCGGCGATGGCGCCGACGCACTGGCTCAGGACGTAGCCGGGCACGCGGCGCCACTCGAAGCGACCGGCGACCGACAGCCCCACGGTCACCGCGGGGTTGAAGTGCCCGCCGGAGACGTGCCCGAGCGCGTACGCGCCGCAGAGCACCGACAAGCCGAACGCCAGCGCCACGCCCAGGTACCCGATGCCCAGGTTCGTGACCCCGCCCTCGCCCAGGTCGATGCCACCGATGCCCACCGGGCCGCTCGCGACGTTCAGCGCCTGCGCGGCGAACGCCGCGGATCCGCAACCGCCCAGCACGAGCACGAACGTGCCGATGAGCTCCGCTCCGAGCTTCCTGCCCTCGTCCATGAACGCCCCCTTCCGTGTCCGGCGTCCGGACCAACAAGCTACGACGCTCCGCCGCCCGGTGACGGGAAACCGCTCCGTGGGGTCGGACGTCAGGTGGTGTCGACGCGGCGCTCGAGCAGCTGCACGACGACGGTGCCGCCGTAGGTGTCCTGCCGGCCGACCTCGGTGAAGCCGAGCGAGGCGTGGAAGCGCTGCGAGACCGGGTTCGGCGGTTCGAGGTTCACCTCGCAGGTGACCACCGGCGAGCCCTCGGCCCGCGCGTGGTCGAACACCTCCTGGTAGAGGCGCCGGCCGAGCCCGCCGCGGTGGCGCGCCGGGTCCACCGCGATGCGGTCGACGTACCGGAAGTCCTCGTAGCGCTCGGCGAACCACCGGTAGTTCGGCGAGTCGTAGCCGGCCCCGGGCCCGAGCACGATCACGAACCCGGCGAGCCCGGCGGCGTCGCGCGCGACGAGCGCGAGCGACGACTCCCCGACGATCGCGGCGAGCCGATCACGGTCCACGGGACCGACGTGCGGGGTGCAGCGCTCGTTGAGGTCGAGCACCTCGTCGAGGTCCCCCGCCGTCATGGCGGCGATGGAGGGGTCGATCGCGCTACCCCTTGAGCTCGTCGCGCAGCACCTGCTTGAGCACGGCGCCGGTGCGCGTGCGCGGCAGCACGTCGACGATCTCGACGCGCTCGGGCAGGTCGTCGGTCGACAGGCCACGCTCGCGGAGGTGCCCGAGCACCTCCTCCGCGGTCAGCGTGCCGGCACCCCGGCGCGGCTGCACGACCGCGCACACCTGCTCGCCGCGGTCGGGGTCGGGCAGCCCGATGACGGCGGCGTCCTCGACCCGGTCGTGCTGGTGCAGCAGCCGCTCGAGCTCCACGGCCGACACGGCTCCTGCCGGGCGGAGGATGATGTCCTGCACGTGCCCGGTGACGACCAGGCGGCCGTGCTCGTCGAAGCGGCCGAGGTCGCCGGTGCGGAGGAACCCGTCGTCGTCGAAGGCGTCCTGGTCGAGCGAGGGGTCCTCGTAGCCCGCCATGAGCTGCGGGGCCCTGACCCGGATCTCGCCCTCCTCACCACCGGTCGCGATGGTCCCGTCGGGCTGCACGAGGCGCACCTCGACCCCGTGCACCGGGGTGCCCACGGTGACGCCACCGAGGTCGGGATCGCTCGGCGAGGCCGCCGCGACGACCGGCGCCTCGGTGAGCCCGTACGACGACAGCACCGGCACGTCGAACAGGCTGCGGACCTCGTCCACCAGCCCTTCCGGTGGCACGTGCCCGCCTCCGGTGAACGCGCGCACGTCGGGGAACAGCGGCTGCAGGTCGCGGCGCTGCCGGTCGACGAACGCGCGGTGGTCCGCAGGCGTCGACCCTGCGAGCGTGACGCCCTCGCGTGCGAGCACCTCGCACACTCCGTCGGTGTCGAGCGAACCGGTGAGGATGTTGGCGCACCCCGACCCGAGGCTCGCGAGGAGCCAGACGACGCCGTCGACGTGCGCCGCCGGGCGCAGCAGGGCGTGGCGGTCCTGGGGGATGAGCCCGAACCGCTGGATCAGCCCGCGTGCCGCGGCGAGCAGCGACGCGTCGGTGTGGCGCACGAGCTTCGGCTCACCGGTGCCACCGGCCGTGTGGAACAGCCACCGCACCGGGTCCCACCCCGGCCGCGGCTCCACCGGGTCGACCTCCTCGAGCGGCGGCAGGGTCGTGGGGTCGCCCTGCGGCAGCGCGCGGTCGGTGACGAGCACCCGCACTCCCCCGAGCCGCCGGGCGATCGCGGTCACGTCGTCCTCGACGTCGCGACCGTCGAGGGTCGCGGGGACGACGAGCAGCGTCGAGCGCGACCGGGCGGCGAGCCGCTCCAGCTCCGCCTCGCCGACCCCCGGCACGACGGGGTTCTGCACGACGCCGAGGCGGGCGAGCGCGGCGACGAGGACGAACGTCTCGATCCAGTTGGGCAGGCACCAGGTGACGACGTCGTCCTCGCTCACGCCGGCGGCACGCAACCCCGCCGCTGCGAGCTCCGCCTCGGACCACAGCTCCGCGAACGTGAGCGTGCGCATGTCCTCGTCGACGGCCATCAGGTCGTCGGGCGTGGCGTCGACCCGCCGCTCCATGAGCTCCCACAGGGTTCGACCCTCGACCATGGCAGCCGAGTCTAGGAAACGCCGCGCGAGCCCGCGGGTGGGCGCGGAGGCCCCACGGTGCCGCCGGTCCACGGCGGGTTCGCCGTCGGTCGACGGCTGGTCGACCGTCGTTCAGCCGCTGCCCAGGGCACTGGCGATGTCGGTACCGGGGGGCACCGCGACCAGGGTCCGTCCCGCGACCGGGCCGCGCAGCGGCACCTCGAGCACGGTGTCGGAGCCGTCCGCGCACGGTGGGCCCTCGGGTGGGGACACCACCGCGACGGCGACGGTGATCGCCGTGTCACCCTCGGTGATCGCCACCTCGACGAGCCGCTCGCTCGGCGACGCCGCGCACCCGATGCGCAGCTGGAGCCCACGATCACCGGCGACCGGCGACACCACGGTGGGGGCGACCCGCGCCGCCCAACCCTGCGGCAGCCCGGCGGGGCCGACGAAGCGCAGGCGGACGGTGTCGCCCTCGGCGACGACCTCGGTCACGCCCTCCGGCGCGGGGGACCCGTTCGGCAGCGTCGGCCGCGTCGCCGGCGCGCTCGGGACGCTGGTCGTCGGGCTCGTCGTGCCCGGGATCAGCCCCGCCATGCCCGTCGGCTCGGTGGTGGGGGAACCCGAGCGGCGTCGAGGGGGCGTGGGAGCGGCGGTCTCCTCGGGGAGGGTCTGGGGGACGTGCAGCTCGACGGAGCCGTCCTCGGGCTGGGGTCCCCACAGCAGCCAGCCGAGGCCGAGGAGCCCGAGCACCGCGAAGACCGCGGCGAAGCTCCAGATGCTGAACGTCTTCGGCCCCGTGGGCTCCTCCGGCCTCCGTCGGGCAGCGGTCGGTCGTCGACGTCGGCGGACTCGCACGTTCACATGATGGCGACCGGCGCCACGGGCGCGGAGGTCGCGCCGACGATCGGCTCGGGTGCGGCGACGAGCAGGAACGTCCAGCGCTGCTCCTCGGCGCACGCGACCGACAGGTCCTCGAGGTCCCAGTTCTGGCCCTGCAGCAGACCCATGTCGCGCAGCTGGATCATGTGGACCGCGAGGGTGTCGGACCAGTCGGGCATCGACGGCGGGAACGCCTCGTAGGCGTAGGTGTCGGTGAACGCGCCGGCGACGTCGTGGCGGTGCATCCACTCGATCGAGTGCACCGACAACCCGGGGAGCTGGAAGTCGACCCCGACGGCGTAGCGGCGGCGGTCACCGGCGCGGTGGTGGCGCATCTCGCCGGTGCGGACCAGCACGACGTCCCCCGGGGTGATGGTGACGCCCGCGGCGTCCGCGGCCTCGTCGAGGTCGTCGCCGGTGATCGCGTAGCCGGGGGCGATCTCGTCGAGCCCGGCGACGCCCTTCACGTGCGGCAGGTCGAGCAGGACGCCGCGGGTGACGATGTCGGGCAGCTTCTCTGCGCCGAGCTTCGTCGCGCCCGCCTGCGCGGTGACCGCGGAGGTCGGCACGCCGTTGTAGAGGTACCCGTCGTAGGACACGTGGCTGAGCGCGTCGACGTGGGTCCCCGCGCAGGTCGACATCGTCACCATGTCGTCGGTGCCCTGCCAGATCCCCGGTGCGAACGGGTCGCGCTCGTTGAGCGACGTGACGGTGAGGATCGGGTTGTAGCGCCGGGCCGGCTGGCCGACCTGGATGCCGTCCGCGCGCAGCGCCGCGGCGAGCGACACGCGACGCCCGGAGCGGACCTCGGCCGCGCCCCGGCGTGCCGCCTCCGCGGTGAGGAGGTTGCCGCAGCCGAGCTCGTCGTCGTCGCCCCACCGGCCCCAGTTCGAGACCTTGGCGGCGAGCTCGGACAGCTCGCCGGGGAGACCGGTGCCGGACCGGGCGGGAGCCACGTTCAGTCCAGGGTCAGCACGCCGCGGGCCAGCTTGCCCTCGTGCAGCTCGTCGAGCGCCGCCCGGAAGTCCTCGAGGGGGTACGTGCGCGACACGAGCTCGTCGAGCTTGAGCCGTCCGGCGAGGTAGAGGCGGACCATCAGCGGGATGTCGTGCTGCGGACGGGCCGAGCCGTAGCGGCAACCCATGATCGTCTTGTCGTTGTACATGGTGTTGACGACGAAGCTCGCCTCGGAGCCCATCTTCGGGACGCCGAGCATCACGAGGTTGCCGCCCCAGTCGAGGAGATCGGTGGCCGTGCGGATCAGGGCCGTGGAGCCGACGCACTCGAAGACGTGGTCGACGCCGTTCGGGCAGATCTCCT
>CBFGTJ010000002.1:0-52728 GCA_965651815.1 uncultured Microthrixaceae bacterium | reverse complement strand
GTGGGCTTCTGGGTGGCGGGACGCCAGCGCATCCCGCCACCCCGGCGGTCGTCCAGTCGGATCGTGGCGGTCAGGTCTTGGACGCCTCGAAGATGCTCGCGATGGAGGCGTCGAGGGTGGCGTTGAACTCCTCGTCGCTCTGCTGGGCGGTGAGCCCCTCGGTGAAGGCGCGCGAGAAGCTCGCGATCACACCGGGGTTGCGGGACAGGCGGGCGTTCGCCTCCTCGCGGGTGTAGCCACCCGACAGCGCCACGACGCGGAGGATCTTCGGGTGCTCGACGAGCTCGGTGTAGAAGCCGTCCTCCTCGGGCAGGGTCAGCTTCAGCATGACCTGCTGGCCGTCCGGCACCGACTCCAGCTCTGCGAGGATCCGGGCCTTCATCAGCGCCTCCGCCTCGGCCTTCGAGGGGGAGTGGATGTCGACCTCGGGCTCGATGATCGGGACGAGGCCGTGGCCGAGGATCTGCCGGCCGAACTCGAACTGCTGGGCGACGTTCGCCGTGACGCCGGCCTCGTTCGCGACCTTGATCACCGAGCGCATCTTCGTGCCGAACACGCCCTTGGCGATGGCACGCTCGCAGAGCTCGTCGAGGTCGGGGATCGGCTTCATCAGCTGCGAGCCGTCCACCTCGTCCGCGAGGCCCTTGTCGACCTTGAGGAACGGCACGATCTTCTTCTCGGCCCAGAGGTACTCCGCGGTGCCGCGCCCCTCGACCTCGCGCTCCATGGTCTGCTCGAACAGGATCGCGCCCAGGATCCGGTCGCCGTCGAACACGGGGCTGGTCATGATCCGGGTCCGCATCTGGTGGATGAGGTCGAACATCTCGTCCTCGGAGGACCACGCGTCCTCCTCGATCCCGTACAAGCGCAGCGCCTTCGGAGTGCTGCCGCCGCTCTGGTCGAGCGCGGCGATGAACCCCGCGTCGTTCCTGACCTTGTTCAGCATCTGCTCGTCCATGTCCGCTCCTTCGATCGTCGGCGTCGGCGTCGGCCGACATGGGGTCCCTCCGATCCCGACCAAGGGTGGCACAGCGCCCGGGGAGCGACCACTCCCGGGCACCGGCCGAACGGCGGCCACGCACGGCCGGCCGCACGGTGGGCCCAGGCCCCGTCCGGGCGGCCCCGTCGCCCGGACCGCGCCCGTGTGCGATGGTGGCCCACGTGCTGTCACGAGCGGTGATCGACCTCGACGGAGTGGTGTGGCGCGGCGGGAACCCGCTTCCCGGCGCGGCGGACGCGGTGGCGCGGCTGCTCGCGCGCGGCGTGGACGTCGTGTTCTGCACGAACTACGCCCAGGGGCCCGGGGAGAAGGCACAGCAGCTCCGCGACGCAGGCATCCCCGACGCACCCGTGGTCACGTCCGCCGAGTCGGCCGCAGCCGCGGCCGGGGCGGGTGCCCGCGGGCTCGTGATGGGGGAGCCGTCGCTCGTGGCGTGCCTCCGCGAGGCCGGCGTGGACGTCGTCGACGTCTGGGACCTGCCCGACGGGGAGGTCCCGCCCGTCGACGTGGTCGTGGTGGGCGCGACGCCCCGCTGGGACCGCTCCCGGGTGGGCATGGTGGCCGACGCCGTCCGTGCGGGCGCCCGCTTCCTCGCCACCAACGACGACCCGACCTATCCCGTGCCCGGGCGCGACGGCCAGCGGCTGCTGCCCGGGAACGGCGCGCTCGTCGCCGCGGTGGAGACGGCATCGGGGCGCCGCGCCGAGGTGACCGGCAAGCCGCACGGCCCGATGGCGGACCTGCTCACCTCGCGCCACGGGCCGGTGGACGTGGTCGTGGGCGACAAGCCGGAGACCGACGGCCTCCTCGCCACCCGCCTGGGGGCCGGCTTCGCACTGGTGCTCACCGGCGTCACCGCCCGGGAGGACCTGCCGGTGGAACCGGAGCCGGCCGTGGTCGGCGACGACCTCGCGGAGGTCGTCGAGCGGCTCCTCGGGGGCGACGGCGCCGCGACCGCTCGAGCGGGGGCCGAAGGACCCCGAAGGTAGGATCGATCCGTGCGACGACGCCTCGACGCCGAGCTGGTCCGCAGGGGCCTGGCCGAGACGCGCACCCAGGCCCGGTGCCAGATCGAGTCCGGCAGGGTGCGGGTCGCGGGCACCGTCGCCACCAAGGCGGCACGCTTGGTCGACCCCTCGGAGCCGCTGCTGCTCGAGGGCGAGCCGCCCCGCTACGTCGGGCGCGGCGGGACGAAGCTCGAACACGCGCTCGACGCCTTCGGCCTCGACCCGGAGGGGCTGCGGGTGCTCGACGCGGGCGCGTCGACCGGTGGCTTCACCGACTGCCTCCTCCAGCACGGCGCCGGGCACGTCGTCGCGCTCGACGTGGGGCACGGTCAGCTGCACCCGCGCCTGCGCGACCACGACGCGGTCACCGTCCTCGAGCGGACGAACCTGCGCCACGTCGACCCCGACCAGCTCGGCCCGTTCGACGCGGCGGTCGCGGACCTGTCGTTCATCTCGCTCACCGCGGTCATGGAGGTCCTCGTCCGCCTCGTGCGGCCCTCCGGGTGGCTCGTGCTGCTCGTGAAGCCGCAGTTCGAGGCGGGGCGTCGGGAGGTCAGCCGCGGCAGGGGAGTGATCACCGACCCCGAGGTGTGGCGGGCGGCGCTGTGGTCGGTGATCGGGTCCGCCGAGGGGCACGGTGCCGAGGTGCGTGGCATCGTCGAGTCACCGGTGCGCGGGGCGGAGGGCAACCGGGAGTTCCTGCTGCACCTGGTCGTGCCCGACGACGTCGCGGGCCGCAGGGCCGCCCGGGACGCCGGCCCGACCGACCTCGAGCCCACCGCTGCGGCGCGCCGACTCGTCGACCGGGTCGTGGAGACCGGTGCGGGCGCGCACGACCTGGACGGGGCGGCGGGGTGAGCTCGTTCGGGCTGGTCGTGCACCGTGACCGGGCGATCGAGCTGGCGAGGGACGCCGTGGCGTGGCTCGACGACCGAGGCCACGAGGTGCGGCTCTCCGACGAGGACGCCGCCGCGGTCGGCCACCCGGAGCTCGGCGTGCCGGAGTCGAAGCTCGTCGACGGGCTCGACCTGGTCCTGAGCCTCGGCGGCGACGGCACCATGCTGCGGGCCGTCAACCTGGCCGCGCCCGACGGCGTGCCCGTCCTCGGCATCAACCTCGGCCAGCTCGGCTACCTCACCGAGGTGGAGCCCTCCGGGCTGCGCATGGCGCTCAAGCGGTTCCTCGCCGGCTCGTACACGATCGAGGAGCGGCTGCGCCTCGAGGTGCTCGTGCAGCGGCGGGACCAGCCCGTCGAGCAGCACGAGGCCCTCAACGAGGCCGTCATCGAGAAGTCCCTGATGGGCCACACCGTCCGGCTCGAGGTGGAGCTCGACGGGCGGCCGTTCACGTCCTACGTGAGCGACGGGCTGATCCTCGCGACCCCGACCGGCTCCACCGCCTACGCGTTCTCGGTGCGCGGCCCGATCATCGACCCGCTGCACAAGGCGGTGCTCATGGCGCCCGTCGCCGCCCACATGCTCTTCGACCGGTCGCTGGTCCTGCAGCCCGACTGCAGGGTGCGCGTCACCGTGGCGGGCGACCGCGCGGCGGGCATCTCGGTGGACGGGCGCGCCGTGTCCCCGCTCGCGCCCGGCGACTCGGTCACCTGCACCGGCGGGGCGCGACCGGCCCGCCTCGTCACCTTCGGCACCAACGACTTCCACTCGGTGCTGCGCTCCAAGTTCGGGTTGTCGGAGCGCTGAGGCGCCGGTCGCAGCGCCCCGGAGGCGTCAGGGCGGTCGTCTACGCTCGATCCGACATGCTGGTCGAGCTCGGCGTCAAGAACCTCGGCGTCATCGCCGAGGCGCGCATCCCGCTGCAGGGGGGCCTCGTCGCGCTGACCGGCGAGACCGGCGCCGGCAAGACGATGATCGTCGAGGCGCTCGAGCTGCTCTCCGGCGGCCGTGCCGACCCGTCACGGGTGCGCGCCGGGTGCGACGAGGCGGTCGTCGAGGGCCTCTTCGCCACGGGCGACGAGGAGCACGTGCTGCGCCGGGTGGTGCCCGCGGCGGGCCGCTCCCGGTCCTACGTCGACGGGCAGCTCGCCACCGCGGCGAACCTCACCGAGCTGGCCGCGGAGCTGATCGAGATCCACGGGCAGCACGCCCAGCAGGCGCTGCTGCGCCCCTCGGTGCAGCGCGACGCGCTCGACCGCTACGCCGGCATCGACCGGACCCGCCTGCGGGAGCTGCGCGACCGCGTGCGCGACCTCGAGGCGGAGCTCGAGCGCACCGGAGGCGACGAACGGGCCCGGCAGCGCGAGATGGACCTGCTGCGGCACCAGATCGACGAGATCGAGGCGCTCGCCCCCGTCCCCGGCGAGGACGAGGAGCTCGAGGCCGAGGAGTCGCTGCTCGCGGACGCGGTCGCCCACCGGGAGGCCGCGGCGGCGAGCCTCGAGCTGCTCACCGGCGAGGGCGCCGCCGCGGACCTGCTCGCGGCCGCCGCCGGGCAGCTGGATGGCCGTGCGCCGCTCGAGCCGGTCGCCGGGCGGCTCGCCGCCCTGTCCATCGAGCTCGGCGACTGCGCGAGCGAGCTGCGGGCGCTCGCCGAGACGATCGAACCCGACGAACCCCGCCTCGAGCAGGTGCGCGCCCGCCGCAACGACCTGTCCACGCTGCGCCGCAAGTACGGCGACACCATCGAGCAGGTGCTGGAGTTCGCCGCGGAGTCCCGGGCGCGGCTCGCCCAGCTCGCCTCCCTCGACCAGCGGCGGGCCGAGCTGGGGGCGCTCATCGAGGCCGCCAGGGCCGACCTCGCCGCGGAGTGCCGGAAGGTCGGCGATGCCCGCCGGGCCGCCGCGCCGCGCCTCGCCGCGGCGATCCGCGAGCTGCTCGCACAGCTCGCGATGGCCGCCGCCGAGGTCGAGGTCGCCGTCGAGGACACCGCGGCCCTGCCGGGCGCGGGGGAGGACGTCGAGATCCGCCTGGCCAGCAACCCGGGCGCCCCGCCCGGCCCGCTGCAGCGGGTCGCGTCGGGCGGCGAGCTGAGCCGGGTGATGATGGCGCTGCGGCTCGTGCTGTCCGGGGGACCGCCGACGATGGTCTTCGACGAGGTGGACGCCGGCATCGGCGGCGAGGCCGCTGTCGCGGTGGGGCGGTCGCTCGCCGAGCTCGGCGCCGAGCGGCAGGTGCTCGTGGTGACCCACCTGCCCCAGGTGGCCGCCTTCGCCGACCACCAGCTGCGGGTCACCAAGCAGGTCGACGGCACCGTCACGGTCACCACCGTGGAGCCGCTCGACGAGTCGGACCGGGTCGTCGAGCTGTCCCGGATGCTGTCCGGCAGTCCCGGGTCGAGCACCGCGCGGGAGCACGCCAGCGAGCTGCTCGAGGCAGCCGCCCGGGCACGGGGTCGCTGAGTGGCCCGCTTCCGGCTCCGCCGACGCGCGGGCGAACCGATCCGCGACGACCCCGAGGTCACGATCCGTGGCGTCGCCCGCGTCGACCGGCGCACCAAGGACCTGGTCCACCGCCTCCGGCCACGCGAGGTGGCGGTCATCGACCACCGCGACCTCGACCGGATCGCGGCCGAGAGCCTGGTCGAGTCCCAGCCGGCCGCCGTGCTCAACGCGGCGGAGTCCTCCAGCGGGAGGTACCCGAACGAGGGGCCGGTGCTGCTGCTCGAAGCGGGCATCCCCCTCGTCGACGGCCTGGGCCCCGAGCTCATGTCGGAGGTCCACGAGATGGACGAGGTGGAGGTCCGTGGCGGCGAGGTGTGGCTGGACGGCCGCCTGGTCGCCACCGGCACCCGCCAGGACCTGGACTCCATCGCGAAGATCCACGAGGCGAGCAGGGAGCAGCTCGGCGCGGAGCTCAACCGGTTCGTCGCGAACACCGTCGAGCACATCCGCTCGAACCAGGACCTGCTCGACGACTCGCTCGGCATGCCCGACCTCGGGCTCGACTGGCGGGGCCGCCACGTGCTGATCGTCGTGCGCGGCAGCGACTACAAGCAGGACCTCGACCTGCTCCGCCGTTCCGCGTACCTGCGCGAGAACCGTCCCGTCCTCGTCGCCGTCGACGGGGGAGCGGACGCGCTGTTGGAGGTCGGCCACACCCCCGACGTGATCATCGGCGACATGGACTCCGTGTCCGAGCGGGCGCTGCGCTGCGGTGCCCACCTCGTCGTGCACGCCTACCGCGACGGTCGCGCCCCCGGCGCCGCACGGCTGGAGCAGCTGGGGCTCGACCACCACATCTTCCCGGCGTCGGGCACCAGCGAGGACATCGCCATGCTGATGGCCTACGAGCTCGGCGCCGACCTCATCGTGGCCGTCGGCACGCACTCGTCGATGGTCGACTTCCTCGACAAGGGCCGCTCCGGGATGGCCTCGACGGTGCTCGTGCGCATGAAGGTCGGACCGATCCTCGTCGACGCGAAGGGCGTGAGCCGCCTCTACGAGAGCCGGGTCCGCAAGCGCGACCTGCTGCTCCTGGTGCTCGCGGCCCTGTTCGCGATGGCAGTGGTGATCTTCATCAGCGAGCCGATCCGGCTCCTCATCCGCACCAACTGGGTGCTGCTCAACGGGCTCCTGCCCGCCGACGGTCCGTGGTGGGCCGCGGCGGCACTCGGAGGGATGGCCGCATGATCAACTTCAGGTTCCACCTGGTCAGCCTCGTCGCGGTCTTCCTCGCGCTCGGCGTCGGCGTCGCGATGGGCGCCTCGTTCATCGACCGCGCCACCGTCGACACGCTGCGCAACCGCGTCGACGACCTCGAGGACGGCTACCGGGCGAGGGGCACCGAGATCGACGAGCTGCGGGACCACCTCCGCACCACCGACGAGGAGCTCGCCCGCCTGCTCGGCGAGGACGGGCTGCTGTCCGGGCGGCTCGAGGGCGAGCCGCTCGCGGTCATCGCCCCGGCGGGGCTGGACGACGCGGCCGTGGACGCGACGTGGGCCGCGCTGGAGGCGGCCGGCGCGGTCCGCTCGGCGACGGTTCGGCTCGAGCCGACGCTGGAGCTCGACGACGAGGCGTCGATGGCAGCCGCCCGGGAGCTGCTCGGGTTGCACACCGCCTCGCCGTCGCTGGTGCGCAGCCGGCTGCTCGCCCGCCTCGCCGACTCGCTCGCGGTGCTCACCGCCCCGGAGCCACCCCCCACCGTCGGCACCCCTGACGGCGAGCCCGCGGACGGTGAGGCCGGGGGCGGCGGGGATGCCCCGGACGGTGGCGCCGCGGGTGACGAACCGGCCGGGGCGGTGGAGGGCGGCAGCGCCGGCCAGCCGGCCACCCCCGGTCCCGGGGTCCGGGCCGCGGGGCCGTCGCCCACCCCGGAGGAGGTCCAACGGGCGAGGACGTTCCTCGAGGGCTGCGCCTCCGCCGGGCTGCTGTCGATCGACCCCGGAGCGTCCGCAGCGGCGTTCCCCGACGTGACCGGGGTGAGCTACGTGATGCTGCTGGCCGACGGCATGTCGGAGCAGGTCGTGGGGCTCGTGCACCGGCTGGCCGACGAGGTCGCGGACCTCGCCCCCGCCACGGTGACGGTGGTCGAGACCGCCGCGCCGGTCGCGCCCGGCGAACTGCCGGCGGTCGACCGCGACCGGGTCGGGGCCCTGCTCGTCGACCTCCGCAACGACGACGAGGCGGTCGAGCGGCTCAGTACGGTGGACCACCCCGACGAGCTGCTGCGCCGGGCCTCGACCGTGCTCGCGCTCCAGGAGCAGCTGGCCGGTGAGGTCGGCCACTACGGCGTCGGCGTGGGCGCGACGAGCATCCTCCCGACGGTCCCCGGCTGATGGCCGGCGCGACCCCCGGCTCCGCCGCCGCGCTCGCGGCGCGCAACCGCGCCGCGGCGCGCATGTCGGTGCTGACCCTGGTGAGCCGCGGGACCGGGTTCGTCCGGGTCATGGTCGTCGCCGCGGTGCTCGGCACGTCCTACCTGGGCAACGTCTACCAGTCGGCCAACATGGTGCCGAACATCCTGTTCGAGCTCTTCGCCGCCGGGGTGCTCCAGTCGATCCTCGTGCCGGTGATGGTCGAGGCCGTCGACCGCAGCTCCCACGGCGAGGCCGAGCACACCGCGGGGGTCGTGTTCGGCGCCATCCTGGCGCTGCTCTCGGCCATCGTCGCCGCCGGCATGGTCGCGGCACCGTGGCTGATCCGCGGGCTGGTCAGCGGGGTCGACGACCCCGGCGTCCGGGAGGCCCAGGAGCAGCTCGGCCTGTTCCTCCTGTGGTTCTTCCTCCCGCAGGTCGTCTTCTACGCCGCGAACCTCGTCGCGACCGCGGTGCTCAACGCCCGGGGGGTCTTCGGCCTGCCGGTGTTCGCCCCGACGGTCAACAACGTCGTGATGATCGGCGTGTACCTGCTCTTCGCCCAGCTGCGTGGCGGCCGCCCACCGGGGCTCGACCTCGAGCTCGACGAGAAGCTCGTCCTCGGGCTCGGCACCACCCTCGGCGTCGTGCTGTTCTGCCTGGTGCCCGTCGTCGGGCTGGCGCGCTCGGGGTTCTCGCTGCGTCCCCGGTTCGAGCCCCGCCACCCCGTGCTGCGGCGGCTCGTCCGCCAGGGCATCTGGGCGGCGGGCTTCCTCGCCGCGACGCAGCTGCTGCTGGTGGTCGTGCTGCTGCTCGCGAACGGGGTCGAGGGCGGGGTGGTCGTGTACCAGCTCGCGTACGTGCTGTTCATGCTGCCGCACTCGCTGTTCGCGGTGCCGGTGTTCACCACCGCCTTCCCCGCACTCACCCGTGCCGCGGTGGCGCACCAGTGGGAGGCGTTCGCGGAGGAGGTGGGGCGGGCGACGAGGTCGATCGCCGCGTTCACCCTGCTGTCCGCCGCGGCGGTGGTGGCGCTCGCCCAGCCGCTGTCGCAGGTGATCGCGCTCGGCAACGCGGCTGCCCGGACCGAGGACGTGGCGGGCGCGATCGCCGCGTTCGCGCTCGGCCTCCCCGGCTTCTCGGCCCTGCTGTTCCTCACGAGGGTGGCGTACTCGCGCTCGGACACCCGCACCCCGACGCTGGTGAACCTCATGGTCCTCGTGCTCGGCGGCGTGGCGATGTGGGTGCTGTCCGCGGCGATGGACACCGGCGACCGCGTCGTCGCGATCGGCCTCGGCTACGCCCTCGCCCACACCGTGGGGGCGGCGACGCTGGGTGCGCTGCTGCGCCGGCACCTGCATGACGTCGGCGCGGAGGTCCGGCAGGTGGCCCTGCCCGTCGCCAGGATCCTCCTCGGCGCGGTCGTCGCGACGGTGGTGGTGCGCGTGCTCGTCCCGCTCGTGGATCCCGCCGGGGTCGGTGCATCGCTCGCGACGCTCGCGGTCGGCGGCCCCGCCGCGGTCGTGCTGGCCGCGCTCACGATCCGTGCCGTCGGTGGCCCCGGGCCCCTCGTGCTCGCCCGTACCCTCGGTGCGGACCCCGGCCGAGGAGGAGCCACCCGGTGAGCGAGATGACCGCCCTGCAGCTGCTGGGCCCGTCGACCGGTGGCATCCGCGTGCACGTGGCCACCCTCGCCGCGGGCCTCGAGGACCTCGGCGTGCGCGCCCCGGTCGTCGGCCCCCGCGGCGTGCTCGACGGGCTCGGCCCCCAGGCCGGGGAGGTCCCGGTGCCGGCGGGCCTGTCACCGCTGGGGTGGTGGAGGGCGCGCACGGCGCTGCGGCCGTGGCGTGGCGAGGCCGACGTGGTGCACACCCACGGGCTCAAGGCGGCGTGGACCGCGCTCGGCGGGCGCCCCCGGCGGCCGATCGTGTGCACCGTCCACAACGTGGTGCTCGACGAGTCGGCGGGCCGGCTCACACGCATCCAGCGCCCGCTCGAACGGCAGGTCCTGCAGCGGGTCGACCGGGTCGTCGCCCTCACCACGTCCATGGCCGAGGAGCTGGGCGCCTTCGTGCCGGCCGAGCGGCTGCGGGTCGCGCTGCCGGCCTCCAGGCCCCCGGAGCCGTCCCGACCAGCAGGCGAGGTCCGACGGGAGCTCGGTGTGGCACCGGACGCGCCGCTGGTGGTGTGCGCCGCGCGCCTGCACCCGCAGAAGGACCTGCCCACGCTCCTGCGTGCCTGGCGGCTGGTGTCGCGGGAGCGCCCGGACGCGCAGCTGCGGATCGTCGGCGACGGGCCGCTGCGCGCCGAGCTCGAGGCCGAGGTGGCGCGGCTGGGGATCGGCGGCACGGCGGCACTGGTGGGCCACGTGCCCCGGGCGGTGGACCACCTCGCCGCGGCCGACGTGGCGGTCATGACCTCGATCTGGGAGGGGGCGTCGATCGTGCTCGCGGAGTGCACCCAGCTGGGCGTGCCCGTGGTCTCGACCCCCACCGGGATGGCCGCCGACCTGCTCGACGGCGAGCGGGGCGGGGTGCTCGTGCCGGTGGGCGACCACGAGGCCGTGGCAGCCGCGCTGGCCGACCTGCTCGGTGACCCCGAGCGGGCCCGCCGGCTCGGCGAGCGCGGCCGGGAGCACGCCCGCCGCGTCTTCGAGCCCCGCCGGGCGATCGGCGCCGTGGCGGACATCTACCGGGAGGTCGTCCAGTGAGGCTCCTGCCCGCCCCAGCCCGGCGGCATCCGGCGGCGCTCGTCGGCGCGCTCCTCTGCCTCGTCGCGGTGCTCCTCGCGCCGCAGCCGCCCGCCGCGGCCCAGGACGGTGGCGGGGAGCGGGACGGCGCCGAGGCCCGGCGCGTGCTGCTCGTGACCTTCCCGCGCCTCACCTGGGAGCGACTGCAGGAGGTGCAGCCGCCGGCGCTGATGGAGTTCCTCGACAGCGCGGCGGTGGCGTCCTCCAGCCCCCGCACCGTCGGCTCGCGCACCCGCCCCGCACAGGCGTACCTGACGATCGGCGCGGGGAACCGGGCCTCCGCGGTGGGGCCGGGGTCCGCGGGGCTGGCCGCCTCGGTCGACGAGATGACCGCCGAGGGCCCCGCGGCCGCGGTCTTCGAGCGCCGCACCGGGGTGCGACCCGACGGCGAGGTCGTCAGCCTCTTCTTCCCCGCCCAGGTGAACCGCAACCGGCAGCTGCTCTACGGCACCGAGCCCGGGTCGCTGGGCCAGGTGCTGCGCGACGCCGGGATCGGGATGGGGGTGGTCGGTAACGCCGGCACGTCGCTGCTCGACCAGGCGAACCGCGAGGTCGTGCTCGCCGCGGCCGACCGCGACGGCCAGGTCACCGTCGGCGAGGTGGGCGGCTCCCTCCTCGAGGAGGACCCGCTGGCGCCGTACGGGGTGCGCGCCGACGCGGGCACCCACGTGGCGGCGGTGGAGCGCGCCTGGCAGCGGGCCGGGGTCGTGCTGGTCGAGATGTCCGACCTCGAGCGCGCCGAGCAGGCCAGGGGGGTGAGCACCCCGGGCCAGGCCGACGCCCAGTACGAGCGTGCGCTGAGCCGCGCGGACGAGCTGTTCGCACGGCTGCTCGACACCGTCGACCCCGAACGGGACCTGGTCGTCGTCGTGGGCCCCACCGCGCCGCTCAGCGACGAGCAGCTCACGGTCTTCGGCGTGCGCGGGCCGGGCCACGAGCGGGGGATCGCCACGTCCGCCACGACCCGCAGGCCCGGCTACGTCACGCTCACCGACATCGCGCCGACCGTGCTGCGGTTCCTCGACCTCGAGGTGCCCAAGGCGATGTACGTCACGCCCGTGAGCTCCCGGGCGGACGACGCACCCCTCGAGGAGCGCATCGAGGCGATGGTGCGCGACAACGAGCGTGCCGTCTTCCGCGACGACGCGGTCGGACCGCTCACCGTCGCGTTCATCGTGCTGCTGGTCGCGATGCTCGCCGCCGTGGCGGTCTTCGTCGCCCGGGGTGGGGTCGCCGGACCGACGAGCAGGGCGCTGCGGGTGAGCGCGCTCACCGTGCTCGCCACACCCGCGGTGATGTACCTGTCGGGGCTGCTGCCCTACGGGCCGTTCACCACCGGCGGCTTCGGCCTCGTCATCCTCGGCGCGTCGCTGCTCGTGGCGCTCGCGGCGGGGACGCTCCGCCTCGTCGACCCGCTCCTGCCGCCCTTCGCCGTCGCAGCCTTCTGCCTCCTGGTGCTGCTCGTCGACGTGGTGACGGGGGCGCACCTGCAGATCAACACGGTGTTCGGCTACTCGCCGATCGTCGCCGGGCGCTTCGCCGGCTACGGCAACCAGGCGTTCGCCCTCGTGGGCATCTGCACGCTCGTGGTCGCGACCGCCGGGTGGGAGCTGTGGGAGCGCAGGTGGCCCGGAACGCCGCGGGCCGCCCGGCTCGCCACGCTGCTGGTCCTGTTCGCGGTGGTGGTCGTGCTGGTCGGGGCGCCGCCGTGGGGCTCGGACGTGGGCGGCGTGCTCGCCGCGGTGCCCGCGTTCGCGGTCTGCACGCTGCTGCTGATGGGCCGCCGCATCCGCCTGCGCACCGCGGTGACGATCGGTGTCGCCTCGGTCGCCGCCCTCGGCGCGTTCGCGCTGATCGACCTGGCACGCCCCGACGAGTCCAGGACCCACCTCGGGCGCTTCGTCGGCAGGGTGCTGGACGGCGAGGCGCTCATCATCCTGCAGCGCAAGCTGTCGACGAACATCAACATCCTCACCTCGACGGTGTGGAGCCTCACGATCCCCGTGGCGCTGCTGTTCTTCGCCTACCTCACCTGGCGTCCCAACGGCCTCATCCGGCGGATCGAGCAGGTGCACCCGAGCTTCCGGCCGCTCGGCATCTCGGCGCTGACCCTCGGCATCGTCGCGTTCGCGCTCAACGACTCCGGGGTGGCGCTGCCGGCGATGATGCTCGGCATCGTGCTGCCGGTCACCGCCTACCTCGCCCTCGGCGTGCTGCGCACGGGGGCCGGCGTGGCGCCCCCCGCCGAGCCCACGGGAGGCGGCGCGCAGGACCGGGCCGGTGAGGAGGTGGCCACCGGGGCGGCGCCGGAGCAGCCGTGATCGCCGCGGTCGGGGCGCTCGCGCTCGGCGCGGTGGCCGCCTGGCTGCTCGCGCAGCGGGCGGGGGACCTGTTCGCGGTCGACGCGCTCGAGCGCCGCAACTACCGGGACGCCACCCTGCCCACCGGCGTCGGCGTGCTGCTGGCGGTCGTCGCGCTCGCCGCGGTCGCGGTCGAACAGGTCGTGCTGGCCGTGGACGGGGGCCGATCGGCGCCCGCGTGGGCGTGGTCGCGGGGACCGGCGCTGGTCGCGCTGCTCGCCTTCACGCTGCTGGGCCTGCTCGACGACGTCGCGGGCGTCGGGCAGTCCGGCGGGTTCCGGGGGCACCTCGCGGCGCTCGCCCGGGGTCGGCCCACCTCCGGGGTGGTGAAGCTCCTCGGGGGCGCGGCGGCGGGCGTCGCCGTGGCCGCGTCCGCGGGCAGCGGCGCCCACGGCGGGGTCGCGCTGCTGCGGGACGGCGCGATCGTCGCGCTGGCGGCGAACCTCGCGAACCTGTTCGACCGGGCCCCGGGCCGGGCGGTGAAGGTCGCCACCGTGGGGTTCGTCGCCGCGCTCCTCGTGGCCCGGGACGGGGCGCTGGTGGCCCCCGCGCTGGGCGTCGGGGCAGGGCTGGGACTGCTCGGCGGCGACCTCCGCGAGCGCTACATGCTCGGCGACGCCGGGGCGAACCCGCTCGGCGCGCTGGTCGGCCTCTCGTGGCTGCTCGCGGTCACCACGGCGGCCGGCAGGTGGCTGCTGCTCGTCGTGCTGGCCGGCGCGAACCTCGCCAGCGAGGTCGTGTCGTTCAGCCGGATCATCGACGCGACGCCGCCGCTGCGGTGGCTCGACCGGCTCGGCTCGAGGCGCGCGTGACCCCCGTCATGACGTCCCCGGCAGCTCGTGCGAGCCGCGATACCCTCGCAGGAACCGACGTCTAGGAGAGGTCGTGGCAAAGCACATCTTCGTCACCGGCGGCGTGGCTTCGAGCCTCGGGAAGGGGCTCACCGCCTCCTCTCTCGGTCGGCTCCTGAAGGATCGTGGGCTCCGGGTGACGCTGCAGAAGCTCGATCCCTACATCAACGTCGACCCCGGGACGATGAACCCCTTCGAGCACGGTGAGGTGTTCGTCACCGAGGACGGCGGCGAGACGGACCTCGACCTCGGCCACTACGAGCGGTTCATCGACGAGAACCTCACCCGGGACTCCAACGCGACGACCGGCTCGATCTACCAGGCGGTGCTCGCGGCGGAGCGCCGGGGCGAGTACCTCGGCAAGACCGTGCAGGTGATCCCGCACATCACCGACGAGATCAAGCGGCGCATCTCCCGGCTCGGCCTCGACGGCACCGACGTCGTGATCACCGAGATCGGCGGCACCGTCGGCGACATCGAGATCCTCCCGTTCCTCGAGGCGATCCGGCAGTTCCGCCTCGACGTCGGCCGCGAGAACGTCTGCTACGTGCACGTCACGCTCGTCCCGTTCATCGGGCCGTCCGGCGAGCAGAAGACCAAGCCGACGCAGCACTCGGTGACCGAGCTGCGCAGCCGGGGCATCCAGCCCGACGCGATCGTGTGCCGCTCCGAGGAGGAGATCTCCTCGGACCTCAAGCGCAAGATCTCCTCGCTGTGCGACGTCCCCGTCGAGGCCGTGGTGAACGCCGCGGACGCGGCGAGCCTCTACGACATCCCGCTCGTGCTCCACGAGGAGGGGCTGGACGAGGTCGTCTGCCGGATCCTCCACCTGCCGGAGATCGAGCCGGACCTCACCGAGTGGAAGGAGCTGGTCCGCAGCGTCGAGGCCGCCACCTTCCCGGTGCGGATCGGGATCATCGGCAAGTACGTGAGCCTCCCCGACGCCTACCTGTCGGTGGTCGAGTCGCTCAACCACGCCGGCTTCTGGCACGGCGCCGCGGTCGAGATCGAGTGGATCCAGGCCGAGGACGTCGAGGGGCTGCTCGCTGCCGGGCGCCTGAAGGACCTCGACGGCATCGTCATCCCCGGTGGGTTCGGGGAGCGGGGCGTCGAGGGCAAGATCGCCGCGGCGGGCTACGCACGCGAGCACGGCATCCCGTGCCTCGGCATCTGCCTGGGCATGCAGGTGATGACGATCGAGTTCGCCCGCAACGTGCTGGGCCTCACCGGGGCCAACTCCACGGAGTTCGACCCGGCCACCCCGCACCCCGTCATCGACCTCATGGACTCCCAGCGGGAGGTGACCAACAAGGGCGGCACGATGCGCCTCGGTGCGTACATCGCCCAGCTCGAGGAGGGGTCGAAGGTCGCGCAGGCCTACGGCACCACGGTCGTGTCGGAGCGCCACCGGCACCGCTACGAGTTCAACCCCGCGTACCGGCGGCGCTTCGAGGGCTCCGGGTTCCGCTGCTCGGGCACCTCGCCCGACGGCCGGCTCGTCGAGTTCATCGAGCTCGACGACCACCCGTACTGGGTCGCGACCCAGGCGCACCCGGAGTTCAAGAGCCGTCCCTGCCGCCCCGCCCCGCTGTTCCGCGACCTCGTCGGCGCGGCGCGGGCGCGGGCCGAGGGGCGCAACCCGCAGCTCATCGAGATCGCCGGTGAGGGCGGCGCCCGCCCCGCGGCACGTGGCCTCGACGGCGTCGACGGGGCGTCGGGGACCTCGGTGGGCCGCCGCCACGAGGGATCCGGCTCGCGCGCCGAGGGATGAGCGGGTTCCGCTTCCTCGGCGAGCAGGTCCTCCACCGCGGGCACGTCATCGACCTGGTCCGCACGGAGCACGAGGCGCCGGACGGGCGGAGCTTCCAGCGCGAGGTGGTCCGCCACCCGGGCGCGGTGTCGGTCGTGCCGGTCCACGAGGACGGCGACGTCGTGCTCGTCCGGCAGTACCGGGCGACCCTGGACGAGATGGTGCTCGAGATCCCCGCCGGCAAGCGCGACGTGACCGACGAGCCCCTCGAGGCCACCGCACGCCGCGAGCTCGCGGAGGAGGTCGGCCTGCACGCCGCTCGGCTCGACCTGCTGGTGCGCTTCCACAACTCGATCGGCTTCTGCGACGAGGAGAGCTTCGTCTTCCTCGGCACGGGCCTCACCGACACCGACACGGACCCGCACGGGATCGAGGAGTCGTTCATGGAGGTGGTCCGCATGCCGCTCGTGCGCGCCAGGGAGATGGTGGCCGCGGGCGAGATCACCGACGCGAAGACGGTGCTGGGCATCCTGCTCGCCCTCCAGCACCCCGTTCTGCTCGGCGGGCGTCAAGGGAACCCTTGACGCCCGCCGAACGGAACGGGACGGGGGCGAGGAACCGGGTGGGGACCGTGGAGCTGCCGGTCGAGGTGGAGGACTACCTGGTCCACCTGCGCGCCGAGAAGGGCCGTGCCGAGCTGACGATCGCGGCCTACCGGCGCGACCTGGGGCGCTACGTGGCCTTCCTGGCGTCCCGGGGGCGCACGGTGCGCGACGCGGAGCCCGCGGACGTCGACGCGTTCGCCGCGTCGCTGCGCGCCGAGGGCCTGGCCGCGTCGTCGGTGACGCGCACGATGGTCGCGGTCCGAACGCTGCACCGCTGGCTCGCCGCCGAGGGCGTCGTGGAGCAGGACCCGGCGCTCGCGGTCGAGACCCCGAAGCTGCCCCGGCCCCTGCCCAAGGCGCTGTCGGAGGAGCAGGTGACGGCGATGCTCGACGCGGCGGAGCAGCACGTGCGGCTCACCGCCGAGGGCCCCGCCCGCCCGCACGCGCTCGCCCTCCGGGACCTCGCGCTGCTCGAGGTGCTGTACGGGACCGGCGCCCGGGTGTCGGAGGTGTGCGGGTTGGGCTTCGGTGCGCTGGACCTCGACGGTGCGCTGCTCCGGGTGCTCGGCAAGCGCTCCAAGGAGCGGATCGTGCCCCTGGGGCGACCCGCGATCCGTGCGGTCGCGCAGTGGCTGGACGTGGGCCGGCCGGAGCTGGTGCCGGAGCGGTGGCGGACCCGCGACGACGCGGACGCCGTGTTCCTCGGCTCCCGCGGGTCGCGGCTGACCCGACAGGGGGCGTGGCTCGTGCTGCAGCGGTGGGCCCGCGCCGCCGGGTTGGCGGGGGACGTGAGCCCGCACGTGCTGCGCCACTCCTGCGCCACCCACCTGCTCGACCACGGCGCGGACGTGCGCACCGTGCAGGAGCTGCTCGGGCACGCCTCGATCTCGACCACCCAGATCTACACGCGGGTCGCCACCGAGCGGCTCTGGCAGGCGTACCGGGCGGCGCACCCCAGGGCCCGGCGGGGGACCGCACCGCGGGGGAGCGGCGCGGCGTGAGCCTGCGGCCCGCGCACCGAGCCCGCAGGTTCCTGCGCAGCCTCGTGGCACGGCGCCCCCGCGCCGCGGACCTCGAGTGGGCGGACAGTTGGCTCGACGAGGCGGAACGGCGGCTGTTCCGGCGCATGCCGGGGGTCGACCAGGTGCACTCGATCGAGGTCGCGCGCGCGGTCGAGGCCAACCTGGACCGGCTCGGACTGCAGCCGACCGACGCCGACGCCCGCTGGCTCGTCGCCGCCGCGCTGTTGCACGACGTCGGCAAGTCCGTGGCCGGGCTCGGCACCTACGGGCGGGTGATGGCCACCCTGTCCGCCGCGGTCGGCGGGTCCGACATGGCGCCCCACTGGGCGGAGCGCCGGGGGATGACCCGCCGCATCGGGCTCTACCTGCAGTACCCGCGCCTCGGCGCGGACCTGCTGGAGGTGGCGGGCTCGGACGAGCGGGTGGTCGCCTGGGCGGCCCAGCACCACGAGCCCGAGGAGGCGTGGTCCGTGCCGGTCGAGGCGGGCCGGCTGCTGGTCGCCGCCGACGACGGCGAGCTCTGACCCGCCGCACCGGCGCTCACAGGGAGCGGACGACCCTCGCCGGGTTGCCGACGGCCACCACGCCCGCCGGCAGGTCACGGCTGACCACCGCACCGGCGCCGACCACCGTGTCGTCGCCGATCGTGACCCCGGGCAGCACGATCACGCCGCCGCCGAGCCACACGTTCGCGCCGATCGTGATCGGCTCGGCCGCCTCCCACTTCGCCCGCCGCAGCTCCGGGTCCAGCGGGTGCGTCGGGGTCAGCAGCTGCACGTTCGGACCGATCTGGGTGTCGTCGCCGATCTCGATCGCGGCGACGTCGAGGGCCACCAGCCCGTAGTTCGCGAACACGCCGCGCCCGACCCGGATGCGGTAGCCGTAGTCGACGTACAGCGGCGGCCGGATCTCGGCGCCCTCGCCGAGCCCGCCGAGCAGCTCCCCGAGGATCCGGCGGCGCTCCGGCGCGTCGTCGGGGCCGGTGCGGTTGAACCGGTCCTGCAGGACCTGCGCCCGCCGCTGCTCCGAGGCGATCCGCGGGTCGTCCGCGACGTAGAGCTCGCCCGCGTCCATCCGCTCCCACTGCGACCTGGGGTCGCCCGGATCGGGTGGCCGCGGGGCCATGTGCGGCTCCCGCCTACCCGTGCGCGCGGGGGAGGAGCCCGATGTTCCGCTTGGCCCGCTCGAGCACGCCGCTCGCGACCTCCCGCGCCTTCTCCGCCCCGACCTCGAGCAGCGCGGCGGTCCGCTCCGGGTCCTTCTGCAGCTCGGCGATGCGCTCCTGGATCGGCCGGAGCAGCTCGACCACCGCCTCGGCGGTGTCGGACTTGAGCGGCCCGTACTGCTCGTAGTCGCCGGCCACCTCCTCGGGGTCCCTGCCGGTCACCGCACCGAGGATCGACAGCAGGTTCGACACGCCGGGCTTGGCGGCCGGGTCGTAGCGGACCTCGGGCTCGGAGTCGGTCACGGCACGCTTGATCTTCTTCGCCACCGAGCCGAGGTCCTCGGTGACCAGGATGGTGCCCGCGGGGCTCTCGGAGGACTTCGACATCTTCCTGGTCGGGTCCTGCAGGTCCATGACCCGCGCGCCGGCGGTCGGCACCGACGCGGCCGGCAGGCGGAACGTCTCGCCGTAGCGGTGGTTGAACCGCTCGGCGACGTCCCTGGTCAGCTCGATGTGCTGGATCTGGTCCTCGCCCACCGGCACCCGGTCCGTGTCGTACAGGAGGATGTCGGCCGCCTGCAGCGCCGGGTAGGTGAAGAGCCCGGCGGAGACGAAGTCCTTGCCCTCGGACTTGTCCTTGAACTGCGTCATGCGGCGCAGCTCGCCCATGCTGGTCACGCACTGGAGCAGCCACGCGAGCTCGCTGTGCTCGGTCACGTGGCTCTGCACGAACAGCGTGCAGACCTCGGGGTCGAGGCCCACCGCGAGGAGCACCTGGGCCAGCTCCAGGGTGCGCTGGCCGACCTCGCCCGGCTCCTTCGGCACGGTGAGCGCGTGGAGGTCGACGATGCAGTAGAAGCTGTCCGCCTCGTGCTGGTCGCTCACCCAGTTGCGCAGCGCCCCCAGCAGGTTGCCGAGGTGGATGTCGCCGGTTGGCTGGATGCCGGAGAAGACGCGGGGCATGGTCGCCGATCGTAACGGTGGGGGACGCGCACCCCGGAACCGGATCCGCAGGCCGGGCCCCGCACCCCGAACTACATCGATGTGATCCGCCCGGCGGAGCCGCTAGGATGCCCCCCGTGGCCTACGCAGTGCAGACCCCCGTGTTCGAGGGCCCGTTCGACCTGCTGCTGCACCTCATCCTCCGAGAGCAGGTCGACCTGTACGAGATCTCGCTCGCGACGATCGTCGACGCGTACCTCGAGGAGCTCGCCCGGATGGAGCACCTCGACCTCGAGGTCGCGACCGAGTTCCTGCTGATCGCCGCGACCCTCGTCGAGCTGAAGGCGAAGCGCCTGCTGCCCGGCGACGACGACGTCGACCTGGACGACGACCTGTCGCTGTGGGAGGAGCGCGACCTGCTCCTCGCCCGGCTGCTCGAGTGCAAGACCTTCAAGGACGCGGCGCTCGTGCTCGAATCGCTCCACGGCGCGGCTGCCCGTTCGGTGCCCCGCACCGTCGGGCCCGACGAGCGCTACTACGACCTCGCACCCGACCTGCTCGAGGGCGTCACCCCGGAGCGGCTCCGCCAGGCGTTCCTCACCGCCACGGCCCCCAAGCCCCAGCCCCGCATCGACCTGTTCCACGTCGCCCCGATCCGGGCGAGCGTCGTCGACGCGGTGGCCGACCTGTGCCACGAGCTGCCGCGTCTCGGGCAGGTGTCGTTCCGCGAGCTGACCTCGTCGCTGGCGGAGCGGCTCGAGGTCGTCGTGCACTTCCTCGCCATCCTCGAGCTGTTCAAGCAGGGGCTCGTGGACCTGCAGCAGCCGGAGACCTTCGGCGACATCCGCATCGTGTGGCAAGGTGGCGAGACGGTCGGGGCCGAGGCCCTGGCACACGTGGACGCGTACGACGGCTGACCCGCCGGGCGCCACCGAGCACAGGAGCACCCCGAGGATGCACGACGAGGCACGTCGAGCGCTCGAGGCCATCGTGATGGTGGCCGACGAACCCGCCGACCCCAAGCTGCTCGCCCAGCTGGTGGAGCTGTCCCCGGCCGCCGTCGAGGAGATCCTCGGCGAGCTGGCCGCCGCCTACGAGGCGGAGAACCGTGGCTTCCAGCTGGTGAAGGTCGCCGGCGGGTGGCGCTACCAGAGCCACGAGGACCTCTCGCCCTACGTGGAGCGCTACGTGCTGAGCGGCCAGACCGCGAGGTTGTCGGCGGCCGCGCTCGAGACCCTGGCGATCGTGGCGTACAAGCAGCCGATCTCCCGCGCGCAGGTCGCCGCGATCCGCGGCGTGAACGTCGACGGGGTGATGCGCACCCTCCAGCAGCGCGGGTACATCGACGAGGTGGGCCGGGACGTCGGCCCGGGCCAGGCGGCGCTGTTCGGCACGACCCAGCTGTTCCTCGAGCGCCTGGGCCTGAACTCGCTGGACGAGCTCCCCTCGCTGGGCGACTTCATCCCCGAGGCCGAGGTCGTCGAGCTCCTCGAGCACGGCCTCCGCATCGACGACGGTGACGGCGACGGCGGGGACGCCGGCGACGCGGGCGGTGGCCGCGGTGGTGGCCCTGCTGGTGGCGGGGAGGGGGGCGAGGTGCGCGCCGGCGGCGACGACGAGGTGGTCGTCGACCTGTCCAGCGGCGACGAGCGCCCCTGGGACCCCGACGACGACCGCGACCCGTGAGCGAGCCCGCCCCTGGGGGCGAGCGCCTCCAGAAGGTGCTGGCGCGCGCGGGGATCGGCAGCCGCCGGGCCTGCGAGGAGCTCATCGCCGACGGACGGGTGACGATCAACGGCCGCACCGCCCGGTTGGGGGCGAGGGTCGACGTGGACCGCGACGAGGTCGCCGTCGACGGCGTGCCCATCGGGGTGCGTCCCGACCTCGTCCACTACCTGCTCAACAAGCCCGCCGGTGTGGTCACCACCGCGGACGACCCTCAGGGACGGCCGACCGTGGTCGAGCTCGTGCCGTCCGAGCACCGGGTGCACCCGGTCGGCCGCCTCGACCGCGACACCGAGGGCCTCCTGCTGCTCACCAACGACGGGACCCTCACGCACCGGCTCACCCACCCGAGCTTCGGCGTCGAGAAGGAGTACGTGGCGGAGGTCGAGGGCAACCCTGGGCGAGGGGCGCTGCGGCGGCTGCGCGAGGGCGTGGAGCTGGAGGACGGCATCACGGCGCCCGCGAAGGCGTCGCTGCTCGCGCCGGGGATGCTGCGGATCGTCATCCACGAGGGGCGCAACCGCCAGGTGCGCCGCATGTGCGCCGCGGTCGGGCACCCGGTCCGGCGGCTGGTGCGGACCAGGATCGGCCCGCTGCGGGACACCCGGCTCCGCCCGGGGGAGTGGCGGGAGCTCACCACCGAGGAGGTCCGTGAGCTCGAGCGCGCGGTCCCGGCGACGCCGCCGCGGCGTGGCGGTCGCGGTGCCGGAGCCGCTCGGGCCGACCGCTAACCTCGTCCCGATGTCCACCTCGGTCCTGGCCCTCCGCGGCGCCATCACCCTCGAGCGCGACGAGGAAGCCCACCTGCTGGACCGGGTCGAGCGGCTGCTCCGGGAGATGCTGGACCGCAACGGGATCGAGCACGACGACATCATCTCGATCCTGTTCACCGCCACCGACGACGTGCACTCGGTGTTCCCCGCCGTCGCCGCCCGCCGCATGGGCCTCGGTGACGTCCCGCTGATCTGCGCACGCGAGCTCGACATCACCGGCGGGATGCCGCTGTGCGTGCGCGTCCTCATGCACATCACCACCACCCGGCGCCGGGAGGAGCTGCGACACGTGTACCTCGAGGACGCGCGCAGCCTGCGCGACGACCTGCCCGGATGAGCGCCGGCGCGCCCAGGCGGGCGGTGGTCGTCGGCACCGGGCTGATCGGCGGGTCGCTCGGGCTCGCGCTGCGGGCCCGCGGCTGGCACGTGTCGGGCGTCGACCGTGATGAGGCCCGGGCCGCGCGCGCCCTCGAGCTGGGCGTGATCGACCGGATCGGACAGGATCCGGACGCGACGTTGACCTTCGTCGCGGTCCCCGTCGGCTCCGTCGTCGAGGCGGCGCAGGAGGCGCTCGCGGGTGGCGGCGTCGTGACCGACGTCGGCAGCGTGAAGGCACCGATCGTCGCGGCGATCGACCACCCGCGCTTCGTCGGCGGCCACCCGATGGCGGGTTCCGAGGAGCTCGGGGTGGACGGCGCCCGCGCGGACCTGTTCGAGGGCGCGACCTGGGTGCTGACGCCCACGTCGGTGACCGACGCCGACGCGCACGCCCTGGTCCACTCCGTCGTGCGGTCGTTCGGCGCGGACGTCGTCACGCTCCGCCCCGACCGGCACGACGAGCTCGTCGCGACCGTGTCGCACGTCCCCCACCTCGCCGCCGCCACGCTGATGCAGCTCGCCGCGTCACGGGCCGAGGCGGACGCCGCGCTCCTGCGCCTCGCCGCGGGCGGCTTCCGCGACATGACCCGCATCGCGGCCGGCGACCCCGGGATGTGGCTCGACATCTGCGAGGACAACCGCGACGCGATCCTCGAGGTGCTGGACGCGTTCGCCGGGTCGCTCGCGGAGATGCGCGACATCGTCCGCCGAGGTGACCGGGCCGCGCTGCGCGAGCGGCTCCGCAGCGCCCAGGCCGCGCGGATCTCGCTGCCGATGGGCGCACCGCCGGCCGAGGAGCTCGTCGAGGTCCGCGTCGCCATCCCCGACCGCCCCGGCGAGCTCGCCGCCGTGACCGCCCTCGCGACCGAGCTGTCGATCAACGTCTACGACGTCGAGGTGGCCCACAGCCCCGAGGAGCGGGGCGGCCGGCTCATCCTCGTCGTCGACGCCGACCGTGCCGAGGAGCTCGCCCGCGAGCTGCGCGACGGCGGGCGCGCCGCCTCGGTGCACGAGCTGGGTTGACCACGATGGGCACCCCTGCGCCGCCACCCGACGAGCTCCTCGTGCCGCACGTGGAGGGGCCGCTCGACGCGGAGGTGCGGCTGCCCGGCTCCAAGAGCATCACCAACCGTGCGCTCGCCTGCGCGGCCCTCGCGGAGGGCACCACGGTCCTGGAGGGCGCCCTCTTCGCGGACGACACCGAGGCGATGCTGCACTGCCTGCACGACCTGGGCGTCGGGCTGCGACCCGACCGGGCCGGCCGGCGGATCGAGGTGACCGGCCTCGCCGGCGCCCCCTCGATCGACGGGGCGCTGCTCGACGCCCGGATGTCGGGCACCACCTCCCGGTTCGTGATGCCGATCGCCGCGCTCGGCGACCTCACGGTCGTCGTCGACGGCCACCCGTCGCTGCGCGCCCGGCCGATGCGCGACCTGTTCGACGTGCTCGAGCGGATGGGAAAGACGATCGTCCCGCTCGGGGAAGCCGGGCACCTGCCGGTGCAGATCGAGGGTGCCGGGCTCGCCGGCGGCTCGGTGCAGGTCCGCGGCGACGTGAGCAGCCAGTTCCTGTCCGGGCTGCTCCTCGCTGCGCCCTGCATGCGCGAGGGCCTCGAGGTCGAGGTCGCCACCGAGCTGGTGTCCGAGCCGTACGTCGCGATGACCGTGGCGGTCATGGAGGAGTTCGGCGCGTCGGTCACCACCGGGCCGGGCCACCGACGCATCCGGGTGGAGCCGACCGGCTACGTGGCACCGGAGCGCTACGCCGTGGAGCCGGACGCATCGGCCGCGTCGTACTTCTTCGCCGCCGCGGCCCTCCTGGGCGGCAGGGTCCGGGTCGAGGGGCTGGGCACGCGCTCGCTCCAGGGCGACCTGCGCTTCGTCGACGTGCTCGAGCGGATGGGCGCCGAGGTCGTGCGGGGCGAGCACGCGACCGAGGTGCGGGGCAGCGGCCGGCTCCGTGGCGTCGAGGTCGACATGGCGGACCTGTCCGACACCGCCCAGACCCTCGCGGCGATCGCCCCGTTCGCCGACTCCCCGACGACCGTGTCGGGCATCGGGTTCATCCGCGGCAAGGAGACCGACCGGATCGGCGCGGTCGTGCGCGAGCTGCAGGCCCTCGGCGTGGACGCGGAGGAGCTGCCCGACGGGTTCGTCGTGCGGCCGGGGGTGCCCCACGGCGGCCGCGTCCGCACCTACGACGACCACCGCATGGCGATGAGCTTCGCGGTGCTCGGACTCCGTGCCCCCGGCGTCGTGATCGAGGACCCGGGCTGCGTCGCGAAGACCTTCCCGGACTTCTGGGACGTGCTGGGCGCCGCGACCGGCACGGACGTGGGCGGGTGATCGTCGCGCCGGGTCGCCCACAGCCGTATCGTGGCCTGCCGCCGGATGGTCCGGGAACGACAGGAAGGCAGTGGACGTGCGGGTGATCGCGATCGACGGGCCGGCGGGCTCGGGCAAGTCAACCGTGGGACGGCTCCTCGCCGAGCGCCTCGGGCTGACCTACCTCGACACGGGCGCCATGTACCGGGCGGTCGCCTTCGCCGCGATCCGGCGGGGCATCGACCCGATGGACCCCGAGCCGGTCGCCCAGCTGGCGCGCTCGCTGGAGCTGCGGGTGGGGGAGGAGGGGGTCGTCGTCGACGGCGTCGACGCGACCGTCGAGATCCGTGGCCCTGAGGTCTCCCGTGCCGTCAGCCACGTGGCGGCGAACCCCGGGGTGCGCGACGAGCTGCGCGAGCGGCAGCGGGCGTGGGCCCGCGAGCACGGCGGCGGCGTCATCGAGGGCCGTGACATCGGCTCGGTCGTGTTCCCCGACGCCGTGCTGAAGGTCTACCTGACCGCGGATCCGGAGGTCCGGGCGCAGCGCAGGGCCGCCGAGATGGGCGACGTCGACGCCGCCCGGATCGCCGCCGAGATCGAGCGCCGCGACGCGATGGACCGTAACCGTGAGCACAACCCGCTGGTCACACCTGACGGTGCGGTCACGGTGGACACCACCGGGTTGTCCATCGACGACGTGCTGAACCTGTTGGTCTCCCTGGTCGAGGAGCGATCGTGAAGCCCTCCCCGATGGCGATGCGGCCGTGGCAGCGCGCGGTGTACCGCGCGCTGCGCGCCCTGTTCGAGGTGCTGTGCCGGATCGTGTGGCGGATGGAGGTCGAGGGCCGCGAGCGCCTGCCCGCGACCGGCCCGTACGTGATCGCGCCGGTGCACCGCTCCAACGTCGACTTCGCGGTGGTCGGCGCGGCGGTGCCACGCGTCGTGCGGTTCATGGCCAAGGACGCGGTCTGGAAGGTGCGGATCGCCGGCTGGTTCGTCGAGCAGATGGGGAGCTTCCCGGTCAACCGCGACCAGGCCGACCGCGCCGCGCTGCGCCGCTGCGAGGAGTCGCTCGCCCAGGGCGACCCGGTCGTGATGTTCCCCGAGGGCAAGCGTCGGGAGGGCGACACGATCGAGGTCGTGCTCGACGGGCCGGCGTGGGTGGCCTGCCGCAACCGGGTGCCGATCGTGCCGGTCGGCCTCGGCGGCACCGACCGGGCCATGCCCATCGGCGCCAAGATGATCCGCGCCGCGAAGGTGCGGGTGCTGATCGGCGAGCCGATCTACCCGGACGTGCCGCTGACCGGCCGGGTGCCGAGGGGCAGGGTCGCCGAACTGAGCGAGCAGCTGCGCAACGAGGTCCAGAAGCTCTACGACGAGGTCAGGGACTGACCGACGCCCACCACCCGGGCGCGAGCGCGAGCACCACGAGGGTCGCGACGGCCAGCACGGCGACGCCGAGCCCGACCAGGGCGCGCCGGCGCCGGTCGGAGGCGACGACGTCGGGTGGCAGCGGCGGTGCCAGCCCCTTCGCTTCCGATTCGAGCGCCGCTCGCCACTCCGCCGCGTCGGGCCACTGACCGGGCGCATCGGAGAGCGACCTGGCGAGCAGCGAGCAGGTCGAGGGGGCGTAGGCCGCCAGGACCGCGGGTTCGAAGGCGTCCTCGCGCCCCAGCGGCGGTCGGCCGACGAGCAGCTCGAACAGCAGCCGGCCGATCGCGGCGCCCCCGGCGGTGCCCAGCCTCGGGCCGTCCGGGTCGGCCTCCGGTCGGGGGGTCGCCGGCCCCCAGTGCAGCTCGACGGACCCGTCCTCGCGGAGCACGACGGCGTCCGGGTCGATCTCGCCCACGTCCTGGCCGTGGTCCTCGATCCGCTCGAGGTGGCGCGCCACCGCCACCGCCACCGACGCGGCGCGCCCGGGGGGGACCGGCGCCTCGGCGTCGATCAGGTCCCGCAGCGAGCGTTCGGCGGGGCGCGGCGTCACGGCCGGATCAGGGCACCGGGGTGACGAGGAACCCGAGGTACATCGCCGCGATGCCGAACAGCGACGACATGGCACCGCCCGCGGCGAGCAGCGCGCGGTTGCCCCGGGCGAACTGGTGGAGGGCCGCGCCGACGCCGGACAGCAGCACCGCGAGGACCTTCAGCTCGATCCAGGGGTGCTCGAGGAAGTCGAGGGGCAGGTCGAACAGGTTCCACAGGCCGGTCACGACCAGCACCCCGTACGCCGGCCAGGCGAGGCGGTTGAACGCGATCCCCGCCAGTCGCGGCGCGTCCTCGCCGAAGCGCCGCACCGTCGGGAGGAGGCCGAGGAGGACGAACTGGCCGCCCACCCAGATGGAGGCGGCGAGCACGTGCAGGAACAGGCGGAAGGCGTCCATGGGCGCCAAGGATGTCAGGCCGGCCCGCCCGCGGACGAGCCCGCCGACCGTGTCGCCGCCGGTGCCCCGGCGGCCGCCTGCTAGGCCAGGTCGGCGAGGACCGAGCTCGCGGGGATCGAGCGGTCCTCCGCCGGCGGGCGCTCGACCGGGTCGCCGCCGAGGCCCAGCGCCCCGAGCACGTCCACCGCGGTGAGCAGGTCACGGAGGTTGCGGGGCGGCGGGAAGTACTCGTCCTCCTCGGTGATGCGGACCTCCTCGACGCCCTCGCGGGGCGCCAGCCGGTCCAGCACCGCCCGCACCAGCTCCTCCGGCGCGGAGGCCCCGGCGGTGACCCCGACGGTGCCGGCGAGGTCGTCGGGCAGCTCGGCGGGGTCGTTGATCCGGAACACCCGGGCGCACCCCGCCTCGCGGGCGAGCTTCTCCAGCGCCACGGTGTTGGAGGAGTTGGCGGAGCCGATCACGACCACGGCGTCGCAGCGCTCCGCGATCGCCATGAGCGCCGACTGGCGGTTGGTGGTGGCGAAGCACAGGTCGGAGCGACCGGGCATCCACAGGTCGGGGAAGCGCTCACGGGTCGCCTCGGCGACGTCCGCCCAGTCCCGGTGCGACAGGGTGCCGAACTCGGGGAGCTCCGCCACGTCGTCGACCGACTCGACGCGGTGCACCGCGTCCGGCGCGACGGCCATGGTGCCCATCGCCTCCTCGTGGCCCTCGTGGCCGACGTAGACGATCGAGTAGCCCTTGCCGGAGCGCACCTTCACCTCGTGGTGCACCTTCGTCACGAGCGGGCACACGGCGTCGACGACGAACCCGCCGCGCTCGCGGGCGGACTGCACCACCTCGGGCGCGGACCCGTGGGCGGAGAGCATCAGGGGCCGGCCGGGGGGCACTTGCTCGACGTCGTCGACGAAGACCACCCCGAGGTCCTCGAAGCGCCGCACGACCCGCTGGTTGTGCACGATCTCGTGGTAGCAGTACACGGGCGGGTCGAAGGCGCGCACCATCCAGGCCAACGCCTTGATCGCCATCTCCACGCCCGCGCAGAAGCCACGGGGCGCGGCGAGCAGCACGCGGTCGATGCCGTCGATGGGGGCCAGGGCGCGGTCGGAGCCGGTGTCGGGGGCGCTGGGGGGATCGGCGGTCACGCCACGACACTAGGCCCCGTGCCGACCGCTCAGGGGTCGTGCCGGTAGCGCACGACGTCGTCGAGCTGCGAGGTGACCGCGTCGCCCAGCCCGACGGGGTCGGCATCGAGCCCGGACCGGTAGCGGAGCTCCGCGGTGACGAAGTGGCGGACCTCCTCCCACACCTCCGGCGAGTCGCGGTAGGGCGGCACGGGGCAGCCGTCGTCGCCGAGCACCAGCAGGCCCTCGGGGATCGGGAGCCCCGTCGCGCGTGCGAGGGCCACCACCCCGCCCTCGCCGATCTCGCAGATGTCGCTGAACGCGTTGACGTGGCCGGACCCACCGACCTCGACGATGCGGCGCTCGCCGGCGGTGTAGTCGAAGCCCCGGCGCACGTCGTCGATGCCCACGATGCGGTCCGCGGGCGCGGCGATCCAGGTCACCGCCTTCCCGGGTGGGAGCGGCAGCCGGCCCTCGAGCAGGTTCTGGATGCTCAACCCCGCGGCGAGCGGGATCGCCGAGTGGACGTCGGGTCGGCCGAGCAGCCGCAGCGAGGTCCCGCCCCCGGCCGAGTGGCCGACCGGGTACACCGCCGCCGGGTCGACCGTGCCCGCGAGCAGGTGCCCCGGGTCGCCGCCGAGCTCACGGGCGACCCGGATGGCCTCGTCCGCCACGTCGAGGTCGCTGCGGGCGCGCGCCGGCGGCTCGCCCAGCACGGCGCGCAGGCCGCGCTCGAGGTAGTCGGGTGACACCACGACGAAGCCCCAGCTCGCGAGGTGCGTCGTGAGGAACGTCGACTGGAAGCGGTAGCTGGCGAAGCCGTGCGAGAACAGCACCAGCGGGAAGGGGCCGTCGTCCGATGCGGGCACGTCGCGCACCGCGTCGGTCACGAACGGCGGGTCCACGTCCGGCGGGATCAGGGCGTCGAAGGCGGCGCTGACGAACCGCCGGATGTGGTACTCGTCCGCGGGCCCCTCGGCGTCGCCCGGGTCGACCGGGTACCAGACCTCCATCGAGCGGTCGCTGAGCTGGACCGACGTCACGCCCACGTCGTAGGGCCCGCGCTCGCGGTACGCGGGCTCCGCCGCACGCGGCGCGTCGTTCGGGTCACGGCCCTGTGCCGGCTCGGGCGGGGGCGGGACGCACGCGGCGAGTGCCACGAGCGCCGCCACCGACAGCACCGCGGCGAGCCCTCGCACCTGCCGGGTCGTCGACCTGCCGACCATGACGTCCCCCTTCGTCCGGGCGGTGGGACCGCCCCCGAGATCCCCTGCCCGCAGTTGAGCACACGGGCCGGTGCCGCCGCACGGGGCCGCAGGGCCACGCAGGAGTCGCCGGGTACCATGTCGGGTCCCTCTCGATCGGAGCGCGCAACTGTGAGCACCCCCGCTGAGCTGCCGCTGGTGGCCATCGTCGGGAGACCCAACGTCGGCAAGTCCACCCTGGTCAACCGGATCCTCGGCCGGCGCGTCGCGATCGTCGAGGAGAAGCCCGGCGTCACCCGGGACCGCAAGGAGGTCGAGGCCGACTGGGCCGGCCGGCGGTTCCGGCTCGTCGACACCGGCGGCTGGATGGCCCGCGGCGACGCGCTCGACCGGAAGGTGAGCGCGCAGTCGGAGCAGGCGATCCGGGACGCCGACCTGGTGCTGTTCGTCGTCGATGCGTCGGCGGGGGTGACCGACGACGACGCCCGGGTCGCCCAGCTGCTGCGCGGCGTGTCGGCTCCGGTGCTGCTGGTCGCGAACAAGGTCGACGACCCGACCCACGAGGCGCAGATGTGGGAGCTGCTGTCCCTGGGCCTCGGTGACCCGCACCCCGTGTCCGCCCTGCACGGGCGCCGCACCGGCGACCTGCTCGACGAGGTCGTCGCGCAGCTCCCGCCGCCGCGGGCCGCCGAGCACGAGGTCGAGGAGGCCGACAGCCGGGAGCGCGGGGACGTCGTGTCGGTCGCGATCGTCGGGCGGCCGAACGTCGGCAAGTCCACCCTGTTCAACCGGCTCATCGGGGAGGACCGCGCGGTCGTGCACGACATGCCCGGCACGACCCGCGACTCGATCGACACCGTGGTCGAGACCGAGGCGGGCACGCTCCGGTTCATCGACACCGCCGGGATGCGCCGTCGCTCGCGCATCGACGAGGGCACCGAGTACTTCTCCATGGTGCGCGCCCTGAAGTCGGTCGACGAGGCCGACGTCGCGCTGCTCGTGGTCGACGCCACCGAGGGCGTGACCCACCAGGACCAGCGGCTCGCCGAGCGGGTGGACGGCGCGGGGTGCCCGGTGATCGTGCTGCTCAACAAGTGGGAGCTGCTCGACGAGGAGGCCCGCAAGGAGGTGCTGTACCAGGTGGACCAGCGGCTCCACTTCCTCGGCGACAACCCCGTCCTGCGCATCTCCGCGCTGTCGGGGCGCGGGGTGCACCGCCTGCTCCCGGCGCTCGCGGACACGATCTCCCAGTACCGGACGAGGGTGCCGACCCGGAAGGTCAACGAGCTGATCCGGCGCGCGCAGCAGGCCCAGCCGGCGCCCCACGGCGGCCGCATCCTGTACGCCACCCAGGGCGCGACGGACCCGCCGACGTTCACGATCTTCACCAACAAGGAGATCCCCCGCAGCTACCTGCGCTACATCGAGCGGTGCATCGCGGAGGAGTTCGACCTCGGAGGCACCCCGATCAAGCTGCGGGTGCGTCGGCGCGGTGACTGACAACCGCTAGCCTCGCCCGGCGTTCGGCGGGACCGCCGATCGGATCGGAGAGGCCGATGCGCCAGGTACTCGAGGAGATCGAAGCGAGGGGCAAGCCCGTGCTGGGCGCCACCGAGCCGGTCACGGAGCTGAAGGTGACCGACGAGGTGGACGGCACCGGCGACGAGGTGACCCCCGGCGCCACCGTGACCGCCCACTACGTGGGCGTCTCCGCCTCCACCGGCGCACAGTTCGACGCGTCCTGGGACCGGGGCGCCCCGATCCAGTTCCCCCTCGACGGGGTCATCCGTGGCTGGAGCGAGGGGCTGGTGGGGATGAAGGTCGGCGGCCGTCGCCACCTCGTCATCCCCTCCCACATGGCCTACGGGGAGCACCCTCCCCCGGGCGCCGGCATCGCCCCCGGCGAGACCCTCGTGTTCACCGTCGACCTCGTCGACGTGACGTGGCGCTGAGCCGCGGACCCCGCCGCCCAGCGCGCCGCACACCTGTTGTCGAGTGATCGGAACCCTCACGTGACCCGTCGTTTCGCCGCCGCCTTCGCCGTGCTCCTGCTGGGCTCGTCGGTCCTCGCCGCCTGCGGCGAGGACGCCGAGGACGGCTCCGGTTCCACGCCGTCCGACGAGCCGGCCGCGGCGCAGCCCTGCAGCGAGGTCTACGCCGTCGAGGGCGGCGCGCCGGCGGGGCCCGAGGGCCCCGAGGCCATCGAGGAGCGCGACGTGCCCGAGATGGCGGCCTGCGACGGCTCGGTCGGCGAGCTCGAGGTCATCGACGTCATCGAGGGCAACGGCGAGGAGGTCATCGAGGGCGACTCGGTGACCGTCCACTACATCGGTGCCGCGGCGACCACCGGCGAGGTGTTCGACTCGTCGTGGGAGCGGGGCGAGCCGGCCGAGTTCGGCCTCGGCCAGGTCATCCGTGGCTGGGGCGAGGGGCTGGTCGGCATGAAGGTCGGCGGCCGCCGCACCCTGATCATCCCCGCGGACCTCGCGTACGGCGACCAGGGGCCCGCCCCCGGCGACGCGCTCGTGTTCACCGTCGACCTGGTCGCCCGGGAGGGCCTGTCGGCCGAGGACCTCGAGGTGCTCGCCCAGATCGAGGCGCGTGGCGTGCCGACGCTCGAGGCCACCGGACCCGTCGACGAGCTGCAGGTCGTCGACGACGTCGAGGGCACCGGCGCCGCCGTGGCCGAGGGCGACTCGGTGACCGTCCACTACGTCGGTGCCGCGGCGACCACGGGTGAGGTGTTCGACTCGTCGTGGGACCGGGGCAGCCCGATCAGCTTCCCCCTGGACGAGGTCATCCGTGGCTGGGGCGAGGGGCTCGTCGGCATGAAGGTCGGCGGCCGCCGCACCCTCGTCATCCCCCCGGACCTCGCGTACGGCGACCAGGGGCCCGCCCCGGGCGACTCCCTGGTCTTCACCGTCGACCTCGTCGCCATCGGCTGAGCGCCGTTCGGCGACGTGCCGGGCTCGCGGCGGGCCGAACCTGACGCCGGTCGCCGCCTCCGCGAGACTGCCCGCCGTGGGTGACCAGAGCGAACACGTGGAGGACCACGCCCAGCGCCTCGCGCGCGCCACCGCACGCGCCCTCGAGGGGAACCTCGCGACGGGCGGGGAGAAGCTGGCGAAGCAGGGGAAGCTGTTCGTCCGTGACCGCATCGACCTGCTGTGCGATCCCGGCACGTTCGTCGAGGACCAGCTGCTCGCGAACGCCCCCTACCGGCCCGACATGGATCCGAACCTGCCCGCGGACGGGGTCGTCACCGGCGTCGGCGAGGTCGACGGCCGGCCCGTGTGCGTGATGGCCAACGACCCGACCGTGAAGGCCGGTTCGTGGGGCGCCCGCACCGTCGAGAAGATCGTGCGGCTGACCGAGACCGCGCTGCGTGACGAGCTGCCGGTGGTGTGGCTGGTCGACTCCGCGGGGGCCCGCATCACCGACCAGGTCGAGCTGTTCCCCGGGCGGCGGGGTGCGGGGCGCATCTTCTACAACCAGGTGCGCCTGTCGGGGAAGGTGCCGCAGGTGTGCTGCCTGTTCGGCCCCTCCGCCGCCGGCGGCGCCTACATCCCGGCGTTCACCGACATCGTGATCATGGTGGAGGGCAACGCCTCGATGTACCTGGGGTCGCCCCGGATGGCCGAGATGGTCATCGGCGAGGTCGCGACCCTCGAGGAGACCGGCGGGGCGCGCATGCACGCGACCGTGTCCGGTTGCGGCGACAACCTCGCCGTGGACGACGAGGACGCGATCGCCCAGGCCCGGGCCTACCTGACCTACCTCCCGTCCCGCTGGAGCGAGGACCCGCCGGTGTACGAGGCGGTGCCGCCGGAGCGGCCGCTGACCGCGGACGTCGTGCCGGAGGAGGACACGGCCGGCTACGACATGCACGACGTGCTCGACGGCCTGCTCGACGCCGAGTCGTTCTTCGAGATCAAGCCGCTGTTCGCCCCCGAGCTCATCGTCGGCTTCGGGCTGCTCGAGGGGCGGCCGGTGGGGATCGTCGCGAACAACCCGATGCACAAGGGCGGGGTGCTCTTCAGCGACTCCGCCGACAAGGCCGCCCGGTTCATCTGGCTGGCGGACGCGTTCAACGTGCCGCTGATCTTCCTCGCGGACGTGCCGGGGTTCATGATCGGCACCCAGGTCGAGCGGGAGGGCATCATCCGCCACGGGGCGAAGATGATCACCGCCGTGTCGGAGGCGACCGTGCCGAAGGTGTCGGTCATCGTGCGCAAGGCCTACGGCGCCGGGCTCTACGCCATGAGCGGCCCGGCGTTCGAGCCCGAAGCCACCTTGGCGCTCCCGACCGCGAAGATCGCGGTGATGGGCCCCGAGGCGGCGGTGAACGCGGTGTACGCCAACCGGATCGCCGCGATCGAGGACCCGGAGGAGCGCGAGGCCTTCGTCGCCGAGCAGCGGCGGCTCTACGAGGAGGACGTCGACCTGCTGCGCCTCGCGTCGGAGCTCGTCGTCGACGCGGTGATCGACTGGGACCAGCTCCGTGGCGAGGTCCACCGCCGCCTGGTGCGGGCGGCCGGCAAGACCCGCCACTTCTCGACGCGACGGCACGGCGTGCCACCGGTCTGAGGTCCCGATGCCCTGGTGCGACGAGTGCGACCGCTTCTACACCCCCTCGACGCTGACGCCCGGGGGTGACTGCCCCCAGGGGCACCACGTCGCCGACCCCGGCGAGCGTCCCGGCTTCGTGCAGTCGAGCGCCCCGGGCAGGGAGGAGGAGCCCGAGCCGAAGGTGCCGTGGCACTTCTGGCTGCTGCTCGCCGCGGTCGTCGTGTACCTCGGCTGGCGCCTGATCCAGGGCCTCCAGTGGCTCTTCGGGTGACCTGAGCCGGCTGCTCGGTCCTCGCTGCGGCGTTTTCCGCGGCGATCCTGGTCGCCTGGCGACCGGGATCCCCGACAGATCGGTGGGCTCGGTGCCGGTTCTGCCCCTCCGGGCCGCTGGGGTACAGTGACCCCTCCCCGGGCTGTGGCGCAGTTTGGTTAGCGCGCTTGACTGGGGGTCAAGAGGTCGGGAGTTCGAATCTCCCCAGCCCGACGGCACGGAACCCCTGCTACGGCGGGGGTTTCGCCGCGTCCGGCGGTCGGTGGCGGACGGCGACGGCCCCATTGCCATCCGGGCGGCGGTCCCTCAGTGTGTGGGGAGAGGATGGAGAGGGAGGCTCGCATGGACTGGGCCACCGTCGTCGCCATCGTCGCGGTCCTCGTCGTGGCCGCAGCGGTGGCCGACCGTCTCGACCGAACACGCCTGACGGAGTGGTGGGCCCGCCTGCGGGCCCGTCGACGCCGTCCCAGCTGACGCGCCCGGCCGACGCCACGCGGGGAGGTCAGCCCGGTGCGCCCGGTGCGGTGGCCGGTGCGCCCGGCGTCGCGCCGTCGCGTGCGCCGGTGCCCTCCGCGGCGAGCGCGAGGGTGAACTGGTCCGCGCCCATCGGCCGCCCGAAGTGGTACCCCTGCACCAGGTCGCAGCCGAGCCGCTCGACCGCGGCGGCTTCCTGGGCACGCTCCACGCCCTCCGCGATCGTCACCAGGCCGAGCGACCGGGCGAGCGAGGTGACGTGCTGGGTGATGACCGCCCGGTCCCGTCGCTCGTCGAGACCGGTCACGAAGGACTGGTCGATCTTGACCACGTCGACCGGGAGGCGTTGCAGCTGCCCGAGCCCCGCGTGGCCCGTGCCGTAGTCGTCCAGGGCGAGGGACACCCCCAGCCGGTGCAGCTGGTGAAGCGTGTCGAGGAACCGCTCCGAGTCCTGGGCGATCGCGTGCTCGGTGATCTCGATGCACAGCATCCCCGGGTCCAGGTCGCTCGCACGCAGGGTGTCCTGCACCTGCTCCACGAACGTCGCCGAGTCGAGCTCCAGGGGCGACACGTTGACGTGCAGCCGGAAGCCCTCCTCGAGCAGGCCCTCGTCCCGCCACCGGGCGCACTGGCGGCAGGCCTCGAGCAGCACCCAGGCGCCGATCGCGCGGATCATCCCGGTCCGCTCCGCCTCCGGCACGAACTGGTCGGGCCCGACGGTCACCCCGTCCGGCTCCTCGAGGCGCACGAGCGCCTCGGCGCCGACGATGCGCCCGCCCCGGCGCAGCGACACGATCGGCTGGTAGCGCAGCGAGAAGCGGTCGCCGTCCAGCGCCGCCCACAGGCGCCTCGTGGCGCGGAGGTCCTCCAGCTCCGCGTGGAGCCCGGCGGTGCGCAGGCCGACCATCGCCGTGAGCGCCTGGCCCACCAACACGAAGAACACGCCGCGCACCGCCCAGTCCGACAGCGGCTGCGGCGTGCGCGACGCGACCTCCGCGTAGCTCATCGGCCCCGCGAGCAACGTCGAGGCGAGGGAGGCCCCGAGCGCGCCGGCCGCGCCGAAGCGCAGCCCGGCGATCATGATCGGCACGTAGAACGCGTGCGGTGGCACCGACGCGGTCCCACCGAAGGCGCTGGTGGACACCCACGACAGGGCCAGCGTGACCCCGATGAGCAGCCCCGCGGTGGACGCCGGCAGGCGCGACCCGTGCGCGACGGCGCGGGCTCCCCACTCGGAGAGCTCGCCGCGGACGCCCCGCGTCGGCACGTTCGCCTCCATCTCCGACAGATCGGCAGCTGGGGGCCGGATCCTGAGGTTCCCGCTCGCATTCGTGGCGGAAGCCCCACGGCGCGGTCGTGCGGGGAGGGGTGTCCAGTAGATTGCCGGGGTGCTCTCACAGTTCGCGGACGTCATCCAGGTCGTCGTGATCGAGGACGACCCGGCTGACGCGCTGCTCGCCGAGGAGTACCTCTCCGAGGAGGAGTCGGCGGAGTTCGACATCCGGTGGACCAAGACGCTCGCGGAGGGCGTCGAGGCGATCACCTCCTCGACGCACTGCGTGCTGCTCGACCTGGGGCTGCCCGACGCGGACGGGGTGTCCGCCCTCGAGGCGGTCCGCCAGCACGCCCCGCGGGTGCCGATCGTGGTGCTCACCGGGCACTCGGACCGCAAGGCCGGCACCCGGGCCGTGAACGCGGGTGCGCAGGACTACCTCGTCAAGAGCGACGTCACCCCGGCGGTGCTCGCACGCTCGATCGCGTACGCAATGGCGCGCGCCGGCAACGAGGAGCGCGACCTGCGGCTCCTCGAGGCCGAGCTGCGGCGCCAGGAGAACCAGCGGCTGGCGCTCGGCCTGAAGCCGCACCTGCGCGTCACCGACCCCGAGCTGCGCTGCGTGTCGCTGTACGAACCCGCGAGCGTCGCGAACCTCCTCGGCGGCGACTTCCTCGACGCGGTCGAGCTCCCCGACGGAACGGTCCGGCTGGTGCTGGGCGACGTCTCGGGGCACGGGCCCGACGAGGCGGCCCTCGGCGTGTCGCTGCGGGTCGGGTGGCGCAGCCTCGTGCTCGCCGGCTCCGACGAGCGCAGCACGCTGTCCGAGCTGGAGCAGCTGCTGGTGGCGGAACGACCCGACCCCTTCACCTTCGCGACCGTCTGCCAGCTCACGCTCAGCCCGGACCGCAGCACGCTGTCGGTGGCGCTCGCCGGCCACCCACCGCCGCTGCTGGCGATGGACGGCACCACCCGCCTGCTCGAGGTGACGCCCGACCCGCCGCTGGGGGTGCCCGGGCGCACCGGCCGGATGGAGCACGTCGAGCTCGGCCCGACCTGGAGCCTGCTCGCGTTCTCCGACGGCATCTTCGAGGTCGGTCGGAGCGGGGACGGGCGGCTCGGGCTGGACCGGTTCGCGGCGCTCGCCGGGCCGCGGCTGCTCCAGGGCCCGATCCACGACGGCGTGCTCGGCGAGCTGGCCGAGGTGGCCGAGGCCGAGCACGGGCCGTTCGAGGACGACGTCGCGCTGCTGGCGTGCTCCAGGACGGTGCGGTGACCGCAGGCCGCGACGGGGGGACCGGCCGCTCGCTGCGCTCCCTCGTGCAGGCGATCCTCGTCGGGTCGGCCCTCGTGCTGGTCGTGTCGGTGGTCGCAGGCGCGTGGTCCTACCTGTCGATGGTGCAGGCACGGCAGCGGCTGGCCGACCACGTCGATCCCGCCCTCACCAGCGCGATGCGGCTGCGCGCCGCGACCGGTGACCAGCAGAGCGGCGCCCGGGGCTACTCGTTCACCGGCGACGAGGACTTCATCGAACCGTGGATCCGCGGCCGGGAGGAGGCCGACGAGGCGCTCCGCGACCTGCGACGCCTCCTGGAGGACCACCCCGAGATCCTGGACGAGCTCGACGAGGTCGAGGCGGCGCTGCGCGTGTGGCAGACCGACTGGGCGGAGCGGTCCATCGACAACGCCCGCCGCGGCGAGCGCACGTCCCGCGCGGACTACGCGGACGGCAGGGTCCGGTTCACCGAGCTGCGCGAGCAGCTCGACGAGGTGGTCGGGCAGCTGAGGGAGCTGCGCCGTGACGCCCGCGCGGCGCTCGACGACGCCTCCTCCCGCCTGGTCGTCACCCTCGGCCTCGTGCTCGCCACCCTCGCGTTCCTCATCGTGGCGGTGGCGGTGGGCCTCCGGCGCCTCGTGCTGCGCCCCATCGAGCGGGTCGTCGACGACGCCGGCCGGATCGCGATGGGCGATCTCGACCACGTGCCCGCCCACATCGGGGCCGAGGAGCTGGCGGAGCTGGGCCGATCCCTCGACCACGTGCGAGCGGCGCTGGTCGCGCAGCTCCGCGAGGTGGAGGCGCGGGAGGCCGAGCTGACCCGCTCGAACGCCGAGTTGGAGCAGTTCGCCTACGTGGCCTCACACGACCTCCAGGAGCCGTTGCGGAAGGTCGCGTCGTTCTGCCAGATGCTCCAGCGCCGCTACCACGGCCAGCTCGACGAGCGCGCCGACACCTACATCGAGTACGCGGTCGACGGCGCCCGGCGCATGCAGGAGCTGATCAACGACCTGCTCACCTTCTCGAGGGTCGGTCGCACCACGAACCGCTTCGAGCTGGTCGAGCTGGACGCCGTGCTCGACACGGCGCTGCGCAACCTCTCCGCGGTGATCGACGAGTCGGGGGCCACGATCGAGCGCCAGCCGCTGCCGGCCGTCGCCGGCGACCGCGCCCTGCTCGTCGCCCTGTTCCAGAACCTGGTCGGCAACGGCATCAAGTTCCGGGGGGAGGAGCCGCCGGTGGTCCGCGTGAGCGTGGCGGACGACGGCGAGGGCAACTGGGAGGTCTGCGTCAGCGACAACGGCATCGGCATCCCCGAGGAGTACCGGGACCGCGTCTTCGTGATCTTCCAGCGCCTGCACGGCCGTGACGAGTACCCCGGCACCGGCATCGGGCTCTCGTTGTGCCGCAAGATCGTAGAGTTCCACGGAGGACGCATCGACGTGGCGGACCACCACGACGGACCGGGCACCTCGATCCGGTTCACGCTGCCGCAGGACCTGTCCTCCCAGCCACCGCGCGACCACCAGGAGGTGCCCGCCCCATGACCTCGGATCCCGGAGCGGTTCGGCCCATCGAGATCCTCCTCGTGGAGGACGACGAGGGCGACGTGCTGCTCACCACCGAGGCGCTCGAGGCGAGCAAGGTCACCAACAACATGCACGTGGCGCGAAACGGGGAGGAGGCGCTCAAGTTCCTCCGGCGCGAGCAGGGCTACCACGACGTGCCCCGGCCCGACATCGTGCTGCTCGACCTGAACCTGCCGCGCATCGACGGGCGCGAGGTGCTCGCACAGATCAAGAGCGACCCCGAGCTGCGGCGGATCCCGATCGTCGTGCTCACCACCTCCGAGGCCGAGGAGGACATCCTCCGCAGCTACGACCTCCACGCGAACGCGTACGTGACCAAGCCGGTCGACTTCGAGCGGTTCCTCGAGGTCATCCAGAGCATCGACGAGTTCTTCGTCACGGTCGTGCGCCTGCCCCCGCACTGACCGCAGCGCTCAGCGGAGCTGGCGCCTCCGCCACAGGTAGGTCGTGTTGAGGTACCAGTTCACGACCAGCGCCACGACGTAGCCCATGAGGTTGTGCGCCACCCTCGTGGCGCCCTCGCCGAGCAGGCTGAGCAGGAACCCGGAGTGCTGCAGGTAGGTGAACACCGCGACGTGCACCCCGGTGCCCACCAGCGACATCACCTCGTACACGGCGAACGCGGGGAGGAGCTTCCACCCGCGGTAGCGCTGCTCCCAGAACGTGAACTCGTTGTTCAGCACGAACAGCACCACGATCGAGAGCTGCACGCTGAACAGGAACGACGAGGCGATCGGGTCCAGCGCCTCGTTGAGGCCGGTGGTGACGAGCGGGAACCCGAGTGCCTCGGCGGCGGTGAACGCCAGCGAGTTCACCGCGAGCCCGACCAGCCCCACGAGCACGTACAGGACGAACTGGGGGTCGATCTGGCGCCCGACGCGCAGCTCGGCGACGCCGAGCAGGTAGGAGCGGATGACCGAGCGGCTCAGCTTCGTCTCGCCGTGGATCCGGTTCGCGAACTCGTAGCCCACCTCCTTGACCCGCAGGTCCCGGTTGCGGCCGACGAACTCGAGCAGGATCTTGAACCCCTGCGGGTTGATGCGGCCCGCGGTCTCCTCGTACGCGCGGCGGGAGACCGCGAAGTAGCCGCTCATCGGGTCCGAGACCGGGACCCGCAGCAGCAGCCGGGCGATCAGCGTCGCCACCCAGCTCACGAATCGCCGGCTGGCGGTCCAGTCGCCGTAGCCGCCACCGACCGTCGAGCGGGAGCCGACGCACACGTCCGCCTCACCGGAGCGGACCGCCTCGACCATCCGGGGGAGGATCGACTCGTCGTGCTGCAGGTCCGCGTCGATGACCGCGATGACCTCGCCCCGCGCGATCGACATCCCGTCGAGCACCGCCGCCGAGAGCCCGGGATCGTGGAACCGCCGCATGACCCGCACCGTCGGGTCCTTCTCGGCGATCTCCTCGGCCACCGCCCAGGTGCCGTCGGGGCTGTCGTCGTCCGCGACGATGATCTCGTGGGGGACCTCCGCCAGCGCCTCGTGCAGCCGGGGGATCAGCAGCGGGATGTTCTCCGCCTCGTTGTACGTCGGCGTCACGACCGACACGACCGGGTGGACCGCGCCTTCGGGCACCGCGACCGGCTCGGGCGCGACGACGTCGTGGGAGGCCTCGGTACCGGTCATCGCAGGCGCCGATCGTACTTCGGGCCCGCGGCCCCGCCGCGGAGCCGTCGGTGCCCACGCGTAGCATCGCCGCCATGTGCGGCCGCTTCGTCTCCTCGACGCCCCCCGACCAGCTCGCCCAGTACTTCGAGGTGGACGAAATGCCCGAGCAGCTGCTCGAGCGGGGTCCGAACTACAACACCGCGCCCACCACCGACGTGTTCGTGGTGCACAGCGACGGCAGCGCGCGGCGGCTCGACGCGTTCCGGTGGGGGCTCGTGCCGTTCTGGGCCAAGGACATCTCGGTCGGCAACCGCATGATCAACGCCCGCGCCGAGACCGTCGCCGAGAAGCCCGCCTTCCGGAAGGCGCTGGCGCACCGGCGCTGCATCATCCCGGCGGACGGCTTCTACGAGTGGAAGAAGGAGCCCGGCAGCAAGCGCAAGCAGCCGTACTTCATCCACCGGCCCGACGGCGAGCCGTTCGCGTTCGCGGGCCTGTGGGAGGTGTGGAAGGGCCCCAAGGACCGGGCACGCTCCGGCGCAGGCACCACGGGCGAGGGGCAGCTGCCGCCGCCCGAGCCGCTGCACTCGTGCACGATCATCACCACCGGCGCCAACGAGAAGATGTCGGAGCTGCACGACCGGATGCCGGTGATCCTGCCCCGCTCGGCCTGGGACGAGTGGCTCTCACCGGAGGTGGACGACACCGAGCTGCTCGGGCGGCTGCTGGTGCCGGCACCGTCCGAGATCATCACGTTCCACCCGGTGTCGACCGAGGTCAACAACGTGCGGAACAAGGGCGAGCACCTCATCGAACCCACCCCCGAACCCGTTCTGTGACGCGACATCGGGGTCGTCACCCCGATCTCGCAGCACAGATGGGAGCCGTACCGACGGGGGAGCCCGGCCCGTGGTGCCCGGCGGCAGGGATGCCGATGATCGGCCGATGGTCGATCGAGACGTGTTGGCACTCGCCGAGCGGCAACACGGGGTGGTGAGCCGTCGCCAACTGCGCGAGATGGGCAGGTCGTTCGACGTGATCTACGCGATGGCGAGCTCGCCGCACTGGGCCCCGGTGACGAGCGAGATCCTCCGCCGTGCCGGGGCGCCGCAGAGCACCGAGCAGCGCGTGATGACCGCCGTCCTCGACGCCGCGCCCGGCGCCGTGCTGTCCCACATCTCCGGCGCGGCGTGGTGGGGAGTGCCGGGCTGCAGCCTCACGCCGCTGCACGTCTGTCGGACCTCGTCGAGCCGTCGGAGGAGCGAGCTCGCGGTGGTGCACCGCGTCCGCGTCCTGCCCGAGCGGTGGTGCACCGAGCTGCGAGCCGTACCCGTCGCACGTCCCGAGCTCGTCGCGCTCCAGCTCTTCGCCGTGTGCGCCGACGAGCGAGCCGAGCGGCTCGTCGACCGCATGTGGTCGATGCGGTTGCTGTCGGGTCGGTCGCTCGGCGCGTTCCTCGACGAGCTGGGCCGCCGCGGCCGGAACGGGACGGCCGGCCTGCGGGCGTACCTGGACCAGCGGGGGCTCCACTACACGCCGCCGGCGTCGAACCTCGAAGCCCGTGCGATGCAGTTGTTCCGGGACGCCGGCATCGAGATGCGACGCCAGGTCGATTCGGGCGGCGAGCTGTGGGTCGGCCGCGTCGACTTCCGACACGCCACCCTTCCGCTGATCGTCGAGATCCAGAGCGCGGCCTACCACTCGGCGTTGCTCGATCGGCAGGCGGACCGTCGCCGCCGTGAAGCCCTCGAAGCCGCCGGGTTCGTGGTCGTGGAGCTCACCGACGAACAGGTGTGGAGTCGGCCCTGGGAGGTCGCGCCGATCCTGCACGCAGCGATCCGTCGTCTGGGCACCGCCGTTTCGTGACGCGAGATCGGGGTCGTCACCCCGATCTCGCAGCACAGAACGGGGAGCGGGGTCAGGCGTCGGCGACCTCGGCGTGCCCGAGCTCGCGCAGCGCGGCGCGGATGCGCTCGGCCGCGTCGTCGAGCGACGCCGGGTCCGGCGAGTGGTCCGCCCTCGCGAAGTCCAGCTCCGCCTCGCTGCCGATCGGCAGCACGTGCACGTGGCAGTGCGGCACCTCGAGCCCGGCGATCATCGTCCCCACCCGCAGCGGTCGGAACGCGCGCATGATCGCCCGGCCCACCGCGTGCTGCACGTGGGCGATGCGCCCCCACAGCACCGGGTCGACGTCGGTCCAGTGGTCCACCTCGCGCACCGGCACCACCAGCGTGTGGCCCGGGTTGATCGGGGCGATCGTGAGGAAGGCGACCACGTCGTCGTCGCGCCACACGAACCTCCCCGGCAGCTCCCCACGGATGATGCGGGTGAACACCGTGGGCTCCGCGGGCCCGTCCTTCGGCTCGTCGGTCGAGATCATGCCCCCAGCGTAGGAGCGGGCCACCGTACGATGGGCCGCCGATGACCGAGCCGACGCACGTCGCCCGTGGCCTCGCCGGAGAGGAGATCCCCGACGGCGAGGACCGCATCCTCACCGCGCCCAACCTGATCACGCTCGTGCGCCTGCTCTGCATCCCGCTGTTCCTGTGGCTGCTGTTCGGCCGGGACGACCGGTTCTGGGCGGCGGCACTGCTCGCGGTGCTCGGCGCCACCGACTGGGTCGACGGCTACGTGGCGCGCCACTTCGGCCAGGTGTCGAACCTCGGCAAGATGTTCGACCCCACCGTCGACCGGTTGCTCATGGTGGTCGGCATCGCGGCGATCATGCTGGACGACCTGCAGGTCTCGTGGTTCATGCCGTTCGCGTGGGTGGTCGTCGTGCGCGAGGTCCTGCTGTCCACCTTCGTGGTGCTGACCGTGGCGCTCGGCGCCCGGCGCATGGACGTCAGCTGGTTCGGCAAGGCCGGCACCTTCGGGATGATGATGGCCTTCCCGGCGTTCCTGGCCTCGGCCGATCCGGGTCTGTCGGACACCGCGTCGAACGTGTTCCTCGCGGTCGCCTGGCTCTCGGGCCTGCCGGCGCTGGTGTTCAGCCTCATCGCGTTCGTCGGGTACCTGCCCGCGGGCGTCCGCGCGCTCCGTGAGGGCCGGCAGATGCGTGCGCTGGAGGGGCGCGCCTGACCTCCCTCCCGCTCCCGATCCGGGCGGTAGGTTCGTGCCGGCGCCGTCGTGGGCACTGGCGGTGCATGTCGAGCGTTCGATCGACCGAGGGAAGGTGACGACGTGAAGGCAGTGATCATGGCGGGCGGCGAGGGAACCCGGCTGCGGCCGCTCACCTCGAACGCGCCCAAGCCCATGCTGCCGCTGGTGAACCGGCCGATGATGGAGCACATCGTCGACCTGCTCCGGTCGCACGGGATCACCGACATCGTGGTGACCGTGGCGTTCATGCCGAACGCCATCCGCAACCACTTCGGGGACGGCTCCGAGTTCGGGGTCCGGATCGTCTACGCCGCCGAGGAGACCCCGCTGGGCACCGCGGGCTCGGTCCGCAACGCCCGGGAGCACCTCGACGACACGTTCCTGGTCATCTCCGGCGACGTCCTCACCGACATCGACCTGGGCGCCCTGATCGAGGAGCACCGTGCCAAGGAGGCGCTCGCCACGATCGGGCTGGTGCGCGTCGAGAACCCGCTCGAGTACGGGATCGTCATCGCGAACGAGGACGGCTCCATCGAGCGGTTCCTCGAGAAGCCCACCTGGGGCCAGGTGTTCTCCGACACGATCAACTCCGGCATCTACGTGCTGGAGCCGAGCATCTTCGACTGGATCGCCCCGGACGAGCCCGTCGACTTCTCCGGGGACGTGTTCCCCGTCCTGCTCGAGGCGGGGGAGCGGATCGTCGGGTCGGTCGCCGAGGGCTACTGGGAGGACGTCGGCACGCTGGACGCGTACGTGCGCGCCCACAAGGACATCCTCGACCACCGGGTCCAGGTGTCGATCCCGGGCTTCGAGCTGTCCCCGGGCATCTACGTCGGGGAGGGGACCGAGATCAGCCCCGACGCGGTGCTCAACGGCCCCGCGGTGATCGGGGACAACTGCTACGTCGACGCCGGGGTCTGCCTCGGCGAGTACGTGGTCGTCGGCACCGGCGTGCGGATGCGGCGCGACTGCGAGCTGGAGCGCACGGTCGTGCACGACAACGCCTACCTGGGGGAGGGCTCCCGCCTCCGTGGCACGGTGGTCGGCCGGGCCTCGGACCTGCGGCGCAACGTGCGCTGCGAGGAGGGCGTGGTGCTCGGCGACGAGGTGTTCGTCGGCGAGAACGCGGTGCTCTCCAGCGACGTCAAGGTGTACCCGTTCAAGACGATCGAGGCGGGCGCCGTCGTCAACTCCTCCCTCATCTGGGAGTCCCGGGGGGCACGCAGCCTGTTCGGTCGGGGCGGCGTGTCGGGCCTCGCGAACGTGGACGCGACCCCCGAGTTCGCCGCCAAGGTCGCGCTCGCCTTCGCGACGTCGCTCAAGAAGGGGGCGACGGTGGTCGTCTCCCGCGACTCGAGCCGGGCGGCCCGGATGCTGAAGCGGGCGATGATGTCGGGGCTCAACGCCGGCGGTATCAACGTGATGGACCTCGAGGTCGCGAGCGTGCCGCTGACCCGCTTCCACTGCCGCTCCACGGTGGTCTCCGCCGGCGTGACGCTGCGGCTCAGCCCGGACGACCCCGACACGGTCGTCATCCGCTTCATGGACGGCGACGGGGCCGACCTGCTCGAGGACCAGCAGCGCAAGATCGAGCGCCTGTTCGGCCGTGAGGACTTCCGGCGCGTGAGCGCCGCCGACATCGGCGACATCGACCTCGTGCCCCGGGCGCTCGAGCAGTACGCGGTGGCGCTCGAGCAGACCATCGACGTGCGCGGCATCGCCGAGCGCGGGTTCAAGGTCGTCATCGACTACGCGTACGGCTCGACGAGCTTCGTCATGCCGAACGTCCTGTCGAAGCTCGGGGCGGAGGTGCTGGCGGTCAACCCGTTCGCCTCGACCCGGGGCATCCTCGGCTACGACCGCGACCAGCTCGCCGCGGGCGTCGCCGACCTCGTCCGGGCGTCGGGCGCGGACCTGGGTGCGGTGCTGGACCCCTCGGGCGAGCAGCTCACCCTCGTGGACGACCGGGGCCGCGTGCTCGGGTTCGACCAGATGCTGTTCTCGTTCCTCGACCTCGTCTGCGACCGGCTGGTGGGCGACACGGTGGCCCTGCCGGTGACGGTCAGCCGCGTCGCCGAGGAGATCGTGCGCTCCCGCGGCTACCAGGTGCGCTGGACCAAGACGTCCTCCGCGGCGCTGATGGAGGAGGCGGACGACCCCAAGGTCGGCTTCGCCGCCAACACCGAGGGCGGGGTCATCCTGCCCGGCTTCCTCCCGGCCTTCGACGCCGCGGCGGGGCTGCTGAAGATGCTGGACCTGCTCGCCACGAGGGGCGCCCGCCTCTCCGAGGTCGTCGACGCGACCCCGACCGTGCACATGGTCCACGAGGAGGTCGTGACGCCCTGGGAGCAGAAGGGCACGGTCATGCGCACCCTCGTGGAGCAGACCCACGGGCGGGACGTCGACCTCATCGACGGGGTCAAGGTGCACCACGACGCCGGCTGGGTGCTCGTGCTGCCGGACCCCGAGGAACCGGTCACCCACATCTGGGCGGAGGGCGACACCGCCGGTGACGCACGCACCCTCGCGCAGGAGTACGGCCGCCGGATCCGGCAGATGCTGCGCTAGCCGGCCCGGCCCGTCGGCGTGGCGCCGGGGCCGACGGAGGGGCGGCTCGCGCCCCGCACCGCGTCAGGTAGCGTTCGCGGCATGAACGTGCCTGACGACCTCCGTTACTCCTCGGACCACGAATGGGTGCGACTCGAGGGTGACCGGGCCCGCATCGGGATCACGGACTACGCACAGGACGCGCTGGGCGACGTGGTGTTCGTCCAGGTCCCCGAGCTCGACCGGACGGTCAACCCGGGCGACGCGTTCGGTGAGGTCGAGTCCACCAAGTCGGTGTCGGAGATCTACGCGCCGGTCGAGGGCACCGTCGTCGAGGTCAACACCGAGCTCGAGGCGAGCCCCGAGCTGGTCAACTCCGACCCGTACGGGGCGGGGTGGATCGCGGTGATCGAGCTGGCGGACCCGTCCTCGGTGGACTCGCTGCTCGACGCAGCGGCGTACCGGGACCTGACCGAGGGCTGAGCGCGGCTCGTGGAGCACGACGGCCTCGTGTGCGGGGTGTGCGGCACCCAGAACGCACCCGGAGCGAACTTCTGCTCCGCGTGCGGGTCCGCGCTGCCCGAGGGTGAGGACGTGGCCACGGGTGCGTACCCGGTCGTCGGCGTCGACGTCCCGGGCGAGGGCGAGGTGGGCCAGCTCATCGTCACCCGGGGCGGGACCGCGGGCGCACGCTTCGCGCTCGCCGACGACGTCGTGACGATCGGCCGGCACCCCGAGAGCACGATCTTCCTCGACGACATCACGGTCTCCCGCCGCCACGCCGAGGTGCGCCGCTCGCCCGACGGGCAGTACCGGCTGGCGGACGTCGGGTCGCTCAACGGCACGTACCTGGACGGCGAGCGCATCGACGAGGCGCCCCTGCGGGAGGGCGCCCAGGTGCAGGTCGGCAAGTTCCGCCTCGTGTTCGTGATCGGCACGCTGGGTGGTGGCTCGTGAGCGGCGGGGCCGGCGTCGGACACCTGTCCATCGGTGAGGTCCTCTCGCTCGTCCAGGAGGACTTCCCCGACGTCACGATCTCCAAGATCCGGTTCCTCGAGAGCCAGGGCCTGATCGCCCCGGAGCGCACCGCCGCGGGCTACCGGAAGTTCTACGACTCCGACATCGAGCGGCTCCGCTGGATCCTGCGCCAGCAGCGCGACCACTTCCTCCCGCTCAAGGTCATCCGCAAGATGCTCGACCAGGGCGTGGACGTGTCCCCCGAGGGGCAGCCGACGCTGTGGTCGTCCGCCGCCACCGGACCGGCGTCGGGCACCTCGGAGGAGCAGCCCGAGGAGGGCGAGCCCGGGGCGTCCCGCACGATCGACGTCACCGACGCCGGCGGCGCCGCCGACGCCGGCGAGGACGCCGAGGAGGACCACGCGGAGGAGGACGACGACGGCGGTGAGGGGGCCGCGCAGCGGTCGCCCGCACACCCCGCGGTCGCGTCCTCGGCGCGGCGCACGCCCCGCTCCCAGCGCAGCTCGGCGCCGACCCCGTCCGCGGGTCGCCCCGAGGAGGAGGCGGTAGCGGGGGAACGCGCCGGCAGTGCCGGCGCGGGGGAGACGGCCGAGCAGCGGCGCCAGCGCTACGCGACGCCGGCCGACGTGGTCGCCGCCCTCCAGGAGGACCCACGGTCGCGCCGCCCCCAGCCGGCCCGTGCCGAGGACGAGGCGTCCGAGGGCGGCCCGGAGGAGGCGGAGGCGGCGGCCGAACCCGCGACGCGACGTGGCAAGGGCCGCCGGCGCAGGGAGGATGTCCGGATGAACCGGGCCGAGCTGTGCGAGGCGGCGGGCATCGCCCCCGAGCTGCTGGCCGACCTCGAGGAGTACGGCCTGGTCGAACCGTCGGTGCTCGGTGGCGACCCCCAGTACGACGGCGACGCGCTCGAGGTCGCGAAGATCGCCGCCCGCTACGCCGAGCTGGGCGTCGGCGCCCGGCACCTGCGCATGTACAAGGTCGCGGCGGAGCGCGAGGCGGGCTTCGTGGAGCAGCTGGTCGTGCCCCTGCTCAAGCAGCGGAACCCGGCCGCCAGGGAGCAGGCGATCGCCCGCGCCGAGGAGCTGCAGGACATGGGAGCCGAGCTCCACGCCGTGCTCCTGCGGCGCCGGCTGGGGCCCAACTTCGGCCGCTGAGCCCGCAGCGCCGAACGCCCCGCGCGCTCGGACCTCTCCGGGGGTGGAGCGTTATGCTCGGGCGGTGATCGAACTCGAGCTGGTCGCCGTCCGCGTCGAGTTGCCGAGCAACACCCCGGTCGTGGTGCTGCGCGAGCTGCAGGGGCGCCGGCGGCAGTTGTCGATCTTCATCGGCGGACCCGAGGCCACCGCGATCGCGTTCGCGCTCGAGGAGGTCGAGACCCCTCGCCCGCTCACCCACGACCTGTTCTGCGACGTGCTCGACGAGCTCGGCGCGCAGCTCGAGCGCATCGTGCTCACCGAGCTGCGGGACACGACCTACTACGCCGAGCTGCACCTGCGCACCGCCGACGGTGAGCACCGCGTCTCGGCCCGACCGTCCGACGCGGTGGCCCTGGCCGTCCGGGTGGGGTGCCCGATCTTCGCGACCGACAGCGTGCTCGACGAGGCCGGCTTCGTCGAGGAGTCGGAGGAGGACGAGCTGCCGGAGGAGTCGCCCGAGGCGGTCGTCGAGGAGTTCCGCCAGTTCATCGACCAGGTCAGCCCCGACGACTTCGCCTCCTGAGCCCGCCCGTGGGCCTTCCGGGGCTCCCGTGGCGACCGTCTGGGAGTGAGGTCGTGCACGAACGGCGGATCCATCGCATACTGGTCACCACGGGGTAATTTCCCCGGTGCAACTTCGCGGCGGCTGTGGCCGCGAAACCCAGGAGCGACCATGACCGACGCGACCACTTCCGCTTCCAGCACGACGCCAGAGCAGGGCTACAGCGGCCGAAAGGCCGCCGAGGTGGTGGGGATCTCCTACCGCCAGCTCGACTACTGGGCCCGCACCGACCTCGTGCGGCCGTCCCTCGCCGAGGCCCGCGGCAGCGGCTCCCGTCGCCTGTACTCCTACCGCGACCTGCTCGAGCTGAAGGTCATCAAGACCCTGCTCGACGCCGGGCTCAAGCTCGAGTCGGTCCGCCAGGCGTTCACCTACCTGCGGGAGCAGCTGGGGGAGGACATCTCCTCGGCGAACCTCATCCTCGACGGCACCACCGCCGTCCTCGTCCGCTCCGACGGCGAGCTGATCGACGTGGTGAAGAAGGGCCAGGGCGTGCTCAACGTGCTGCCGCTGGACTCCGTGAAGGACGAGGTCGACGCGAAGATCCTCGAGCTGCGGCCCTCGGTGCCGCCAGCGGAGGCCATCGACGGCGAACCGGCGGTCCGCACCGACGCCTCGTCGACCGGCACCGCGCTGTAGGCCGAGGTGCGCCACTCGCCGCTGGATGCGGTCCACCGCGCCCTCGGGGCCAAGATGGTCCCCTTCGGGGGCTGGGAGATGCCCCTCGCGTACCCGACGGGCACCGTCGAGGAGCACCGTGCGTGCCGCGAGGGCGTGGCCGTGTTCGACGCCAGCCACCTCGGCACCGTGCGGGTCTCGGGGCCCGGAGCCTTCGGCGCGCTGCAGCGCGCCCTGACCAACGACCTGGCCAAGATCGAGCCGGGGCGGGCCCAGTACACCCACCTGCTCGACGAGGACGACGCCTCGGTGCTCGACGACATCATCGTGTGGTGGGTCGAGGACGACGTCTTCGACGTCATGCCCAACGCCTCGAACACCGACGACGTGCTCGACGCGCTGCACGCCGCCGCCGGTGACGACGAGCTGCAGGTCGAGGACACGACGTCCACCCGCGCGCTGCTGGCCGTGCAGGGGCCACGGGCGCGCGAGGTCGTTCGCCAGGTGGCGCCCGGGGCCGAGGGCGTCGCCCGGTTCCGCCTGCAGCCGTTCACCTACGAGGGGGTCGAGTGCCTCGTCGCCGGCACCGGCTACACCGGTGAGGACGGCGTCGAGTGCGCCGTCCCGGTGGCCGTCGCCGAGTCGTTCTGGAACGCGCTCACCTCGGCGGGGGCGACCCCCGCGGGCCTCGGTGCCCGCGACACCCTGCGGCTCGAGGCGGGGCTGCCGCTGCACGGCAACGAGCTCGGCGCGGGCATCACGCCGCTGGACGCCGGGCTCGGTTGGGTCGTCAGCTGGGACAAGGGCGACTTCCGTGGCCGCGCGGCGCTCGAGCGCCGCCGGGAGCAGGGCGGGACCAGGGCGCTGCGCGGGTTGCGCACCGAGGGGCGCCGCCCGCCCCGCGCCGGCCAGCCGGTGCTGCGCGACGGCGTCGAGATCGGCCGGCTCAGCTCGGGCAACTTCTCGCCCACGCTCCAGTGCGGGATCGCGCTCGCGCTGCTGCCACCGGAGGTGACCCCCGGCGACGAGCTGACGATCGACGTGCGCGGCACCCAGGTGCCCGCACGCTGCGTCGAGCTGCCGTTCGTCCGCTCCGGGAGGGCGTGAGCGGAGCGGCCGGGGGGCCCGCAGGGCGGGCCCGTCAGCGGTCACGCAGGGTCAGCCCTCCGCGAGCTCCTCGATCGGCGGGCAGGCGCACACCAGGTTCCGGTCGCCGTAGCCACCGTCGATGCGGCTGACCGGCGGCCAGTACTTCGCCCGCCGCTGGTGCGCCGTGGGCCAGCCCGCCACCGAGCGCGGGTAGGCGTGGTCCCAGTCGTCCCCGCCGACCTCCTCGGCCGTGTGGGGTGCGTGCACCAGCGGGTTGTCGTCCGCGGGCCACTCGCCGTCCGCGACCTTCCGGATCTCCTCGCGGATCGCGATCATCGCGTCGCAGAACCGGTCGAGCTCCGCGAGGTCCTCGGACTCGGTCGGCTCGATCATCAGCGTGCCCGGCACCGGGAACGACATCGTCGGCGCGTGGAACCCGTAGTCGATGAGCCGCTTGGCGACGTCCTCGTTGCTGATGCCGGTCTCCCGCTCGATCGGGCGCAGGTCGACGATGCACTCGTGCGCCACCAAGCCGCCCCTGCCGGTGTAGAGCACCGGGTAGTGCGGTGACAGCCGGGCGGCGACGTAGTTCGCGGCGAGGACCGCCACGTCGGTCGCGTACCGGAGCCGGTCGCCCATCATCGTGACGTACATCCAGCTGATCGGCAGGATGCTCGCCGAGCCGAACGGCGCGGCGGACACGGCCCCCGGACCGGTGTCCGGGCCCGCACCGGTCCACTGCCCGTGGTTGGGCAGGAACGGGGCCAGGTGCGCTCGGGCGGCGACGGGGCCGACACCGGGGCCGCCGCCACCGTGGGGGATGCAGAACGTCTTGTGCAGGTTGAGGTGGCTCACGTCCGCACCGAACCGCCCGAGCCGGGCGATGCCGACCATCGCGTTCAGGTTGGCGCCGTCGACGTAGACCTGGCCGCCCGCCGCGTGCACCACCTCGCACAGCTCGACGATGCCCTCCTCGAACACCCCGTGCGTCGAGGGGTAGGTGACCATCGCCGCGGCGAGGTCCTCCGCGTGCTCCGCTGCCTTCGCCCGCAGGTCGTCCATGTCGACGTTGCCGTCCTCGTCGGTGGCCACCACCACGACGCGCATCCCGGCCATCACGGCGCTCGCCGCGTTGGTCCCGTGCGCGGAGGCGGGGATGAGGCACACGTCGCGCTCCGGCTCACCCCGGGCGCGGTGGTAGCCCCGGATGGCGAGGAGCCCGGCCAGCTCGCCCTGGCTGCCCGCGTTGGGCTGCACCGACACGGCGTCGTAGCCGGTGATCGTCGCGAGCGCGGACTCGAGCTCGCGGATCATCTCCAGGTACCCCTGCGCCTGGTCCTGGGGCACGAAGGGGTGCACGTCCGCGAACTCGGGCCAGGTGATCGGCACCATCTCCGCCGCCGCGTTGAGCTTCATCGTGCAGGACCCGAGCGGGATCATCGTCCGGTCCAGGGCGAGGTCCTTGTCGGCCAGTTCGCGCAGGTACCGCATCATCGACGTCTCGGAGCGGTAGCGGTGGAAGGTGGGGTGCTCCAGGTACCCGGAGCTCCGCTGCAGCGGGGCGGGGATGCCGGGGAGCCCGTCGACGGCATCCGCGGCGCGCTGGAGGTCCGCGGGATCGCGCTCGATGCCGAACGCCCCGAGCAGCGCGGCGAGGGTCGCCGCGGTGGTCGTCTCGTCCAGCGAGAAGCCGACGACGTCGGGGGAGTCGTGGCGGAGGTTCAGGCCACGCCCGAGCGCCGCGGCGACGATGCGGTCCGCGCCGCCCGGGACCCGGACCGTGAGCGTGTCGAACCAGGTCTCACCTGCGACGTCCAACCCGGCGGCCCGCAGCTCCGTGGAGGCCACCGCCGTGAAGCGGTGGGTGCGATCCGCGATCGCGCGGAGGCCGTCGGGGCCGTGGTAGGTCGCGTAGGCAGCGGCGATCACGGCGAGCAACACCTGTGCGGTGCAGATGTTGGAGGTCGCCTTCTCGCGGCGGATGTGCTGCTCGCGGGTCTGCAGTGCGAGGCGCAGCGCGCGACGGCCCTGGGTGTCGACCGAGACGCCGACCAGCCGGCCGGGCAGCGACCGCTTCGCCTCGTCCCGCACCGCCATGTAGCCGGCGTGGGGGCCACCGAAGCCGAGCGGCACCCCGAACCGCTGGGCGGAGCCGACGACGACGTCCGCGCCCCACTCACCGGGCGGGGTGAGCAGCGTCAGCGCCAGCAGGTCCGCGGTGACGCACACGACGGTGCCGGCCGCGTGCGCGGCCTCGGCGACGGGCCGCAGGTCGCGGACCTCGCCGCTGCTGCCGGGGTAGGCGAGCAGCACGCCGAACGCCTCGTGCTCGCCCATCGCGTCGGCGCCGGCCTCGACGACCTCGATGCCGAGCGGCTCGGCGCGGGTGCGCACGACCTCGATCACCTGAGGGTGGCAGTCGGCGTCGACCACGAAGGTGTCGGCGCCGACCTTGG
>CBFGTJ010000001.1:0-82128 GCA_965651815.1 uncultured Microthrixaceae bacterium | reverse complement strand
CGGACGTCACCGACGATCGGGACGTCGGGGCGGCGGACCTTGCCGAGCTCGGTGGGGTCGATGTCGACGTGGATGACCTTCGCGTCGGGTGCGAAGCCGTCGAGCCGGCCGGTGACCCGGTCGTCGAAGCGGCTGCCGAGCGCGATCAGCAGGTCGGAGCGCTGCATCGCGGTCACCGCGGTGTAGTTGCCGTGCATGCCCGGCATGCCCAGGCACAGCTCGTGGTCGTCGGGGAACGCGCCGCGCGCCATCAGCGTGGTCACCACGGGGATGCCGGTGAGCTCCGCGAGCGCCCGCAGGGCCTCCGCCGCGCGGGCGCGCAGGATGCCGCCACCGGCGTAGATCACCGGGCGGCGCGCCGCGCAGATCAGCTCGGCGGCCTCCTTGATCTTGCGCGGGTGGCCCTTCGTCGTCGGGCGGTAGCCCGGCAGGCTCGAGGTCACCTCGGCGTCCGTCGGCCAGTACCACTCGAGCGCGGAGCGGGGGTTCGTCGGGTCGACGGTGTCCTTCGGGATGTCGACCAGGACGGGGCCGGGCCGACCGGTGGTCGCGATGTGGAACGCCTGGCGGATCGCCAGCGGGATGTCCTCGGCCCGGGTGACCAGCTCGTTGTGCTTCGTCACGCCCCGGGTGATGCCGACCGTGTCGCACTCCTGGAAGGCGTCGGTGCCGATCGCGGGCGTCGCGACCTGCCCGGTGATGACCACCATGGGGGTCGAGTCCATGTAGGCGTTCGCGAGCGGCGTGACGATGTTCGTGGCGCCGGGCCCCGAGGTGACCATCGCGACGCCGGGGCGACCGGTGGCGAGCGCGTAGCCCTCGGCCATGTGGCCGGCACCCTGCTCGTGGCGCACGAGCACGTGGCGGATGGGGCTGTCGATGATCGGGTCGTACACCGGGAGGATCGCTCCCCCCGGCAGCCCGAAGATCACCTCGACCCCCTCCAGCTCGAGGGCCTTGATGAGGGCTTCTCCACCGTTGGTGTTCATGTTCGTCCTGTTCGGGGTCCTGGTGGTGGGCTGGCTCGGGCGGCGTGGAGGCCGGCCGGGCCGTCCGCGCCCCGGCCGGAAAACTAGGACGACCTCCCGCTACGGGAGGTCGAGGGCGCACGCGCGGGCGGACTCCGTGTCGTGCGCCGTCAGGCGGATACGAGGAGGAGGCTGGTCGCGCGCATCGGGTCCAGTCTGGCGCGGTCACCACCCGGTTGCCAACCACCACGGGCCGTGGCGCTCATCGGGCGGGGGTCACCTTCTGCACCAGCTCGGCCTCGTAGCCCTCCAGCCGGCGCCGGCACACGAGGTCCGCCGCCCACAGGACGGCCAGCCCGACCACCGGGGCGGCGAGCGCCGCCGCGGTGGCGGGGAGCACCCCGCGCGAGGAGGCCAGCGCCACCCCGACGGCCACCGGGGCCGAGGCCATCCCGAGCAGCAGCGTGCCGGAGCCGAGCATCACCGCGGCCACGCAGCCCTGGCCGGTGTCGCCCGCGGCGAGGGGGTTCGGGCTGTCCGGCAGCGCGACCGGCGCGAACGTGGCGCTGGCCACGGAGACACCGGACGCGGCGGCGAGCGAGCCCGCGCTGACCAGCCAGGCCGCGGGCAGCCACGCCCACCCACCGGTCAGCACCGCGAGCACCACCGGCAGCAGCACGGCCGGGGCCGCCATCACCACGAAGGACGCGAGGAGCTTGCCGCGGGTGAGCTCCTTGGCGCCCGCGCCCGACGCGACCTCCATCCAGATGGCCGGGCCGTCCATCCCGTACGCGTTGTTGCCGTCGAAGAGCACGGCGAAGTGCAGCAGGCCGCCGACCATCACCAGCCGCGGGTCGGGCGTGCCGGCGTCGAGCACCGGCCCGACCAGCACCACCCCGGCGCCGACCAGCAGCGCGGTCAGCGTGTTGACCGACTGGCGGGGGGTGCGGACCTTGGTCGCCAGGGTGCGGGCGGCGATCGCACCGACGGGTCCCCGTGGCAGCCAGCGCAGCACGCCGGTGCGCAGCCCGGTCGGCCGGGTCGCGGCACGGGTGGGCACCGCCCCGGGGCGCGGGGCGCTGCGTGCGAGGCGTTCGGTGCTCGCGATCGACGCCCAGGCGAGCAACGGCAGCCAAGCAACCCCGAGCAGCAGGTGGCCGAGCGCCACCGCCGGCCGGTCGAGCGCGCCGAGCGCGCACCCGAGCTGGCCGGGAGGGGTCCATCGACCGATGCGGGCGAGCTGCTCCCACCGCTGCGAGTCCCACCCGTCGGTGTGGCGGACGAGCAGCTGCGCCGCGAACCACACGAGCAGCGCGGAGAGCGACGCGACGACCTGGGCGGCCTGGCGGAGGCGGCCCGACGCGACCGCGCCCAGCAGGTTCGCGGTGGTGCGGCTGAACAACAGCAACGTCGCCCACCAGGCGAGCACCACCGCGACGGTGACCACCCAGCCGACCGCTCCCCCGCCACCCCACCCGGCGGCGATCCCGACCCCGGTGAGCAACCCGAGAAGAGCGGGGGGCCCGACGGTCGCGGCGGCGAGCATGCCGACGCCCAGCTCCCAGGAGGTCAGCGGCTCCGACGCGAGGTGCCTCGGGTCGATCGTCGCCTCGACGCCGGCCGCCGCCGAGAGGACCCCGAGGCCGAGCACCGTGACGGGGAGGAGGACGACGACGAAGCGCCCGGCGTCCTCCCACCCGCGGCCCAGGCCCGCGAGGATCACCGCCGCCATCACCCCGAACACGAGCGACATGACGACGGCCAGCAGGGTCTGGATGCGCTGCTGGGTGCTGCCCCTCAGCCCGCCCCGGAGCAGGTGCCACTTCAACCGGGCGAACGCGACCACCGCCCGGCCCACGCCGAGCCGGCGCTGCGGCGCGGTGCGGGCGCCGTTCACGGCTCGGAGTCCAACCAGGCGAGCCGCGACGGGTCGAGCGGCGTCGCGCCGACCAGGGAGATGAACGCGTCCTCCAGCCGGCCGCCGCCGCGCAGCATCTCGATGGGGCCGGCGGCGAGCAGCCCGCCGCGGGCCATCACCGCGACGTGGTCGCACATGCGGTCGACCAGGTCCATCGCGTGGCTCGAGAACACGACGGTGCCGCCCGCGGCGCGGTAGCGGTCCAACATCGTGCGGACCGCGACCGCCGAGACGGGGTCCACGCCCTCGAACGGCTCGTCGAGCAGCAGCACCGCCGGGCGGTGCAGGAGCGCCGCGGCGATCGCGGTCTTCTTGCGCATCCCGTGGCTGAACCCGCCGATGCGCTGGTCGGCGTCGTCGGTGAGCTCCATGACCTCGAACAGCTCGTCGGCGCGACGGGCCGCCTCGTCACGGGGCAGGCCGCGCAGCTCCCCCACGTGCAGGAGCAGCTCGCGGGCGGTGAGCCGGTCGAAGAGGTTGAGCGGGTCGGGCACGACGCCGAGCAGCCGGCGCACGGTGAGCGTGTCGGCCCACGTGTCGTGCCCCGCCACCCACACCTGGCCGGCGTCGGGCCGCAGGAGCCCGCCCACCATGCGCAGCGTGGTGGTCTTGCCGGACCCGTTGGGGCCGACGAGGCCGAAGAAGCTGCCCCTGGGGACGTCGAGGTCGAGCGAGCCGACGGCGACGGTGTCGCCGAAGCGCTTGTGCAGCCCCCGGGTGGCCACCGCGGGCCACGAACCGGTCACGGGAGCGTGATCGCTCCCTTGTCGGCGCCCTGGGCGAGCCGCGCGTACTTCGCCAGCACCCCGCTCGTGTAGCGGGGCTCGGGCAGCTTCCAGCTCTCGCGGCGGGCACGCAGCGTCTCCTCGTCGACGAGGAGGTCGATCGTGTGGGTGCGCACGTCGATGCGGATCCGGTCGCCCTCCTCGACGAAGGCGATCGGGCCGCCGTCGACGGCCTCGGGTGCGACATGTCCGATGCAGAACCCGTGGGTGCCGCCCGAGAAGCGCCCGTCGGTGATCAGCGCCGAGTCCTCGCCGCGGCCCGCGCCCTTCATCGCGCCGGTGATCGCCAGCATCTCGCGCATGCCCGGCCCGCCCTTGGGCCCCTCGTAGCGGATCACCACGACGTCGCCGGGGTTGATGCGACCGGCGAGCACGGCCTCCATCGCGGCGTCCTCGCCGTCGAAGACCCGGGCCGGCCCCTCGAACTGCTCGAAGTCGATGCCGGCGACCTTCACGACCGCACCGGCGGGTGCGAGCGAACCCTGCAGGACGGCGATGCCGCCGAGGTCGTGGATGGGGTCGTCGAAGGTGTGGACCACCTCGCCGTCGGGGGCGGGCGGATCGAGCATCTCGAGGTTCTCCGCCACGGTGCGGCCGGTGACGGTGACCTCGTCGCCGTGCAGCAGCCCCTCCTCGAGCAGCATGCGCATCACGACGGGCACCCCGCCGATGCGGTCGATGTCCTGCATGTGGTACTTGCCGTGCGGCTTGGTGTCGGCGAGGTGCGGGACCCGGGCGGCGACCTTGTTGAAGTCGTCCAGCTCGAGCTCGACGTGCGCCTCGTGCGCGATCGCGAGCAGGTGGAGCACCGCGTTGGTGGACCCGCCGAGCGCCATGACCACCGCGATCGCGTTCTCGAACGCCCCCTTGGTGAGGATGTCCCGCGGGCGGATGTTCCGGCGGAGCAGGTTGAGCACCGCGGTGCCGGACGCGTAGGCGAAGTCGTCGCGGCGGCGGTCGACCGCGGCCGCCGACGCGGAGCCGGGCAGCGACATGCCCAGGGCCTCGCCCACCGAGGCCATCGTGTTGGCGGTGAACATGCCGGCGCACGCGCCGATCGTCGGGCAGGCGTTCTCCTCGATGTGGCGGAGCTCGTCGTCGTCGATCGCGCCGGTGGCGTGCGCCCCGACCGCCTCGAACACCGAGGTGATGTCGAGCACCTTGCCGTTCCAGTTGCCGGGCAGCTTGGAGCCGCCGTAGAGGAACACCGACGGCAGGTTGAGGCGGGCGGCGGCCATCAGCATGCCCGGGAGCGACTTGTCGCAGCCCGCGAAGGTGACCATCGCGTCGAAGCGCTCGGCGTGCATCACGGTCTCGACCGAGTCCGCGATCACCTCGCGGGACACCAGCGAGGCGCGCATGCCCTCGTGCCCCATCGAGATCCCGTCGGACACCGCGATCGTGTTGAACTCGACGGGGACGCCGCCGGCGTCGACCACGCCCTGCTTGGAGCGCTTCGCCAGGCGGTCCAGCGGCATGTTGCAGGGGGTGACCTCGTTCCAGGAGGACACCACGCCGACCTGCGGCTTGTCCCAGTCGGCGTCGGTCATCCCGGTCGCCCGCAGCATGGCCCTCGCAGGGGAGCGGGTCGGGAAGTCCGTGACGTCGTGCGAGCGGAGCTTGAGGTCGTTCGGTTCGCTCATGCCCCAAACGTAGGTGATCAGCGGGCCGGTGCCCCGACGCGGACGCACGCGGTCTTCGGCACCGTGACCGCCACCCCCTCGTCGCGGACCACCGCGACGAGGCAGCGCTCGGTGAAGCCGGCCCACCACCCCGAGGGCTGCACCCGGATGAACGAGCGCTGCGCGTTCGCGTCGACGCTCATGAACCCGTCCTGCTCGGCGACGCGCGCGGCGAGCGACCCGGGCGTGCGCACGCCCGCGTTGAACGCGAGGAACTCCTCGGGCGACGCCCCCTCGAGCAGCTCGCGCAGCTCCTCCGCGCGGGCCGCGGTGGCCCGGTCCGCGGACCGCTCGGCGACGACCTTGCCGGTGAGCAGGCCGGCGGCGACCAGGACGACCGCGATCGCCGCGGCGACCTTGCCGCGGTGCTCGCGCAGCACCTCCCGCCATCGGCGTGGCGGCGGCTCGAGCGAGCGTCCGGACAGCAGCTCCGGGCGCAGCGAGGGACGGCGGTCGTCCGGTTCGGCACCTGAGCTGCGCGCCATCACCGACCGCCCATCAGAACCGCACCCAGCACCACGGGGCCCGCTCCGTCGCGAACATCGCGTCCGCCCGCGCCGCGGCGCCCTCGGCGAGCTCCTCCACCCGGCCGGCCCGCACCAGCCGGCGCACGGACGCGTCGCCCAGCCAGCACGCGGCCAGGTCCGACACGTCCAGCCGGAGCTCGGCGGGCCGCGTGGTGGGCTCGCAGGACGCCTTCCCCTGCTCAGCGCCCAGCTCGAACCGTCCGGCGGTGTCGGGGCGGAACCGGTCGAGCACGTCGAGGACCACCGAGCCGTCCGCCGCGTAGGTGCGAGCCGACAGCGCCGCGGGGACGTCGAGGGGGCGGGCCCACAGGAGGTCCTGCTCCCACCGGACCCGGGCCCGGCGCGGGTCGACGAGCACGTCCCACAGCGTGTGGTCGACGGGCAGCGGCCCGGTGGCACGCTCGACGAGGTCGTGGTCGAGCAGCGTGCGCCACAGGCCCAGCTCGACCCGCTCGTCCGCGGCGACCACCTCGGATGCGTGCAGCGTGTGGCCGGCGCGCCCGCCCGACCAGTCCTCGCGCACGCTGTAGATCGCGTAGCCGTCGACCTCGCCCCGGTCGTCCGCGTGCAGCACCACGTGCCGGTCCCGCCCGCCGCCGAGGTAGAGGGGCACCTCTCCGAGCACGACCCGCCACCACGCCTCGCTGCGGGAGAGGCCCCCGGCGCGGCCGAGGCGGGCCCGCTCGTGGGCCTCGGCGCACGGTGCGAGCGCCTCGTCCCTCGGCAGCATCCGGTACCTGCCGCCCGGATCGGGCCATCCCGGTGCGAACGCCGCGCCGCGCACGTCGATGTCGACGTGGCGCCACCGGGTCGCGGGGCCGAAGCCGAAGCGCCGGTAGATGCCCGCCTCGGAGGCGTGGAGGACCGCGGCGACGTCGCCCCGTTCGGCCAGCTCGTCCAGCTGCCGCTGCAGCAGCGCGCGCAGCACCCCGCGCCGGCGGTGGGTCGGCAGCACGCCGACGTCGGCCACCCCCGAGACGGGCACCGTCGACCCGCCCGGCACCGTCAGCTCGAACGGGAAGGAGCCCACGCCACCGCACGGCTCGTCGTCGAGGGAGGCGAGCAGCCAGCGGTCGGGCTCGACGAGCGGCCGCTTCGCCCCGAGCACCGAGGGGTCCGGCGCCGAGCCGAACGCGGCCGCGTCGACCCGGTGGTAGGCGGCGAGCGCGGCGTCGGGGTCCGCGTGCTCCGCCAGCGACCGGACCGTCAGGGCCACTGCTTCCCCGCGAACTCCTCGCGCAGCTTGTACTTGAGGACCTTGCGCAGCGTCTCGTTGCGCGGCAGCGAGTCGACGACCTCGAGCTGCTCGGGGGTCTTGAACTTCGTGAGCCCCTGGGCCTGGAGGTGCGCGACCATCTCGTCGAAGGTGATCGCCTCGCCGCCCTCCGGCGGCTCCACCACGGCGCACACGCGCTCCCCCCGCTCGCGGTCCGGCAGGCCGATGACCGCGACGTCGCCGACCTTCGGGTGCGCGTAGAGGAGGTCCTCGATCTCCTTGGCGGAAATGTTCTCGCCCTTGCGGATGATGATGTCCTTGAGCCGCCCGGTCAGCACCACGTGGCCGTCCTCGCGCAGGTGGCCGATGTCGCCGGTGCGGAAGTAGCCGTCCTCGTCGAACGCCTCGGCGGTCAGCGCCGGGTCGGTGTAGCCCTTGCAGACCATCGGGCCCTTGACCCGCACCTCGCCGTCCACGCCGGGGGGTGCCACCTCGCCGGCGTCGGTGACGATGCGGACCTCGGCGCCCGTGACCGGCTTGCCGGTGGTGTGGGCGAGCTGCTCGTCGCTGTCGGACGGGCCGCCCTGGGTGATCATCGGCACCTCGGTCATGCCGTAGCCGTGGCAGATCTTGATGCCCATCTCCTCGCGCACCTCGCGGTACAGCTCGGGCGGCAGGGGCGCGCCGCCGCCGGACAGCGCGCGCAGGGTCGGGATGATCGGCTCGCCGGGCTGCTTGCGCTGCTCGGCGAGGAACATCTGGTAGAAGGCGGTCGCGCCGCCGGCCATGGTCACGCCGTGGCGCCGGTAGAGCTCGACGGCGTCGCTCGGCGAGAAGGCCTCGACGATCACCGCCGACATGCCCGACAGCAGCATCATCACCAGGTAGTCGGGACCTGCGATGTGCGCGAACGGGAACGCGATGGACCCGACGTCGTCGGGGGTCATCTGCAGCGCGTCGGCCAGCCCGCGGCCGCCGGCGAGCAGGGTGCCGTCGGTGTGCTGCACCCCCTTGGGGTCGGAGGTCGTGCCGGAGGTGGAGTAGATCCAGCGGATCGGCTCCTCACCGTCGGGGAACGACGCGGGCGGGGGCAGGGTCGACGGGTCGCCCTCGGTGAGCTCCTCGAGGGTGATCACCCGTGGCGAGGGGTCCATGCCCTCGGCGAGCTTGCGCGCCATGCCGGCGTAGTCGAAGCCCTTCCACTCGTCGGGGACGATGCACACCTCCGCGCCGGTGTGGCGCATCACGAACCCGAGCTCCTTCTCGCGGTACAGGTGCAGCACCGGGCTCTGCACCGCGTCGAGGCGGGCCAGCGCCGCGGTCACGAGCACCGTCGGGATGCACGAGGGCAGCTGCCAGGTGACCCGGGTGCCGGACCCGACGCCTGCGGCGTGGAGCCCGGCCGCGAGGCGTTCGGCCCGGTCGCGGAACTCCCCGTAGGTGATCGACGAGTCGTCCTCCGCGATGAACAGGGTGCGGTCGGGGATCTCGTCGGCCTTCGCGTCGATGAGTTGCCAGATCGTTGCCACGGCCGGAATGTAGCGCCGCGTCACCCCGGCAGGTCGGTGATGGCGCTGCGCACGCAGTTCGCCCCCGCCCAGTCGAGGATCGCCGCGTTCGCCGCGACGACCCCCGGCTCGGCGAGCACCTCCTTGACCCGCTCCTCCGCGTCGGCGACCGGGCCCAGCGAGGCGAGGCGGGTCCACACGTCCCGCACCGTCGCCATGGCGGCGGTCAGCTCCGGTGGTGCGATCTCGACGAGGTGGGCGAAGGTCGCGTCGACCGCGGTGATGAGCCGGCTGAGCCCGGCCGGGTTGGTGACCAGCGCGGTGGTGTCGAGCTCCTCGGTGAGCAGCCCCTCGAACGCAGCCCCCGACAGGATCCGGCACAGGTCCGTCTCCTCCCGCAGCGACTCGAGCTCGGCCAGCAGCGCGTTCGCGTTGGGCGTGAGGCCCGCCCCGTCGTCGGGCGAGGTGGTCGGCGCGGTGGGCAGGTTGCCGGGGACCGTCTCGTCGGCCGGGTCGTGGCCGAGCTCGGCGGTCTCCGACGTGCTCGTGCACCCGGCGAGGAGCGCGAGCGTCACTGCCAGGACCGCGGGGAGGACCCGGGCCCGCGCGCCGCCCATCAGCCCTTGCGCTGGTGCAGCAGCCCGGTGACGACCTTGCCGTCCGCCTTGCCCTTGGTGGCCTTCATCACCTGGCCGACGAAGAAGCCGGTGATCTTGGCGTCGCCGTCGCAGAAGCGCTGCCACTCGTCGGGGTGGGCGGCGATGAGCTCGTCGACCATCGCCTCGAGCTGGGAGGTGTCCATCGCCTCGAACCCGTGCGCCGCGGCGATCTCGGCGGGTGCACCGCCCTTCTCGACCATCTCGGCGAGCACCGTCTTGGCCTGGGTGGCGGTGAGCTTGCCGTCCACCTCCATGGTGACCAGCTCGGCGAACGCCGCGGGGTCGAGCCCCGTGGCCCGCTCGTCCGCGAGGTTGTGCTCGGCGTGGGTGAGCGTGCGGGCGGGGTCCGCCCCGGCGTCGATCGCGGCGAGGCACAGCTCGTCGAGGCCCCGCTCGACGATCAGCGCGGTGCGCTCGAGCTCGACGCCGCTGCGCTCCGCGAGGCGGTGCCGGCGGGCGGCGGGCAGCATCGGCAGGTCGGCACGCACCTGCTCGATCCACTCCTCTGACGGGTCGAGCACGACGAGGTCGGGGTCGGGGAAGTACCGGTAGTCGTCGGACTCCTCCTTCGAGCGCAGCGTGTGGGTGCGCCCGTCCTCCTCGTTCCAGTGGCGGGTCTGCTGCTCCACCCGCTCGCCCGAGGTGATGAGGTCGACCTGGCGGGCCGCCTCGTACTCGATCGCGCGGCCGAGGCTGCGCAGCGAGTTGATGTTCTTGATCTCGCAGCGGGTGCCGAGCGCGTCCTCGCCGCGGCGCCGCACCGACACGTTGCAGTCGACGCGCAGCGAGCCCTCCTCCATCTTGCCGTCGGAGGCACCGACGGCCACGAGGATCGCCCGCAGCTCCGACACGTAGGCGCGGGCCTCCTCCGCGGAGCGCAGGTCGGGGCGGCCGACGATCTCGAGCAACGGCACGCCGGCGCGGTTGTAGTCGACCAGCGAGTACTCGGCCTCGTGGATGCGGCCACCGCCACCCACGTGGGTGGTCTTGCCGGTGTCCTCCTCGAGGTGGGCCCGCTCGATGCCGACCACCTTGCCGCTCGGCAGCTCGAGCCAGCCGTCACGGTTGATCGGCAGCTCGTACTGGGAGATCTGGTAGTTCTTCGACTGGTCCGGGTAGAAGTAGTTCTTCCGCGCGAACACGGAGCGCTGCACCGTGCAGTTGAGGGCGAGCCCCACCCGGATCGCCAGCTCGACGGCATGGCGGTTCAGCACGGGGAGCGAACCGGGCAGGCCGAGGGTGAGCGCGTCGATGTGGGTGTTGGGCTCCTCGCCGAAGCGGTTGGGCGCGGCGGAGAACAGCTTGGTGCGGGTCGCCAGCTCGGCGTGCACCTCCAACCCGATGACGACCTCCCACTCGGCGGGGTCGAAGCCGGTGGCGGCACTCATGCGAGGCTCCTCTCGAGCGCGGCGGCGACGCGGAACATGGGCACCTCGCCGAGCGCGGGTGCCATCACCTGCACGCCCACGGGCAGCCCCTCGGCGTCGGTCCCGTACGGCACCGACATCGCGGGGTGGCCGGCGAGGTTCGCGACGATCGTGCAGACGTCGCTGAGGTACATGGCCATCGGGTCGGCGGAGCGCTCCCCGAACCGGAACGCGGTGGTCGGCGACGTGGGCGAGATCAGCACGTCGACCTTCGAGTAGGCGGCCTCGAAGTCGCGCCGGATCAGCGTGCGCACCTTGAGCGCCTTGCCGTAGAAGGCGTCGTAGTAGCCGGCGGAGAGCGCGTAGGTGCCCAGCATGATGCGCCGCTTCACCTCGTCGCCGAAGCCCTCGGTGCGCGTCGCCTCCATCATCTCCACCGAGTTCGGGGCCTCGACCCGCAACCCGTAGCGCACGCCGTCGTAGCGGGCGAGGTTCGAGGACGCCTCGGCGGGTGCGACGAGGTAGTAGGCGGACAGGCCGTAGGTCACCGCGGGGACCGAGATCTCCTCGACCGACGCGCCCGCGGCGGCGAGCGCCTCGGCGGCGGCGCGGACCTGCGCCGCGACGTCGGGTGAGATGCCGTCGCCGGTCAGCTCGGCGACGATGCCGACGCGCATGCCCTCGACGCCGTCGTCCAGGTGGGCGCGCAGGTCGGGGAACGGCTCGGGCAGGGAGGTCGAGTCGCCGGGGTCGTGCCCGCCGATCACCTCGCAGGCGAGCGCCGCGTCGGCGACGTCCGCCGCGAGCGGCCCCACCTGGTCCAGCGACGACCCGAAGGCGATGAGCCCGAGCCGCGACACCCGCCCGTAGGTCGGCTTGACGCCGACGACGCCGCAGAGCGCGGCGGGCTGGCGGATCGAGCCCCCGGTGTCGGAGCCGAGCGCGATCGGGCTGAAGCCCGCGGCGACCGCGGCGGCCGACCCGCCGGAGGAGCCGCCGGGCACGCGGGAGGTGTCGTGCGGGTTGCGGGTGGGGCCGAACGCCGAGTGCTCGGTCGAGGACCCCATCGCGAACTCGTCCAGGTTCGTCTTGCCGACGACGACCGCGCCGGCCGCGGCGAGCCGCTCGACGACGGTGGCGTCGTAGGGGGGCGCCCAGCCCTCGAGCATCCGGGACGAGCACGTGGTCGGGATGCCCCGGGTGCACAGGTTGTCCTTCAGCGCGACCGGGACCCCCGCGAGGGGACCGGGGTCCTCGCCCCGGGCGACCTGCTCGTCGACCGCCGCGGCGGCGGCGCGGGCCGCGTCGGTGGTGACGAGGTTGAACGCGTGGATCTCGGGCTCGCGGGCCTCGATGCGGGCGAGGTGCTCCTCGAGGACGTCCACCGCGCGGCGCTCACCCGCCCGCACGGCCCCCGCGATGCCGGCGGCGGTCCCGGCGCTCACGCCCCCTCCCCCAGCACGGGCGGCACGCGGAACTGGCCCTCCTCGGTGGCGGGTGCCTGGGCGAGGACCTCCTCGCGGTCGAGCACCTCGCCGGGCTCGTCGTCGCGCATCACGTTCGTGAGCTGCACGGGGTGTGCGAGCGGCTCGACGCCGTCGAGGTCGAGTGCCTCGATGTCGGCGGCGTGGTCCAGCACGGCGGCGAGCTGGTCGGTGAACCGCTCCAGCTCCTCGGGGGTGAGTCGCAGGCGGGCCAGCTCGGCCACCTTGGCGACCTCGGCGGTCGTGAGTCGTTCGGTCATGGCCGCACGAGCCTACCGACCGCTCAGGCGGTCACCCGATCGACGAACTCGAGGGTGCGCTCGACGATGAGGTCGCGGTCGTGGTCGATCGTCGCGACGTGGTAGCTGCGCTCGCAGGTCACCCGCTCCACGGGCCCCGACACCGCCTCCGCGAGGAAGTCGGAGTCGGCGGGCGGCACGACGTGGTCCTCGGGGCTGGTGAACAACAGCAGCGGGCATCGGATCCGGGAGAACGCCTCCTGCCCCATCTCGTTGGCCGCGTCGAACAGGGACAGCAGGGGCCGCAGCGGCGTGCCCTTGTAGGCGAGCTCCTCGACGCCCTCCTTGCACACGTCGGAGCCGATGCCGTCCATGACCTCCTCGCCGGCGTCGACGAGGGACTGGATGAAGTCGCGCACCTCCGGGGCGGCCCGGGTGGCCGGGTTCACGCACACGATGCCGGCGATCGCGGGGTGCCGCGACGCCAGCCAGCAGGTCAGCGACCCGCCCATCGAGAGCCCGGCGACGACCACCTTCTCGGTCCGGGCGGCGAGCCGCTCGTAGGCCGCCTCGGCGTCGGCGGACCAGTCGGCCCAGGTGGTCGGCAGCATGTCCTCGATCACGGTGCCGTGGCCGGACAGCAGCGGCATCTCGACCGAGTGCCCCGCCGCCGCGGCGCCCTCCGCGAGGGGCCGGACGGACTGGGGGTTCCCGGTGAACCCGTGCAGCACGAGGAGCCCGACGGGTCCCCCCTCGACGCTCATCGGCTCTGCACCAGGAATGATCTCTGCCATCTCACGCCCCCTGCTCGTTCGGAGCACCTTCGGTCGACTGCGGTCGCAGAACCCTACGCGCTGGCCCAGCTACCATCCCCCGCGCCAGCTGCACGACAAGGGGGGCTCATGCCCAAGTACAAGTTCTTGACCGAGGAGTGGGTCGCCGAGGCGAAGGCGATCCGCGAGCGCCACGCGGGCGAGGCATCGCCGCCCGCCCACACGATGAAGATGAACCAGATCATCACCGACGTGCCGTTCGGCGACGGCACGGTCCATTCCCACATCGACTCGACCGGCGGCGAGATGAAGATGGACCTGGGCCACCTCGACGACCCGGAGCTCACCGTCACGCTCGATTACGAGACGGCCAAGGCGATCCTCGTCGACGGCAACCCGCAGGCGGGCATGCAGGCGTTCATGGCGGGCAAGATCAAGGTCGAGGGCGACATGACCAAGCTCATGGCGCTGCAGTCCGGCGTGGTGGACCCCGCGGCCCTCAAGGTCGCCGAGGAGATCAAGGCCATCACGGAGTGACCTCGCGGGGCGCTGCCCCGTCGACGATCGTGGGTTCCGGGGCGCCGTCGGGCGCCCCGGCCCGCGTCCGGGCGAAGAACCGCCGGACCCGCGTGCGGGGCTCCTCCATGACCGTCGCGAGCGCGAGGCCCGCGACGCTCACGACGGTGCCCACGCCGAACGCGACGCGGTAGGAGCCGCCGAGCCCGACCGAAGGCCTGGCGGCGAGCTGCACGGTCTCGAGGAGGTTCATGCCGACGGCGGTGCCCACCTGGGAGAACAGCTGCTGGGTGGCGCCCGCGATGCCGAGGTCCTCGTCGTCGACCGCGTTCGCCACCGAGGCGGCGACGCGGGGCTGGGAGGCGCCGATGCCGATGCCCGAGAGCGTGAGCGCGACCAGCACGACGGCGGTGCCGGGGTCGGGGGCCACCCAGGTGAACAGCGCCATCGACAGCACCAGCGACACCATGCCGCCGACGATGGTGCTCCGGGCCGAGATCCTCGCGGCGAGGAAACCCGCCATGGGCCCGGCGACCGCGAACGTGAGGGGCCGGGGGATCATCACCAGCGAGATCGTCTCGGGGCTCATCCCCCGCAGCTCGTCGAGCATCTTCGGCGTGAGCGTGAACCCGCCCATGTAGCCGAACATCAGGAAGAACGACACGAGCACGGGGATCGTGAACGCCCGCCGGCGGAACCACTGGGTGGGGATCAGGGGGTGCTCGACCCGCCGCTCGACCCGTGCGAACCCCCAGGCGGCGACGGGCACGACGGCGAGCGAGGTGAGCACCACCGGGTGCCCGAACCCCCACACGGCGCTGCGGTCGATCGCGAACAGCAGCGACCCGAGGGTGAGGAACAGCATCGCCTGCCCGGCGACGTCGAAGTGCACGTCGGGCCGCCGCTCGGTGCGGGGCAGCAGGACGAACGACACCGCGACCGACGCCGCGATGAGCGGAGCCTGGGCCCAGAAGATGACCCTCCAGCCGACCGCCTCGACGAGCGGGCCGCCGAGCGCCAGGCCGACGACGGGTCCGCCGGCCACGACGAGTGACCAGAACCCGAGCGCCTTGGAGCGCTCCGCGGGGCGGAACAGCCGGTTGATGATCGCGAGCGAGCAGGGCCCCGCGACCGCGCCGAGCGCCGCGCCGGCGACCCGGAACGCGATGAGCGACCCCCCGGACCACGCCATCGCGCAGGCCAGCGAGAACAGCGCCGCGCCCGACATGCCCAGCAGGTACACGCGGCGGTGGCCGTGGAGGTCACCCAGCTTGCCGGCGGTGGTGCCGATCAGCGCGAACGCGACGGTCGGCCCGGAGATGACCCACACGAGGCTCCCGACCGACGCGTCCAGGTCCTCGGCGATCGTCGGCCGGCTGACGGTCAGGATCGTGATCGTGCTGGCCACCCAGAACATGCCGAACAGGAGGGTGACCGTGACGATCCACGGGTAGCGGCGGCTCGCCGCGGCACGTTCGTGGACCCGCTCCCACCAGGGCGCGTGCTGGTTGCTGCGCTGCGGCACGGGGGGCGGCATGGCTGGGCCACCCTAGCCGTCCCGCCACGCGACCGACCGCCGCTCCGGTTGGGGTGGCCGCCTCATCGCGGCGGCTGGGGAACACCACGTCCAGCTGACCACCCCAACGGGAGCGACGGTCCCGGCTGGGGATCAACGTACGACGTACGGCGGCGCGGGTGGTGGATCTCGGGGTGGTTCGTGGCCCTTGGAGGCAGCTGGTGCCCGGGGCCCCGTCGCCGGCGCCGGTCAGTTGCGGGTGAAGATCCGCACCGCGGTGCCCCGGGGGTGCAGCTCCCCGGCCACCGGGTCGGTGGCGAGCACCATGCCCGAGGGCGAGCCCTCGATGCCCGAGACGGTGAACCCGTGCTCCTCGAGGGTCTGCGCGGCCACCGCGCCGGAGTGCCAGCGGACGTCGGGCACCTCGATCGGCGCGGGCCCCTTCGAGACCACGAGGCGCACCGTCGCGCCGCGCTCGAGCTGCGTCCCGGCGCCCGGCTCGGCGCGGACCACGATGCCGGCCGGGACGGTCTCGCTGTGCTCCTCGACCACGTCCGCCGCCAGCTGCACCGACCCGAGCGACGCCTCGGCACCCTCCCGCGTGGCACCCGCCAGGCCGTCGGGCACCACCCGGGGCGCGGGGCCCGAGGACACGACGAGCGACACCTCGGTGCCCTTCGGCACCCGACCGGTGGGGTCCTGCGCGACGCCCTGGGGGAGCCCGGCGCTGATCACCGACCCGTCGGGCACCTCCTCGTGGTGCTCCACCGAGCGCGCTCCCACCACGAGCCCTGCGGACTCGATGAGCATGACCGCCTCCGGCTCGGTGAGCCCAGCGACCTCCGGCAGCGGGGTGAGGGTCGGGCCGAGGGACACGGTGACCCGCAGGGTCTCCCCCTCCGCCAGCTCCTCGCCCGCCGCTGGCCGCTGCTCCAGCACTTCGCCCGGTTCGGTGCCGTCGCGGCGGTCCAGCCGGTCGGCCTCCAGCTCCCAGTTGTGCCGGTCGGCGATCCGCTCGGCCTCCTGGACGGTCATGCCCGCGAGGTCCGGCACGTCGTGCACCGGCACGCGGATGAGGAACCACCAGGCGGCTCCGCCGCCCGCGACCAGCGCGAGGAGGAGCACCAGAACGGCGAGCCGCCGCGGCCAGCGCCGCGCCGTCGGCCGGGCTGCGCGACGTTCTGCACGCCGCTGGCGGCGCAGCTCGCGCCGCGTCGGCGTCGCCTCGTTCGGGCGGCTCTCCGGGGAGAAGGGGTCGACCGGACCGAACGAGGCCGGCCGGGACCCGGTGAGCAGGTCGTGCTCCTCGGCGACGACGATCGGGTTGCGCTCCGGCGGCGAGTCGGCCAGCGCACCCGGCGGCTCGACGACCACCGGGTCGGGTTCGTCGACCACCACCGGGTCGGACCCCGCCGCGGGCGCGACGACGTCGACCTCGCGGGCGAGGTGGAGCTCCGAGGTGGACTCCCCTTCGCCGAGCGTCGGCACGAGCGGCAGCGGATCGGGGCGCGGCAGTCCCTCCGCCGCGGCCATCAGCGCGATCTCCAGCTCCGCGGCGTCCGGCCGCTGCTCGGGGTCGAGGCGGCCGGCACGCTCGAGCACGGAACGCAGCGGGCCGAGCTCGGCTCCGAGCTCGAGGTCGCCCTGGGTGCGCAGCGCGAGCGTCGCGGCGGTGGTGTCGCCGGTGAACGGCACCCGCCCGGTGAGGCACTCCACCAGGATGAGCGCCAGCGAGTACACGTCCGAGCGCCCGTCGAGCCGCCGGCCGAGCGCCTGTTCGGGCGAGGCGTAGCGGGCGGTGCCGATCGTGACGCCGCTCGGCTCGGTCCAGGACGCCTCGGCGAGCGCCCGAGCGAGGCCGAAGTCGGCCAGCCGCAGGCGCCCGTCGTCGTCGAAGAGCAGGTTGCCGGGCTTCACGTCGCGGTGCACGAGCCCCCGCTGGTGCGCGTGCGCCAGCGCGCGGGCGGCGTCGAGCCCGACGACGATCGTCTGGGAGGGGCTGAGCGGCTCGCCGCGGTCGAGGATCCCCCGCAGACTGCCCCCGCCGAGGAACTCGGTGACCAGGTAGGGCACGACGGTGCCGTCCTCGGTCCGGTCCTCGCCCCAGTCGAACACCGCCACGATGCTCGGGTGGCTCAGCGCACCGGCCGCCCGGGCCTCGGCGCGGAACCGGCGCAGGAACGCCTCGTCCTCCGCGAGCGCCTCGTGCAGCAGCTTGACCGCGACCCTCCGCCGCAGCTGGGTGTCGACGGCGAGGAACACGCGGGACGAGGTGCCGACGCCGACGGGAGCGACGAGCCGGTAGCGCTCACCGAGCTCGCGCCCGGTGTCCTCAGCGAGGCGGGGGGACGTCATCGGCGGTCATGGTACTGCCGCCTACCACGCGATCCGGGGACGCACTAGACCATCCTGCGATGGTCGAACAGGGCAGCGACACCACCCCGGCACGGGCGCCCCGGCGCAGGATGGGCGCCGTCACGCGCCGCGTCGTGACGACGCTGCTGGTGCTGGGCTCGCTCGCCGGCCTCGTCGTGACGGTCAGCCTCGCACAGACCGGCAGCGACGCCGCGGGCAACCTGCCCGACTCGGTCGAGCAGGTGATGCCGGTCGCAGGGGCGGAGGTCCCCCGGCAGTCCCTGATCGGCATCGACGTCGCCACCGGACACGACGCCTACCTCGTCATCAACGGCATCGAGGTGCGCAGCACCGACGACGGGCTCATCAAGGACCTGGGCACCGGCCTGATCCAGTTCCAGCCCGGGCCGGGCACCCCGGTCGACAGCCTCGAGCCGGGGCGGAACTGCGTCGTCGCCAACGTCTGGGACCGGATCGTGGGCGAGGAGAGCACCAGCGCCGTGTCCTGGTGCTTCGACGCGTACTGAGCAGCGGCGCCGGCCCACGATCCCCTCAGGCCAGCAGCCGGTCGAGCTCGGCGAGCGCCGCGGGCACGTCCTCGCGCCGCGGCCCGAACAGCACCCCCGCCAGCCCGACCGCCACCGCCGCGCGGACGTTGCCGGGGGCGTCGTCGACGAACACCGCCTCGTGCGCGCCGACCCCGAGCCGATCGAGCGCCAGCTCGTAGATGCGCGGGTCGGGCTTGCGCATCCCGACCTCGCAGGAGTCCACGACGTCGTCGAAGAGCTCGTCGAGCGGGATCAGGGGGCGCCAGAGCTCGGCGAACTCGGCGGCGTTGTTGGTGAGGAGCCCGGTCCGCAGCCCACGCCCCCGCAGCGCACGGCAGTGCTCGACCACCTCGTCGCGCACCCCGCCGCCGCTGAGCTCCGCGAGCACCTCGACGGCGTCGAGCGCCGGTCCGCCGTCGCGGGTGGACAGGGCCCGGATCTCGGCACGTGCCCGGTCGAAGGTGATCTCGCCCCGCTCCAACCGGTGCCACGGGTGGTCGGTGTCGTCGTCGTAGGCGCCGAACAGCGTGAGCAGCATCGCCTCCGGGTCGATCCCCCGTGCGGCGGCGACGTCGAGCGCGGCGCTGAACGGCGAGTCGATGAACACCCCGCCGAAGTCGAAGATCACCGCCTTCGGGCTCACCCGCCCTCCCCGCCGCCGGTGGTGGTGCCCTCGGGCAGCTCCCCGGTCTCGAGCAGGTGCTCGAAGCCCTCCGCCGGGACGACGGGCACGCCGAGCTCGGCGGCCCTGGCGACCTTCGACGCGCCGGGCGAGTCGCCCACCACGAGCGCGAAGGTCTTCTTCGAGACGCTGCCCGGTGACTTGCCGCCCCGCGCCTTGATGGCCTCCTGGGCACCGTCGCGGCTGTAGCCCTCGAGCGTGCCGGACACGACGACCGCCTTGCCCGCGAGGGTCTGGGGCAGCTTCGGGCGCTCCGGGCCGCGGGGGTTCACCCCCGCCTCGACCAGGCGGCGCACCAGCGCGCGGTTGGCCTCGTCGGAGAAGAAGGCGTGCACCGACCCGGCGATCACCGGACCGATGCCGTCGACGGCGGAGAGCTCCTCGATCGAGGCGTCCATGAGCGCGTCGAGGCTGCCGAACGCGTCGGCGAGCAGCTCGGCGCCCGCGCTACCGAGGTGGGTGATGTTGAGCCCGAACAGCAGGTTGGCGAGCGGGCGGCCCTTGGACGCCTCGATCGCGTTGCGCAGGTTGGACACGGACGTCTCGCCGTAGCCCGGCAGCTCGGCGATGCGGTCGAAGTCGAGGTAGTAGATGTCGGCCACGTCGCGCAGCAGGCCCTTGTCGAGGAAGGTGGCGATCTGCTGCTCGCCCAGCCCGTCGATGTCCATGGCGCCCCGCGACGCGAAGTGCGTGATGCTCGCGAGGCGCCGCTGCGGGCACGACGAGTTGACGCACAGGTGCTGCGCCTCGCCCTCGAGCCGCACCAGCGGGTGCCCGCACGAGGGGCACTCGGTCGGGAACGTCCACTCCGGGAGCCCCTCGGGCCGCATCTCGAGCACCGGGCCGACGACCTCGGGGATGACGTCGCCCGCCTTGCGCACGATGACCGTGTCGCCGGGCCGCACGTCCTTGGCCTTCACCTGGTCCTCGTTGTGCAACGTCGCCAGGCCGACGGTCGAGCCGCCGACGAACACCGGCTCGAGCACGGCGAAGGGCGTCGCCTTCCCCGTCCGCCCGATCGACACCTGGATGTCCCGCAGCAGGGTGGTGCGCTCCTCGGGCGGGAGCTTGAACGCGACCGCCCAGCGCGGCGCCTTGGAGGTGTTGCCGAGCGCCTGCTGCACCTCGAGGTCGTCGATCTTCACCACGACGCCGTCGATCTCGTAGGGCAGCTCGTGGCGGTGCTCCATCCAGTGGCGGCAGTACGCGTAGACCGACTCCAGGTCGTCGAACACCCCGGTGTTCGGGTTGACCGGCAGTCCCAGCTCGGCGAGCCAGGCCAGCGCCGCGGAGTGCGACGGCGGCGGCTCCGCGCCGACGACCTCTCCGAGCTGGTAGCACCACCACGACAACCCGCGCGAGGCGGTGACCTCGGGGTCCTTCTGCCGCAGCGAGCCGGCGCCCGCGTTGCGGGGGTTGACCGGCACCGGCTTCTGGCGTCGGCCCTTCGCGGCGAGCTCCTCGTTCTCGGCCTCGATGCGCCGCTTGAGCGCCTCGAACGCGTCGAGCGGCAGGTAGATCTCGCCGCGGACCTCGAGCGCCTCGGGCGCACCGTCGGCCAGCTGTTGGGGCACGTCGCGGATGCGGGCCACGTTCGCGGTGACGTCCTCCCCGACGCGGCCGTCGCCGCGGGTCGCCGCCCGGACGAACCGTCCGTGCTCGTAGCGCAGTGAGACGGCCAGCCCGTCGATCTTGAGCTCGCACACGTAGCGGGTGCCGCCGTCGAGCCCGAGCTCCTCGAGCCGGCGCGCGGTGCGCGTGCCCCACGCCTCGAGCTCCGCGAGGTCCATCACGTTGTCGAGGCTCATCATCCGCACGCTGTGGCGGACCGGGGCGAAGAGCTCGGAGGGGGCGCCGCCGACCTTCGCGGTCGGGCTCGTCGGTGAGATGAGGTCCGGGTGCGCCGCCTCGAGGGCACGCAGCTCGCGGACCAGCTCGTCGTAGTCGGCGTCGGGGATGATCGGCGCGTCGCGCTCGTAGTACGCCTCGTCGTGGATGGCGATCTGCTCGCGGAGCCACTCGACCCGCCCGACGGGGTCGAGCTCGGCGTCGGGCCCCTCGAACGACGGGCGGGGCGGGTCCGGGGAGCTCACGTGGCGCAGGTTACCCAGTGCCCCCGACGCCCGAGGGCGGCGCGGCGACGCTCAGGCGCCGAGCGAGAGCCGGGCGGCGAGCGCCTGCCGGCCCACCCTGACCGAGAGGGAGTGCACGTGGCGCAGCGCGAGCTCGGCCTGGGTGGGGCCGAAGTGCCCCAGCCCGTCGACGGGCGACACGAGGCTGGCCCGGCGCAGCAGGAGCGGATCGACCCCCTCGGCCACCAGCTCGCACCACGCGCCGGACAGGCGGCGCCACAGCCGCTCCTCGCTCGTGCCGAGCGGCTGGTCCACCGGCACCGCCCCCCAGGCGACCCGGCCGCCCCGCTCGAGGAAGTCGGCGAGCTCCGCGACCCACCCCACGACGTTCGCGTCGGCAGGGGTGGACACCAGCGACGCGCCCGACGCGAGGATCGTCGGCCAGTCCGTGCGCCCGGGGACGTGCACGCCGATGAGGAGCCGGCCGGCGTCGGGGTGCTGGTCGAGGGCGCGCACGACCGGGTCCAGCAGGTCGAGCACCTCGGACGGCGCCATCGGGAAGGTCGGGTGCATGGCCCCGACGAGCCCGGGCTCGTTGAGGCACACCACGGCCACCTCGTCGACGAGGACCTCCCGCAGCCCGCCCAGCAGCGCGGTGGCCCGCCTCGGCACCAGCTCGCGGGCGAGCAGGGCGGCGTCCTCGAGCGGCACGCCCGCGCCGCGCAGCGCGAGGGCGAGGGTCACCGGACCGAGCAGCGGGGCGCGGACCCCGGTGAACCCGGCGACGCCGGCGGCGTGCTCCCGGGCCATCCGCAGGAACCTGCCGAGCACCGGGCAGCGGTGCCCGACCGGCACCTCACCGCTGCGGATCGCGGCGGCGATCGCCGCGGAGTCGAACACGTCGTGGTCCACCGCGAGCAGCCCACCGGGGCCCACCGACACACCCGCGAGGCCGTCGACCGCCTGCGCGAGCAGGGAGGCGGGGCCCGTCCCGGCGCTCGGCACCGTCGGCAGCTCCGGCTGCGTGGCGAGCACGAACCGGGAGGCAGCCACGGCGTCGTCGAAGGGCACCGGACCGACCGCCGTGGCGAGCCCTGCTCTGAGCTCGACCGCGTCCCCCATGTGCCCGTTGCTAGCGGTGGGCGCTCCGGGCGCGCAAGTCTGGGGAGGTGCACGCCTCCCCCCAGACCTGGGCCACACGGGCCCTGTGGGTCACGCTCCCCCTCACCCTCGGCGACCTGTTGGCCGACTCGCTCGACGGCCGCTCCGGCGCGGTGCGCGCCGTGGTGGTCGTGCTCGCGTGGTCGCTGTGGGCCTGCGGGCTGCTCGCCTCGCTGGTGACCCGCTCGGTCGCCCTCACCGCCCTGCGGGTCGTCGCCCCGATGCCCCTGGTCGCCGCGGCCGTGGCCCTGCTCCGCGACGACGTGTCGGCGTCCGCCGCCGGATGGGTGGGCGCGGTGACCGCGGCGGTGGTGCTCGTGCTGGCGCTCTCCGCGGAGGTCGGGGCGGACTTCATCGACGGCGACTCCTACGGCGACGAGCGGCGGTTCGGGCTGCGCCCGCCGGGGGTCCTGCTGCTCGGCCCGCTCCCCGCGGTGTGGGCGGCGGTGGCGGTCCCGCTGCCCGTGGCGGCGATGCTGCTCGCGGCCGAGCGCTGGGTGCCCGGCGTCGCGCTCGCCGTGGTGGGCCTGCCCGCCGCGTGGTGGGGGCTGCGGGTGCTGCACCGGCTGTCCCGCCGCTGCCTCGTGTTCGTGCCCGCCGGCATGACCCTGGTCGACGAGATGGCGCTCGCGGAGCCGGTGCTCCTGCGCCGCCGTGACGTGACCCGTCTCGGCCCGGCGCCCGCCGACACCACCGCGCTCGACCTCAGCGCGGGGGCGACCGGGCTCATCCTGCAGGTCGACCTCGACCCGCCGGTGACGGTCGTGCCCGTGGTGCCCCGCGGCGAGGTCGCCGAGCCGGTGTCCACCGGGTCGCTGCTGTTCGCCCCGTCACGCCCCGGCGCGCTGCTGGAGCACGCGTCGACCCGCCGGCTGGCGGTGCAGCGCGGCTGACGCGTCGCTGCCGGGCGGCTCAGCGCGCGAGCCCGCCGCCGACCACGACCTCGACGGGGCCGTCCTCGGTGGCGACGTCCCGGTAGAGCACGACGCTCTGCCCCGGCGCGACGCGCCGGCGCGGCTCCTCCCACCGCACCGTGACGGTGCCGTCGGCGTCGAGGCGCACGTCCGCCGCGGCGGGTTCGCCGTGTGCGGAGGTCTGCGCGCGCACGCGGCCCTCGACCGGCTCGCCGGCCCAGACGACCCCGTCCACCCGTACCTCGTCGCGCAGCAGCCGCTCCGGTGGGCCGACGGTGACCGTCGCGGTGTCCACGTCGACGTCGAGCACGAAGCGCCGGCCGGAGCCACCGGCGAGCTCCAGGCCCCGACGCTGGCCGATGGTGACGAGCTCGACTGCCTCGACGTCGCCGAGGACCCGGCCCTCCTCGTCGACGACCACCCCGGGACGCAGCTCCGCACGCTGCGCGAGGAACGCGCCGCGCCCGGCCGACCTCGTCACGAAGCACACGTCCTGGCTGTCGGGCTTCGCGGCCGTCCGCAGGCCGAGCTCCGCGGCGATCCGACGGACCTCGGCCTTGGTGTGTCGGCCCACCGGCAGACGCACCCGCTCCAGCTGCTCGGAGCGCAGGGGGTGCAGCACGTAGGACTGGTCCTTCGCCGAGTCCGCGCCCCTCGCGACGTACCTGTGGCCGTCGGTGGAGGTGACGACGCGGGCGTGGTGGCCGGTCGCGACCGCGTCGAAGCCCAGGACCTCCGCGCGTCGCAGCAGCGCGTCGAACTTGAGGTGGCGGTTGCACTCGACGCACGGGTTCGGCGTCCGCCCCGCGAGGTGGTCGGCGACGTAGGGGTCGACCACGTGCCGCTCGAACTCCTCACCGAAGTTGAACACGTGGTGCTCGACGCCGAGCTGCGCGGCGGCCCGCCGGGCGTCCTCCACGTCGGACACGGCGCAGCACCCGGTGTCGGACTCGCCGCCCCACAGCTTCATCGTGACGCCGACGACGTCGTGGCCCTCCTCGAGCAGCAGCGCGGCGGCGACCGACGAGTCGACGCCCCCGGACAGGGCGGCCAGCACCCTCATCCGAACGACCTCACCCGCTCCACGGCGGCCGGCACGGCGCGCAGCGCCAGGTCGACGTCGCGCTCGGTGGAGCTCCAGCCCAGCGAGAGGCGCAGCGAGCCGCGCGCGAGGCCCGTGGGCACCCCCATCGCGGCCAGCACGTGCGAGGGCTCCTGTGCCCCCGAGGCGCACGAGGCCGCGGCGGACGCCATCACGCCGTCGGACTCGAGCAGGAACAGCAGGGTCTCGGACTCGACGCCCTCGATGCACACGTGCAGCACCGACGGGAGCACGGGGGCCGCGCCGTCCGGCACGGTCCGCACGAGGCCGGGCACCGTGGCCGCGAGGCCCTCGGCGAGGCGGTCGCGCAGCTTCGCGACGCGGTCGGTCGCCTCCTCCCGCTCGGCGGCCGCGGCCTCGAGCGCGGCGGCGAAGCCGACGATCCCCGCGACGTTGAGCGTGCCGGACCGGCGGCCGCGCTCCTGCCCGCCGCCGAGCAGCAACGGGCGCAGGTGGGCGTGGCGCCGCGCGACGAGCGCACCGACGCCCTTCGGGCCGCCGAGCTTGTGGGCGCTGACCGCCACGAGGTCCGCGGCGCGTGCCGCCACGGCGAGGTCGAGCCACGCCGCGGCCTGCACCGCGTCGGTGTGCACGGGGACGCCGGGGACCTCCGGTTCGTGCGCGCGGACCACCTCCGCGACCGCGTCGAGGTCGTTGACCACCCCGGTCTCGTTGTTGGCGAGCATCACCGAGACCACCGAGGCCGACGAGCCCAGCTCGTCGAGCACCGAGGCGAGGTGGTCGAGGTCGACGCGGCCGGTCGGGTCGACGCGGACGGTCCGCCCGCCGAGCGCCTCCACGGGCTCGAGCACCGCGTGGTGCTCGACCGCCGAGCACACCGGCACGCCGTCGCGGGGCGGCATCCCGCCGGTGACGGCGTGGTTGTCGGCCTCGGTGCCCCCGGAGGTGAACACGACCTCGCCGGGCTCGCAGCCCAGCACGGCGGCGACGCGCTCGCGGGCCTCGTCCACGGCGCGGACCGCGTCGCGGGCGAGGCGGTGCGTGCCCGACGGGTTGCCGTAGCGGTCGGCGCCGAAGGGCGCCATCGCCTCGGCCACCTCGGGTCGGAGCGCGGTCGTGGCCGCGTGGTCGAGGTCGGCGACCGGGGCCGTCGGCGAGGTGGTCACTCCCCCACGGTACGAGGCGACGTGCTGCCGCGCAGCGCGCGGAACGGCACGTCCTTGTCGACGCGCACGTCGCCCGGGAGGCCCAGCACGCGCTCGCCGATGATGTTGCGCTGCACCTGGTCGGTGCCGCCGCCGATGCGTGGGGCCCACTGGCCCATGAACAGGCCCTGGAACCGGCCGCCGAAGGGCGCGTCGTCGCCCACGAGGGTTCCCGCGGGACCCTGGAGCGCCACGACGAGGTCGCCGCCCACCTCGTAGAGGGCGGACACGGCGAGCTTCATCACCGAGCTCTCCGGACCGGGCTGCTCGCCCCGGGCGGCCGCGGTGCGAACCCGGTAGCCGAGGAACCGCAGCAGCTCGAAGCGTGTGTGGAGGTCCGCGAGCCGCTGGCGGACGACGGGGTCCGACAGGTCCGAGGTGGCGCGTGCCAGCGCGAGGACCTGCTCGAAGCGGTACATGCCGCCCCCTCCGATGGAGGTGCGCTCGTGGGCCAGCATCGTGACCGCCACCCCCCAACCCCCGCCGACCGGGCCGAGCGTGCGGTCCGCCGGGACGCGCACCTCGTCGAGGAAGACCTCGTTGAAGTGGATGGCACCGTCGATCTGGCGGAGGGGCCGGACCTCGATGCCCGGCGACCGCATGTCGACGAGCAGGCAGGTGATGCCCCGGTGCTTCGGCGCGTCCCAATCGGTGCGGGCCAGCAGCACCCCCATGTCGGACAGGTGGGCGGCCGAGGTCCACACCTTCTGCCCGGTGACGACCCACTCGTCGCCGTCGAGGTCGGCCCGCGTGGTCAGGCCGGCCAGGTCGGAGCCGGCGCCGGGCTCGCTGAACAGCTGGCACCACACGTCCTCGGCGGTGAGGATCCGCGGGAGGTGGTGGCGGCGCTGCTCCTCGGTGCCCCACTCGATGATCGTCGGGCCCACCATGCCGACGCCCACCGAGAACATGTTGGCGGGCACGTCGTAGTTGGCTTCCTCGGCCTGGAAGACCCCGGCGAGCAGGGGGGACAGCCCGCGGCCACCGTGCTCCACCGGCCAGTGGGGGGCGGCCCACCCCGCCTCCGCCTTGCGGCGCTGCCACGCCTTGCCCTCGGCCAGCGCGGCGAGGTCCTCCTCCTCGGTGTGCACCCGGTGGGTGCGCAGCCCCTCGAGGTCGGAGTGGTCGAGCCGCTTGGCGTTGGCGTCGAGCCAGGCACGCGCCTCGGCCCGCACCGCCGCCTCCTCGGGGGTGTCGTCGAAGTCCATGCGCCGGCGAGTGTTGCCTGCACCCCCCGGAACTGCAACCGGTTCTACTTCCGCGCGCCCTGACTGCGGGTGGGGCGCCTACCGGGCGGCGGGGGCGGGGTGAGGAACGGGGCGAGCGGCGCGAGCCCGGCCCGAGCGTCGGCCAGCAACCCGCCCTGGCGCAGCTGGTAGGCGGACGCGACGCACACCAGCCACGTCTGCGGGTCGATGACCCCGGGCAGCACGTGGCCCGTCCGGGCGAGCACGGCGCCGGCGAGCTCGAGCGCCAGCGCGTGCCGGGCTCCCGGCTCGAGCTCGCCGGCGCGCAGCAGGAACTCCCGCACGAGGGTGAAGTCCTCGTCGTCGAGGGCGCTCACGTCGAGCGTGGCGACGTAGCCCTCGTAGCCCGGCGGCGGGTGGAACGCGATGGGACCGGACCCGACCGAGGTCGGCCGCTGGCGGATCACGACCGTGCCGGCCGCGAGGTCGCCGGGGCGCTGCGAGGACGCGGAGCCCATCGCGGCGACCGCGGCGAGGAAGCCGAGGGACGCGTAGAGGTCGACCAGCGCGACGAGCCCCCGCACCACCGCCTGCCGTGGGGTCTCCGGGGCCCCGTCCGCACCGACGACGCGCAAGCCGAACGCGTACTTCCCGGGGCTGCGACCGCGCCAGAGGATCTCGATGCCGATCGGCCAGACGAGCAGCACCGTGAACCCGATCGCCATCACGACCAGCACCGGGCTGATGCCGACGGGCGGCAGGAACGCGACGACCGTCCCGAGCAGCGCGAGGAGGAGCATCTGGACGCCCAGGTCCACCAGCCGCGCGAAGGCGCGGGTCGCGACCCCCGCCGTGGGCAGTTCGAGCAGGACCGCCTCGGGAGTGACCACCCCGACGTGCACGACGCCGTACCGTACGCCCCAGATGGACATCGACCGGTACATCCAGCGCAACGACCCGGTGTGGCGGCGCCTCGAGCACCTCGCCCGGGAGGCGTCGAGGTCCGTCGGCCGGCTGGACGACGACGAGCTCGACGAGCTGGTGCACCTCTACCAGGAGGTGTCGTCGCACCTCGCGCACGCGCGCGGCCAGTACCGGGACCCGGGGCTGAACGCGCGCCTGTCCCGCATCCTGGGCGAGGCGAGGGTGGTCATCTACCGTCGCCGCAGCTCGGCGGCCGCGGCGGTCGGCCGCTTCTTCGTCGAGACGTTCCCCGCCGCGGTCTGGCACTCGCGGCGCTTCGTCGCCGTGGCGTTCGCGTGCTTCTTCGTGCCGGCGATCGGCTTCGGCACCTGGCTCGCCGGCTCACCGAGCGCGCTCGACGCGGCCGTGCCGCCCGAGCTGCAGCAGCTCATCGCCGAGGAGGAGTTCGCGGCGTACTACAGCTCCGACGCGGCGCAGAACTTCGCCGGCCAGGTCACGATCAACAACATCCAGGTCGCGTTCCTCGCGTTCGCGCTGGGGGTGGTCGCGGTCGTCGGACCGGGGCTGGTCCTCGCGAACAACGGGATGCACGTGGGGGTGATGGCGGCCGTGATGCACCGTGCCGGCGAGGGCCCGCAGTTCTGGGGCCTGATCCTCCCGCACGGCCTGCTCGAGATCAGCGCGATCCTCGTCGCCGGCGCCGCAGGGCTCCGGCTGTCCTGGGCCATCGTCGCGCCCGGCGACCGCACCCGCCGGGACGCCCTGCGCGACGAGGGCCTCCGCTCGGTGGTGATCGTGACGGGGCTCGCCCTCTGCTTCGTCGTCGCCGGGTTCGTCGAGGGCTTCGTGACCCCGTCGGGCCTCCCGACGGCGCTGCGGATCGCCGTGGGCGTCGCGGTCCTCGCGACCTTCGTCGTGTACGTCGTGCTGCTCGGCAGCCGGGCGGAGCGGCTCGGGCTCACCGGGCTCCTCGACGAGCGGCGTCGCAACGAGCTGGACCGGGTGATCCACGACGCTGCGTCGGCCCCCGTGCTGCGCGGCTAGAGCCGTCCGGTGTTCCTCGCGTCGAGGTAGGCGTCCGCGAGATCCCGGGCGAGCGCGCGCGGCGCCGCGTCGATCACGGTCGCACCGCCGCCGCGGTGGCGGGCGGCGGTGCGGCGGCGCTGCTCGAGCGCCCCGATCGCGGCGGCGCGGCGGTACGCGGCGGCCTCGGGGTCGAGGTCGTCGTGGGGACCGTGCCCGGCGGCCCAGCCCTCGACCGCCGGGTCGCGCACGCTCGCGACGACCACGAGGTGGGTGCGCACGAGCAGCGGCAGCGCCGGCAGCAGGGAGCTCTCCACCGCGCCGTCGACCAGGTCGGTGAGGAGCACGATCATCGCCCGACGCCGGAACCTCGCCACCACCTCGGCGAACGCTCCCGAGTGGTCGGACTCCCACAGCTCGGGCTCGAGGGCGTACATGGCGTCGGTGACCCGGCCCAGCTGGTCGGGGCGCCGCGCGGGTGGCACCACCGCGCGCACCCCGCGGTCGAACGCGACGAGCCCGCACCGGTCGCCGAGGCCCGTCGCGACCGCGGTCAGCGCCATCGCCGCGTCCATCGCGTGCTCGACACGGGGCACGCCGTCGACCCGGGCCGCCATCGTGCGCCCGTTGTCGAGCAGCACCAGCACGGTCTGGTTGCGCTCCGCCCGGTAGGTCCGCACGATCGTGCGTCCCGCCCGGGCGGTCGCGATCCAGTCGATGTGGCGGAACTCGTCGTCGGGCCCGTACTCGCGCAACTGCTCGAACTCGGTGCCGCCCCCGAAGCCCCTCGCGGAGCGCAGCCCCAGCTCCATCACCCGGGCCCGGCGGATCTGCAGCTCGGCCTCCGCCCGCGACCGGAACACGGGGTGGACGCGCAGCACGGTCGACAGGGGCACGTCCCGCTGGCGGCTGCCGAGCCCGAGGCGCCCGTGGATGCGCAGGGTCAGCCGGTCGGGCTCGAAGCGTCCCCGACGCAGCGGCCGGATCGTGGTCGAGACCCGCACCAGGTCGCCGGGCTCGACGGTGACCGCGAGCCGCCTCGACTCGGCGCGCAGCGACGGGGCGAGCCGGTCCCCCGCCTCGATCCGCAGCCGGCGCCGTGCGGTGGAGCGCACCTCCCAGGTGAGGGTCGCCCGCTGACCAACGACCAGCACGGGCGGGTGCCGCCGCGCCACGACCACCTGTGCGGGCGAGGTGCCGGTCGCGCCGTCCACGAGCACGACCGCCAGCAGCACCGCCGCGAGCACGGCGACGCTGGGCACCACCGGCACGTCCTCGCCGGGGTACAGCAGCAGCGCCGCCGCCAGCACGAGCCCGACCACCGCGGCCCGCCGCGTGGGCTGGATGCTCATCTCGGAGCGGGCACCGTCGCGAGGATCCCGTCGAGCAGCCCGTCGGCGGTCACCCCGTCCAGCTCGAGCTCGGGACGGACGATCATGCGGTGCCGCAGGGTCGGTCGCACCACCGCCTTGACCTCGTCGGGGGTGACGAAGCTGCGGTTGGACAGCCACGCCCACGCCTTCGCCGCGTGGAGCAGGGCGGCCGCGCCGCGCGGCGACACCCCGAGCTCGACCGACGGCGAGGTCCGCGTCGCGCGGCACAGCGCGACGACGTAGTCGATGACCGCGGGTTCGACGTGCACGGCCGCGACCTCGGCCCGCGCGGCCGCGAGGTCGGCCGCGGTCGCCACCGGGCGCACCCCCGCGGCGGTGAGGTCGTGGGGGTCGAGCCCGCGGTGGTGGCGGGCGAGCACCTCGCGCTCCTGCTCCTCGGTCGGGTAGCCGACGAGCAGCTTGAACATGAACCGGTCGAGCTGCGCCTCGGGCAGCGGGTAGGTCCCCTCCTGCTCGACGGGGTTCTCGGTCGCGATCACGAGGAACGGCTCCGGCAGCGGCCGTGCCACGCCCTCCGCGGTGACCTGCCGCTCCTCCATCGCCTCGAGCAGGGCGGACTGGGTCTTCGGCGGGGTCCGGTTGATCTCGTCCGCGAGGAAGAGGTTCGTGAAGATCGGGCCCTCGCGGAACCTGAACGTGCGCCCGTCGCCCGACGGGTCGAGCACGAGCTGCCCGGTGACGTCGGAGGGCATGAGGTCGGGGGTGAACTGCACCCGTGCGAAGTCGAGCGCGAGCGAGTGGGCGAGCGCCTTGACCAACAGCGTCTTGGCGACCCCGGGCACCCCCTCGAGCAGCACGTGGCCGCCCACGAGCAGCGCCGCGACCAGGCCGGAGAGGGTGCCCTCCTGGCCCACCACGACCTTGCCGACCTCGTCGCGCAGCGCGTGCACCGCCTCCCTCGGGGAGCGGGCGACGTCGCCGGCGAACGGCGGTGGGGTCGGCTCATCGGACGGGCTGGTCATCGAGCACCTCCTGGCGGATCGAGTCGAGCTGGGCGGCCAGCGCGGCGAGGTCCTCGCGGCGCGGCGGCGACGGGTCGGACAGCAGGGAGCGGACCTCGTCGTCGGGGCGGCCGGCGGCCGACGCGACGCGCTCCACGAGCACCTCGACGGGTGCACCGGGCGGGATGCCGAGCCGGGTCGAGAGCTCCCGTCGCAGGTCGGCGCGCATCGTGGCCGCGGCCCGGGCGGCGCTGCCGCGGCGGCGGTGCAGGTCGCCGACGGCCTCGACGAGCTCGGACGCGGAGATCCGCACCGGCAGCGGCTCGGTGACGGGGCGGCCCAGGCGGCGACCCCGCCACCACAGCCACAGGAGCACCGCGACGGCCCCCTGGAGCAGCGCGAGCTTCACCGGGAGCGGCAGCAGCTCCACGGGGTCGCGCACGCCGGTGACCGAGCTCCCCGGGCTGGCCGTCGTCCCGACCACGACGACCTCGGCCCCGTCGCGCGGCAGCAGCAGGCGCAACGCCATCGCGGCGTTGTCGAGCGGTTGGCCGCCGAGCTCCTTCGCCGGCTGCAGGCGGGCGTTGGACCACAGGACCGGGTCGGCGAGCGTGACGATCCGCCCCTCGCCGACCGCCTCCGCGACGACGAACGCGTGGTCCGGGGTGCCGTAGCAGCTCCGGGCGCCGGGCGGCACGTACTGCTCGAACGCGAACGCCACGTCGATGTCCCCGAGGTCCGCGAGCTCGTCGATCGTGCACGCGCCCGGCGGCACCGGCCGGGCCTCCGTGTCGGCCAGCTCGCGGTCGCCCAGGACGCCGAACTGGAGCGGGTCCGGCGCCGAGTCGGGGGTCCCGAGCACGACGGTCGCACCCCTGGCCGCGAGACCCCGCAGCACCTCCTGATCGGCCTCGGAGAGCCGGGACGGCAGTGCCGCCAGGATCGAGTCGGGGATCCCGCCGTCGCCGGTGCGCAGCTCCGACGGCGCCGCCGTCGAGAGGGTGCCGCCGTTGCGCTCCACCAGCTCGCTCAGCGCCCCGTAGCCGAGGGGCGCCGGGGAGTCCGGGTCGTACGGCGGGTCCGGCACCGCGCGGGCGGTGAGCACCACGAGGAGCACCACCGCCACCACGGCGGCGAGGACGACGGCGGCGCGCCCTCCCCTCACGCGGCCACCTCCCCCCGTGGGTGGCTCGTGAGCTCGAGGACCCGGCCCGCCAGCTCGCGGAACCGGGCGTTCTCCTCCCGCCCGGTCGGCGCGCCGGCGTACCAGGGCTGCTCGAACAGGCGGGTGGCCGCGTCGAACGCGTCGTCGGCGGCGGGGCACCGACCGTGCAGCTCGGCGCGCAGCTCGCCGGTGGTCAGCCCGGCCAGGTCGGGGAGGCTGCCGCGGTCGACGAGGGTGCGGACCAGCTCGCGGTAGCGGTACCGGAGCGCGTCCTTCCACTCCCCCGCCGCCTCGTGCCGCTCCGCGAGCCGGCGCCAGTGGTCCGCGGGGTGGCGGTGCTCGACCTCGGTCGCGAGCACGGGCTCCTCGTCGGGTTCGGGCCGGCGCACCCGGCGCCGCACGACGTACACCACCGTCGCGACGACCGCGACGACGGCCACCGCGATGAGGAGCCACGCGATGAGCGAGCCCACCCCGCCGGAGAACGTGCCACCGGGCAGGGCGAGGTCGCCGAACAGGTCCTCGAGCCGTTCGGCGATCCACTCCCCGATGCGGTCGACGATCGACTTCTCGTAGCGGTACTCCCGCCTCGAGAGGACCTCGCGGACCTGGTCGCCGACCTGGTCCGGATCGACGGGGACCTCGGCGGCGCTCACGCAGCTACCGTCGCCGGCGGGGCCGCCACCTCGGTCACCGGCGCGGTGCCGTACCGCTCGCGCACCCTCCGCTGCAGGTCGAGCCCCTCCGTCCTCGAGCGCACCTCGAGGTAGGCGCGTGCCGCGATGCAGGCGGTGAGCGGCTCGGCGATCAGCACCACGAGGGCACCCGCCTGGAAGATCACCCCGAGCAGCGCGTCGTCGCCCAGCAGCGCCCCGGCGAGCAGGACCGGCCCGGTGTAGAAGGACACCCGCAGCACCTGCGACACGACGAACCCGCCGAACGCGACGACCAGCATCGGCCCGTAGGAGCGGCGGGTGAGCTGCATCCCGCGCCGCCACGCCCGCACCGGTCCCAGGCCCTCGGCGCCCGCGACCACCGAGGAGAGGAACACGAGCGCGTCGCCGAACAGGAACCCGAGCGGCACGCACGACAGCGGGGCCTTGACGAGCAGGCCGAGCGGCACGACCAGCACGGCGACCCACCCGCGCCGGAGCGCGAGGCGTGCGAGCTCCCGGAACGACGCGTCCCCGCCGGTGGCGTTGCGCAGCGCGAGGTGCCCGACGCACATGCCCAGCACCGACAGGGCGAACGACTGCAGCCCCAGCACGACCCAGCTCCACCCGGTCCCCACGCCGAACGCCATCACCGACGGCCCGACCTGCACCCGCTCGACCGCGGTGCCGGTGGCGATCATCGTGACGAGGTCGAGCAGGCGGATCGGGACGTAGAGGCAGGCGGCGAGGCCGACGATCCTGCCGAACCTGGTCCGCAGCAGCACGAACGCGTCGTCGAGGACGCCGCCGGGACCGGACGGCCGCAACGTGTCGAACGGCGACGGCCCGTCCGGACCCTCCGCAGGGGGCCAGGGCGCGTCGCCCCGGGCAACCGCGACGCCGGGCCCCTCGACGGGCGCTTGCAGGTCCACGAGCGGCGAATGTACTGCCCGCCGGTTGGCAGACTGCGCCCATGCCGGATCGCTCGGGCTTCGACGCGGGTACCTACGGGCGCAGCTTCGCGGACGTCTACGACGAGTGGTACCCGGGCGACGAGGCGACCGACGCCGCGGTCGCGGCGCTCTCGGACCTCGCCGGTCCCGGCGGCCGGATCCTCGAGCTCGGCGTCGGCACGGGCCGGCTGGCGCTGCCGCTCGCGGCGGCCGGCCACCCGGTGACCGGCATGGACGCGTCGGAGGAGATGCTGGAGCGGCTCCGCGGGAAGCTGCGTGGCGGGGACGCCACCGTCGAGGTCGTGCACGGCGACGTCGGGGATCCCCACCAGTGGCCGGCGGGCCCGTTCGACGTCGTCGTCGCGGCGTTCAACCTGGTGTTCAACCTGCCGTCGGAGCAGGACCAGGCCCGCTGCTTCGACGCGGCGGCCGGGGTGCTCGCACCGGGTGGCACCCTGGTCGTCGAGGCGTTCGTGCCCGCGCCGCTCCCCGAGCGGGACCGCCGGCTCGAGGTCCGGGAGGTCACCGCGTCGCGGGTCGTGCTGATCGCCACCGACGCGGACCCGTCGACCGGGGTGGTCGTCGGCCAGCACGTCGAGCTGGTCGACGGCGAGCCCGTGCGCCTCCGGCCGTGGCGGCTGCGCGTCGCGCCGCCCGCGGACCTCGACCGGCTCGCGGCCGCGGCCGGGCTCGAGCTCGCCGCGCGGCACGCCGACTGGAAGGGTGCCCCGTTCGACCCGCACGGGGCGACCCACGTGAGCCGCTACCGGCGCCCGGGCGGCTGACGGGCTCAGCCCGGGTCGAGCGGCTGGAGCTTGGCGCACTGGGTCGCCACCGCGACCAGGCGCCCGTCGGGCTCCCACAGCTCGGCGGTGCCCGACGCGTACCCGTCCCCCGCGTGGTGGGCGACGGTGTGCTGCAGCAGCCAGTCCGCTCGCGTGTCGGCGAGCAGGTGGAGGCTGATCTGCAGGGAGATGACGAGGAAGAACCCGACCCCGCCGCCGGTGCCGGCGTGCACCGCCGAGCCGAGGATGTCCCCCGGCAGCGCGAGGGTCGCCGGCTCCCACGTGCCGTCCTCCCGCAGCGGCGGCACCCTGAAGCGGAACCACGACGAGGCCCGCGGCTCGCCGGGAGGCGCGTCCGGGCGGCGCAGGTACGGGTCGGTGAGCCGGAACTCGGTCTGGTGGTGGTACGGGATGCGGGCGAAGGGGCTGTCGTCCGCCTCGGCGCGGGGCACGCTCTCCTCGGGTCCGGGCACCTCGGGGAACCGGGCGCCGACGAAGCGGTAGGGGCTGTCCTCCCGGCCCTCCCCCAGGACGCAGGTGACGACGAGGTCGTTGCCGACCGGGCCCGCCGCGTCGTCCTCGTGCTCGATCGCCCACAGCCGCACCAGCGCCTGCGCGGCGGTGCGGCCCTGGCGGAGCACCTCGACCTGCAGCGCCACGGGACCGCACGGCACCGCCTGGCAGAAGGTCGCGTCCGCCGTGCGCAGCGAGAGCTCGGGCCGGGCGACCTCCGCCACCGCGGCGCGCAGCGCCGTGGCCATCGTCGCCCCACCGAACGCGTAGAAGACCCGCCAGGCCTCCGGGATCACGGCCACGTAGCGGCCGTCGACGCCGGGGACGGGGTGGGGGGTGGTGTCACGGAGGATGTCACCGGGCTCGATGTCCATGCCCGACACGGTTGCCGATCGCGCCCCGTCGTGGCCAACGCCGCCCACCGCTACGTTGTCCCGATGCCTCGCCTGCGGGTCCGCACCGTGCTCGACGCCCCACCCGAGGTCGTGTGGCGGGAGCTCGAGGACGTCACCTCGCACGTCCGCTGGATGCACGACGCGCGCGCGATCGAGATCACCTCGGAGCGCACCTCGGGGGTCGGCACCACCTTCGACTGCGAGACCCGGATCGGGCCCCTGCGCACCGTCGACCGGATGGAGATCACGGCCTGGGACCCGCCACGGCGGATGGGGGTCCGCCACGTCGGGCTCGTGACCGGCTCGGGCACCTTCACGCTGCGCCCGGGCCGTGGCCGCCGTGGCGCGGGGCGCACGCGCTTCGAGTGGTCCGAGCGCCTCCGGTTCCCGTGGTGGCTGGGCGGTCCGCTGGGGGTGCTGGTCGCGCGGCCGGTGCTGCGGCGGATCTGGCGCCGCAACCTCCGGGCGCTGGCGACGCTCGTCACCGACGCGGCGCGCTGAAAATCCTCATCGGGGCACGCCCGCTGCCGATCCCCCTGCGTGCGTCCGACCCCCCGGCGCGCCGTCCTCGTCGGCGTCGCGCTCGCCGCAACGCTGCTGACCGCCTGCGTGCCACCGCCCTCCGCGGTGGTCGAGCCACCGCCCGCGCCCAGCCCTCCCCCTCGACAGCTGGTCGTGTACGGCGACTCGCTCGTCGCGGAGTCGCGGGCGGCGGTGCAGGACCGGGTGCGCAGCGCGATGCCCGGTTGGGCGGTGACGGTGCGAGCGTTCCCGGGCACCGCGCAGTGCGACTGGCACGGCGACATGCGCGACGACCTGCGCCGGCTCCGTCCCGACGCGGTGGTGATCGCGTTCAGCGGCAACCGGCTCACCCAGTGCATCCTCGAGGACGGGGACGGCCACGAGCGTGCCTTCCCCGACGCGTACGGGGAGGACGCCGAGTGGGCCGCCACGCTGTGGTCGGGCGCGGGGGTTCCCGTTGCGTTCGTCGGCGCGCCCCCGGCCGTCGGCAGCGCGGCCGAGGAGGTGCCGGCGGTGTACGCGCGGGTCTCGCTCGAGCGGGGCCTCCCCTTCGTGAGCGCGGACCGCCTCTTCGTCGACCCCTCGACCGGCGTGGCGGCGATGCACCTCGGCTGCCTCCCCGCCGAGGGGGAGCCCGAGGGCTGCGGTGCCGACGGGATCCGGGTGCGCCACCTCGACGGCCGGCACCTGTGCACGGTGCCGGTGATGCTGCAGGCGTGCCCGGCCTACTCCTCGGGGGTGACCCGGTACGCGGCGACCCTCGTCGCGGCCGCGGCCGAGGCGGCCGGCGTGCCGGTCGACCGCCTGCCCGACGCGTTGCCCGCACCGGCCTGACACCCCGAGGGGCGCCGGCGCTCAGAGGGCGGCGACCACGAGCTCCGGGGCGAGGGCGACCGCCCCGACCCCGAGCAGGGCGCCGAGCGCGACGACGGCCGCGGTGCGGACCCCGGCGAGGTGCTGGGGCCAGCGCAGCGGCTGGAGGATCGCACCGGCCGCGGCCCCGGCGAGCAGCCCCCCGACGTGCCCGCCGATCGAGATGCCGGGGACGGCGAAGGTCAGCACCAGGTTGATGAGCACCAGCCCGCCGATCCCGGATCGCCACGGGTTCTGGTGGGCGCGGAGCTGGAACACGACGAGCGCCCCCATCAGGCCGAACACCGCGCCGGACGCGCCGACGGTCGGCGACAGGGGCGACACGACGAGCACGCCGAACGACCCGCCCAGCAGCGACGTGGCGTACAGCACGAGGAACCGGGCCTTGCCGAGCGCGGGCTCGAGCTCCTGGGACAGCAGCCACAGCAGGAGCATGTTCATGCCGAGGTGCAGCAGCCCCGCGTGGAGGAACGCACCGGTGATGACCCGCCACCACTCCCCCTGCGCGACGTACCAGCCGTGCAGCACCCCCAGCTCGGCCACGCGGCCCGACGCGCCGTACGGGTCGCCGCTGCCGAGCAGCATGAGCACGAACGCGGCGACGTTGATGCCGATGAGCGCCTTGCCGGCGACGACGTCCTCGTGGCCCCGGACCACCTGCCGGTACCCGGCGGGCGCCGGCCGCTGCCGACCGGCGTAGGGCTGCCGACCCGCGTAGGGCCGCCGCACGCCGTAGGGGCCGCCCGGCACGCCCCTGCCCGCGCAGTCGGGGCAGTGGAAGCCGACCGAGGCCTGTCGCATGCAGGTCGGGCAGATCGGGCGCTCGCAGCGCTGGCAGTGCACGCCTGCGGCGCGGTCGGGGTGCCGATGGCAGCGGAGGTCGACGTCCACGCGCCGAACGTAACCGACCCCGCGCCGGCCGCCTTCCGGGGCGGTCCCGGCGGCTGAGCAGCGGGTCAGGACGTCGGGTCGTCGGGTGCCAGCACGAGGACCGCGAGGGGCGGCAGGGTGATCAGCAGCGAACCGGGCTGGCCCTGCCACGGGGTGTCGGGATCGGGTTCGAACGACTCGCCGCCCGCCGGGTGCACCGGGTGGCCAGAGCCCCCGTAGGCGACGTCGTCGGTGTCGAGCACCACCCGCCAGTCCACGTCCACGCGGGGCACCCCGACCCGGTGCCCGGGCCGGGGCACCGGGGTGAGGTTCGCGACGACCACCACCGGCCGGCCCCCGCCGGGCACGTCCCTGCGGAACGAGAACACCGAGTGCTGGTAGTCGTTCGGGTCGAGCCACGCGAAGGTCGAGTCCACCTCGTCGTCGCCTCGCCACAGCGCCGGGTGCTCCACCTGGGTGCGGTTGAGGTCCGCCACGAGGCGCCGCACGCCGTCGTGGCGCGGGTCCTCGAGCAGGTGCCAGTCCAGCTCCCGGTCGTGGGACCACTCGCGCTCCTGGGCGAGCTCCGCTCCCATGAACAGCAGCTGGCGTCCCGGGTGGCACCACTGCCAGGCGAGCAGGCACCGCAGGTTCGCGAAGCGCTGCCAGTCGTCGCCGGGCTGCTTGCCGAGCAGGGAGCCCTTGCCGTGCACCACCTCGTCGTGGCTGAGCGGCAGCACCCATCGCTCGTGCCCCGCGTACACCATCGGGAAGGTCATCTCGCCGTGGTGGTACGAGCGGTGCAGCGGGTCGTGCTGCAGGTAGGTGAGGGTGTCGTGCATCCAGCCGAGGTTCCACTTGTGGGTGAACCCGAGCCCGCCGTCCGCGACGGGGGTCGTGACCCCCGGCCAGGCGGTGGACTCCTCGGCGATCACCAGCGCGCCCGGGTGCTCCTCGGGGACCACCGTGTTGAGCTCGTGGAGGAACCCGATCGCGTCGAGGTCCTCGCGGCCGCCGTGCACGTTGGGCACCCACTCCCCGGGGTTGCGGGAGTAGTCCAGGTAGAGCATCGACGCCACGGCGTCGACCCGCAGCCCGTCCACGCGGAACTCCTCGAGCCAGTAGAGCGCGTTGGCGACGAGGAAGTTCCTGACCTCGGCTCGCCCGTGGTTGAACACGAGGGTGCCCCAGTCGGGGTGGGCGCCCCGGCGCGGGTCCTCGTGCTCGTAGAGGGCGGTGCCGTCGAAGCGGGCCAGCGCGAACTCGTCGCGGGGGAAGTGGGCCGGCACCCAGTCGAGGATCACCCCGAGGCCGTGCTCGTGGCACACCTCCACGAAGCGGCGCAGGTCGTCGGGGCTCCCGAGCCTCGCGTCGGGGGCGTAGTAGCCCGTGACCTGGTAGCCCCACGAGCCGCCGAACGGGTGCGTGGCGACCGGCATGAGCTCCAGGTGGGTGAAGCCGTGCCCGGTCGCCCACTCGGCGAGGGGCTCGGCGAGCTCGGACAGCGAGTGCGGGGTCCCGTCGGGGTGGCGTCGCCAGGACCCCAGGTGCACCTCGTAGATCGAGAGCCGCTCGGAGTTCCGCTGCGCCCGCCGCGCACGCCACCCGTCACCGGGCTCGGCCCACTCGTGACGTGAGCGGTGCAGCACCGACGCGGTCGCCGGTGGCACCTCGGCCGCGGCGCCGAACGGGTCGGCGCGCAGCGTCACCCGGCCGTCGGCGCCGTGGACCTCGTACTTGTAGCGGTGGCCCTCACGGGCGCGGGGCTCGTGGCCCCACCAGATGCCGCTGGTCCCCTGCGGTTCCAGCTCGGTCGCGGCGGACGTGTCGGTCCCCCACGACGACCAGTCGCCCAGCACGCGGACGCGCCGGGCGTTCGGCGCCCACACCGCGAAGGTGGCGCCGTCCCCGTCGTCGCACGGGTGCCCGCCGAGCAGCTCCCAGAGGCGCCGGTGCCGGCCCTCGTTGAAGAGGTGGCGGTCGAGCTCCCCGGGCCGTCGGGCAGCCGCGGTCGAGGCGTCGGCCACTCAGCCCCCCGGTCCCTCCGCCGGCGACCCGTCCTCGCCGGCGAGCAGTCGCTCGACCGCCTGGATCGGCAGGTCGACCATCTCGGGGCGGTGCGCGAGCTCGTAGGCCACCTCGTAGACGGCCTTGTCGAGCTCGAACACGCTGAGCAGCGCGTCGCGGCTGGCGCGCGCCTGTGGCAGCAGGCGGTGCGCGGCGTCGACCTCGGCGTAGCCGGCGAGGAACGAGTTGACGTTGCGCACCGTCCAGGCGTCCGCGAGCACCCGCAGCTCGCGGTCCGGTTCGTCGAGGCCGCGCAGCGCCATCGCCGCGGCGTACTGGAACGACCGGGTCATCCCCGCGACGTCGCGCAGCGGCGACGACGGACGGCGGCGCTCCTCGACCGGCCGGGCGGGCTCGCCCTCGAAGTCGAGCACCATCCAGTGGCGCTGCAGGCGCAGCACCTGCGCCAGGTGGAGGTCGCCGTGGATGCGGATCGCGGACCCGAGGTCGACCGCGCCGCGGAGCCGCTCGTAGATCGAGGTGATGCGGTCGGTGTCGAGCCGCCCGGACGCGACCCGCTTGAGCTGGGCGACCATGTCGCTCGCCCAGGCGTCACCGTCCGCGGGCTCGGCGCCGAAGGCCTCGGCGAGCGCGACGTGCAGGCGAGCCACATCGGAGCCCAGCAACCTCGCGTCGGCGGCGAAGTCCAGCTTGCAGTCGCGGGGCGGCCGCCGGAGGTTGAACATCTCGCGCAGCGAGGTCGTCGCGAGCTCGAAGCCGTCGCCGCGGCTCCGCTCGAAGCGGCGCACGACCGCGAGGTCCGTGTTGTTGCGCCGCCACACCGCGACGGGCACCGGCACGCCGCCGAAGCCGACCTTGCCGAGCGCCTCGGTCACCTCGACGTCCGGGTTCGGCCCGGGCTGGACCCGCCGGAACACCTTCAGGATGTAGCGCTCGTCGAGCACCAGCGAGGTGTTGGACTGCTCGCCCGGCAGGGGGCGCACCGAGTTGAGGTGCAGGTCGGGTGCGACGTGGTGGGCGAACTCCAGGGCGAGGTGGTCGTCCGCGAGCGCGTCGAACAGGTGGGCGGCGCCCCGCGGCGTGTCGATGCGGCCCAGCAGCGCGGCGTCCGGCAGGTGGCCGGGCCGCTCCGGCGTCGCCCCGAGCGGCACCTGGTACCAGCTCGGTGCCCCCTTGCCCTCGTGTCCGCGCACCTCGACCAGCAGCCACAGCAGCGTGGGCCACCCGTCGACGAGGGTGTCGATCCGCCGGATCTGCAGGGACGGGCGCTCGACGCCGGCGTACCAGCGTTGCCCCGCGAGGAACGTCGGGAGGAGTCGGGCGAGCTCTCGGGAGAAGTCGGCGGCGTCGATGCCTGTGTTTCTACCCCGCCGGCTCGGTGAGCTCGAACCACAGGAACTCGTACGGCGGCAGCGTCACGAAGTACGGCAGCTCGCCGATCGGGGGGAACGCGACGCGGCCCAGGAGCTCGACCGGGACCCGCCCCGCGAGGTGCGACAGGTACAGCTCCGCGGGCTGCGCCGCGCCCGAGAAGTTGTTCACGCAGAGGATGGGGTTGCCCGAGTCCTCCGGGTCCGGCAGGCGCAGGTAGGCGAACACCGACGGGGTCGACACCTCGAGGATCTCGAAGCCGCCGAGCCCGAACAGCGGGTGGCTGCGGCGCACGTGCAGCATGCGGCGCAGCCAGTTGAGGAAGGAGCTGCCGTCGCGGCGCTCGGCCTCGACGTTGACGGCGTGGTAGCCGTACACCGGGTCCATCGACGGCGGCAGGTACAGCTGCGCGAAATCGGCCATGGAGAAGCCGCCGTTGCGGTCCATCGTCCACTGCATCGGGGTGCGCACCGCGTCGCGGTCGCCCAGGTAGATGTTGTCGCCCATCCCGATCTCGTCGCCGTAGTACAGGATCGGGGTGCCGGGCAGGCTGAGCAGCAGCGCGTGCAGCAGCTCGGCCTGGCGCCGGTCGTTGTCGAGCAGCGGGAACAGGCGCCGGCTGATGCCGAGGTTGCGCCGCATCCGCGGGTCCTGGGCGTACTCGGCCCACATGTAGTCCCGCTCCTCGTCGGTCACCATCTCGAGGGTCAGCTCGTCGTGGTTCCGAAGGAACAGGCCCCACTGGCAGCCCTCGGGGATGTCGGGCGTGCGCTCGAGGATCTCGACCATCGGCGTCCGCTCCTCCCTGCGGAGGGCCATGAACATGCGCGGCATGATCGGGAAGTGGAAGCACATGTGGCACTCGTCACCCTGCCCGAAGTACTCCACGACGTCCTCGGGCCACTGGTTGGCCTCCGCCAACAGGACCTTCCCGGGGAAGCGCGCGTCCACCTCCTTGCGGATCCGGCGCAGGAACTCGTGCGTCTCGGGCAGGTTCTCGCCGTTGGTGCCGTCACGCTCGAACAGGTACGGCACGGCGTCGAGGCGGAACCCGTCGAGGCCCAGCCCGAGCCAGTAGAACATCACGTCCAGCATCGCCTGCTGGACCTCTTCGTTGTCGTAGTTGAGGTCGGGCTGGTGGTGGAAGAAGCGGTGCCAGTAGTACTGCTGGCGCTGCGGGTCCCAGGTCCAGTTCGACGGCTCGGAGTCGATGAAGATCACCCGGGCGTCGGACCAGCGCTGGTCGTCGTCGCCCCACACGTACCAGTCCGCCTTCGGGTTCGTCGTGTCCTGGCGGGATTCCTGGAACCACGGGTGCTGGTCGGAGGTGTGGTTCACGACCATGTCGGCGATGACCCGGATCCCGCGACGGTGCGCGTGCTCGATCAGCTCCGCCGCGTCCTCCACGGTGCCGAAGTCGGGGTGCACCGTGAAGAAGTCGGAGATGTCGTAGCCGCCGTCGCGCAGCGGTGACTGGTAGAAGGGCAGCAGCCAGAGGCAGTCGATGCCCAGCCACTCGAGGTAGTCGAGCTTCGCGGTCAGGCCGCGCAGGTCGCCGTTGCCGTCACCGGAGGCGTCGTAGAAGCCCCTGACGTGCACCTCGTAGAACACCGAGGAGCGGTACCACTGCGGGTCGACCTGCAGGTTGGAGCCGGTGGAGTGCATCTGCGACACACGTACCAGCGTACCGGTGCAGGTCGGGGGTCCAGCGCGCTCCGGACCGGGCGTCGCGGGGCGTCTCCGTGCACCTCCGCCGGTACCGTGACGGGTCCCCGACGACCGGGTCCACCGCATGACGGCACCAGCCCCGACCTCCCCCTCCCCGACGGCGCCTCGCATCGCCGCCGAGCCGCTCGGCCACATCGAGCCGCTCGACGGCATCCGCGCCGTCGCGGTGGTGGGCGTGCTGCTGTACCACTCGGCCTACGACTGGATGGCGGGCGGCTTCCTCGGCGTGTCGGTCTTCTTCACGCTGTCGGGGTTCCTCATCACCTCGCTGCTGCTGCGCGAGTGGGCGGCGCACGACCGCATCGACCTGCGCGCCTTCTGGGCGCGGCGGTTCCGGCGGCTGCTCCCCGCGTCGCTCGCCACGCTCGCGCTGGTCGTCGCGATGGGCGCGGTCGGGGTGTGGGACACCGAGCAGCTGCGCTCCCTGCGCGGCGACGTCCCGTGGTCGGTGGCCGAGCTCGTCAACTGGCACTTCATCGCGTCCGGCACGAGCTACGGGAACGAGTACGCGGGCTCCTCCCCCGTCGAGCACTACTGGAGCCTGGCGATCGAGGAGCAGTTCTACCTCGCCCTCCCGCTGCTGCTCACGGCCCTCCTCGTGCTGGGACGCCGCCTCCCGCCCCGCATCCGTCTCGGCCGCGCAGCGGTCGCGCTGGGGGTGCTCGCCGTGGCGTCGTCGGTGGTGAACGGGTGGCTGTCGCAGACCTCGGTGGACCGCGCGTACTTCGGGACCGACAGCCGCGCGGCCGAGCTGCTCGTCGGCGCGCTCCTCGCGTGCGCGACGCTCCGGCGCCTCCGCCTGCCCGCCGGCGCCGCGCGCACGGCGGTCCGGGCCGCCGCGGTCGTGGGCCTCGCGGCGCTGGGGGTCCTGTTCGTGGTCGGCGACCTGACGAGCCGGTGGCTCTACCCGTGGGGGCTGCTCGTCACCGCCGCCTGCACCGCGGCGGTCGTGCTCGGCAGCGCCCAGGGGGGACCCGCCGCCGCGCTGCTCGGCACCCGCCCCCTCGTCGCGCTCGGCCGGATCAGCTACGGGGTGTACCTGATCCACTGGCCCGTCTACCTGTGGCTCACCCCGACCCGCACGGGCCTCGACGGCGTCGCGCTCCTGGGCCTGCGGGGCGCGGTCACCCTCGCCGCGGCGGCGCTCAGCTACCGCCTGCTCGAGCAGCCGATCCGCACCGGGCGGTTGCTGGGCACCCGCGCCGCAGCGCTCGCACTGCCGCTCGCGGTCGTCGCCATCGTCTCCGGCAACCTCGCCGCGACCTCGGGGCTGGAGCCGCCCCCCGACTTCCTGCAGGCCCGCGCGCCCGACGACGACGTGGTGGTCCGCGAGGCGAGCACGACCACGACGACGACCGCCACGACGACCACCACGGGCGCCGCACCGCCGAGCACCGCGCCGCCCTCCACGGCCGCGCCGTCGCCGACCACCGCGGCGCCGCCCCCGACCGCGCCGCCCCCGACGGCGCCGCCCACGACCGTCCCGCCGCCGCGGCACCCGACCCGCGTGCTGCTGCTGGGCGACAGCGTCGCCGCGAGCCTCGAGCCCTACCTCGGCGACGCGCTGACCGCCCGGGGCATCACGTTCGCCGCGGCGACCTCACCCGGCTGCGGCGTGGTGACGGGCGATCCCGCCGACCCGCAGGGCCGTCCGATCGAGTTCACCCGCGCCTGCCACGGTGCGATCCCGAGGATCCAGTCCGACGCGGTGCGCAAGGCCCGGCCCGACCTCGTGGTCCTGCTCTCCAGCTGGGAGGCGGGTGACCGCATCGTCGACGGCCGCTGGTACCGCTTCGGCACCGCCGAGGCGGACCGCGTGCTCGACCGGCTCTACGGCGAGACCTTCGGCCGCGTCGCCGGCGGCGGGACCCGCGTCGCGCTCGTGCTGCTGCCGCCGAACGTGGACGGCGAGTCCCGCACCGCGGACCCGGAGACCAACGTCCGCCTCGCCCGGCTCGCGAGCTACCTCACCGGCCTGGCGGGGCGCAGCCCCGTCCGCCCGAAGCTGTTGGACCTGCGGCCGATCGTGTGCCCCACCTCGCCGTGCCCGACCGTCGTGGACGGCATCCGGTTGCGGCCCGGGGACGGCGCCCACTACGACGCCGCGCCCGGCGGCCGCTACGTCGCCGAGCGGCTCGCCGACCGCATCGCGGCGCTGGACCTCGCCCGCTGACCACCACGCACCGGCCTACGGGCCGTGGTGGCGCACGAGGGACAGCACGTGGGCGACCCGCTCGTCGGGCCCGAGCTTCACGTACGCGGTCGGCCCCTCCCAGGTCCACTCCTCACCGGTGAGCTCGTCGCGCGCGAGGTAGGGACCCTCGGGAGGCAGCCCGAGCGACCCGGGGTCGACGTGGAGCGTGGACTCGACCAGCTCGTCGGGCGCCAGGTTCACCACGACCATGACGACGTCGTCGTCGCGGCGGTGGCTGTAGGCGATGAGCCGGTCGTCCTCGACGTGGTGGAAGCGCAGCGACCACATCCGCCACATGGCGGGGTGGGCGCGGCGGATCTCGTTCAGCCGTGCGATGAGCGCCCACAGCGAGCCGGGCTGCTCGGTCGGGGACCAGTCCCGCACCTTCAGCTCGTACTTCTCCGAGTGCAGGTACTCCTCGTTGTCCGGGGAGGCGGGCTGGTTCTCGCACAGCTCGTAGCCCGAGTAGATGCCCCAGCTGGGCGCCATCGTCGCGGCGAGCACGGCCCGGATCGCGAACTGGCCGGGGCTGCCGTTGCGCAGCGGCCCGGAGAGGATGTCGGGGGTGTTGGGCCACAGGTTGGGGCGGAACCACCCCGCGGCCTCACCGTGGGCGAGCTCCTCGCCGTACTCGACCAGCTCCCACTTCGAGGTGCGCCAGGTGAAGTACGTGTAGGACTGGCTGAAGCCGATCTCCGCGAGCGCGTGCATCATCGCCGGGTCGGTGAACGCCTCGGCGAGGAACACGACGTCGGGGTGGCGCCGCTGGATGTCGCGGATCACCCACTCCCAGTACGCGAGCGGCTTGGTGTGCGGGTTGTCGACGCGGAACACCCGGATGCCCTGCTCGATCCAGAACTCGAGGATCCCGCGGCACGCCTTCCACAGCGCGACGCGATCGGAGTCCTTCGGTGGCCAGAAGTTGATCGGGTGGATGTCCTGGTACTTCTTCGGCGGGTTCTCCGCGTACCGGATGCTCCCGTCGGAGCGCACCTGGAACCACTCGGGGTGGTCGCGCACCCAGGGGTGGTCGGGGCTGCACTGCAGGGCGTGGTCGAGCGCGACCTCGACGCCGAGCTCGTTGGCGCGCCGGATGAAGCGCCGCACGTCCTCGAGCGTGCCGAGCGACGGGTCGACGTCGGTGTGCCCGCCGTCGGGTCCGCCGATCGCCCACGGGCTGCCGACGTCGTCGGGGCCCGCGACGAGCGTGTTGCCCGGCCCCTTGCGGTTGGTCACGCCGATCGGGTGGATCGGGGGCAGGTACAGCACGTCGAAGCCGGCCTCGGCGATGCGCTCGAGGCGGTCCCAGATCCGGGCGCCCTCGACGAAGCCGCCCTCGGAGCGTGGGAACAGCTCGTACCAGGCGCCGCGCACCGCGAGCTCCCGGTCGACGCGCAAGGGGTGCGGCCCCGACGTGGTCCGGTCCTCCGGATCGGGCAGGCCGACCACGACCTCCGCGACGGCGTCGTCGAGCCCGGCCGCCACCCGGACCCCCTCGCCGCAGGAGGTCGCCCGCAGCTGCTCGATCGCGTCGCGCACGCGGCTCCGCCGGCCCTTGCGGACCTCCGGCAGGATCCGCTCGAGCAGGTCCGCCCCGTCGAGCAGCTCCGTCGCGACGTCCTCGCCCGCCGCCACCCGGAGGCGCAGGTCGCGCCGCCACGTGGCGAACCGGTCCTCCCACGCGTCGACCTCGAACTCGTACATGCCGGGGGCCTCGGGCTCGAAGCACCCACGGGCGTGCCCGTGGTCGTCGACGACCATCGGCACCGCCGCCCACTTCGAGCGGGTGCCGTCGAGGCGGCGCCAGCGCAGCTGGGCGGCGAGGATGCCGTGGCCGTCGCGCACGAGGTGCGCCCGCACCTCCACGGGGTCGCCGACGGCGGCCTTGGGCGCCCGCCCGTTGGGGGTGCGGGGCCGCACGTCGGTGATGAAGGTCCGGTAGGGGTCCGCAGGGGGCGCGGTCATCGTCGTCTCACCGCCAGTCGGAACTTGCCTGATGCGATCGGGAGGTCGGTGGTGTCGATCCAGGTGCCCGAGAGCGACACGACCCGGATGCCGATCACCGAGGGCGACCCCAGCACCATGAAGGTGCGGTCGATCCCGTGCTCCGGGTCGACGAGGGTGAGCCGGCCGGTCGCGAACCTGATCCCCTCCTCGACCTGCAGCTCGAGGCGGATCGACCGCTCGCCGTCGACCAGCTCCAGCTCGGCGCGTCCGGCGCCCTCGGCGATCTCCCGGACGTCGCCCTCCGCCTCCAGGTCGATCGGGAACGACCCGAGGTACTCGATCGGCCCGTCCATGGCCACGTCCAGGCGCAGGTCCTGCAGCAGCGGCTGGCGGACCGGCGCGACGGTCGAGGCCTCCGGGCCTTCGACCAGGGTGCGCCGGTCGGGGTCGAGGAAGCTCACACGTCCACCGCAGCGGACCGGGCCCTCGGTGGACCTGCAGTCGGCGAAGGTGATGAACCGCCCCTCGGGCGTCCAGCCGAGCTCACCGAACTCGAAGCTGCGCTCCCCCGGTCCCGACTCGGGGGTGACGTCGACCGGGGCGCCGCCCCGCGCGGAGATGAGGTGCAGCTGCGAGCAGTCCTCGCCGGTGCCGTACGCGATGCGGGTGCTGTCCGGCGAGATCGACGGGTTGCAGATCCGGTCCGCGGACACGAGCGTCGCGCGCGACAGCTCGTCGGTCTCGATGCGGATGAGCTCCTGCCCGCCCTTGTCGGGCCCGACGGCGACCACGAAGTTGCCGTCGGGGGCGAACGCCGGATCGTCCGCGGAGAGGAGCGTCGGGATCTCCTCGGAGGAGCCCGACGTGCCCAGCGCGAGCGTGTAGGGGCGGCCGGTGTCGGGGGCGACGGACTCGAGGATCAGCAGGTCGTCGGACATCGAGCTGACGACCCCCACCATGGAGCGGGTCGTCGGGTCGCCGATGTGGGTGAGCGGCGCGCCGGTGCGGTCGACGACCTTGACGACGTCGCCGACGACGCCCTCGGGCAGCGGCACCCGGAACACGCCCTCCTGGGTGAGCGGCGGCGGGTCCTCGGGGCGGGGGCGTGCCATGTCCTCGGTGCCCTCCGCGAGGTACGCGATCTGGGATCCCGTCGGGTCCCACGCGAGCATCGGCCCCCGGCCGAGCGCCTCCAGGGCGACGTCGGTCGCGAGCACGACCGGCTGGCCGCCGCCGGTGGGCAGCACGACGAGCGCCCCGTCGCGGCGCACGTACGCGACCAGGTCCGAGGTGGGGGCGACCGCGACCGCCCCGAGCTGGGCGGTGCCGACCGCGGCGTCCGCGGCGAGCTCGACCGGCTCCTCCGCACCGGTGCCCAGCAGCACGCGGCCGTCGGTGGTCACGTAGGCCACGTACCCCGTGGGGACCGCGGGCTCGGGCTCCTCGGCGGGCGCGGCGGATTCGCCGGGCTCGGGCGCAGCGGACGGCTCGTCGAGCAGCACCTCGCCGGGGGCGCCGTCGGGCGTGCGGTCCGACAGCGTCGTCACGACGACCGCGGACGCCGAGAGGACCGCCATGACGGCGAAGACGATCGCCGCGATCGCCCAGCCCGAGACGGGCTCCCCGGCGCTCCGGGCGCGCGGCCGCGTGCTCTCCAGGGACGCCATGACCTGCTCACGATACCGGCCGCCCCGGCCGAGCGATCCCCGCCACCCGGTCTGGCCGGGGGTGCGCACGGGTACCCTCCACCTGATGAAGGCACAGCGCAGCTTCACCGTCCGCCCCAACGTGCCGGCTCCGCTGGCCGACCTGGAACGGCTCGCCAACAACCTCCGCTGGTCGTGGGACCGGCCGACCCGGGAGCTGTTCGCCGCGATCGACCCGCGCATCTGGGACGAGGGCGACCACGACCCGAACAAGGTCCTCGCGGAGGTGCCACCGGAGCGACTGGCCGAGCTCGCCGAGGACCCGACCTTCCGCGAGCGCGTCGCCGCGGCGGCGGCGTCGCTCGACGAGTACCTCGGACAGCCGCGCTGGTTCCAGAGGCTCGCCGACGCCGACGGTGCCGCGAGCGCGATGGAGGGCGTCGTCGCCTACTTCTCCCCGGAGTTCGGCATCTCCGAGGCCGTGCCCCAGTACTCGGGTGGCCTCGGCGTGCTCGCCGGCGACCACCTCAAGTCGGCGTCCGACCTCGGCGTGCCGCTCGTCGCCATCGGGCTGTTCTACCGGCACGGCTACTTCCGCCAGTCGCTCACCGTCGACGGGTGGCAGCAGGAGCGGTTCCCCGACCTCGACCCGTACGCCATGGCGCTCGAGCTGTGCGACGGGGTGCGGGTCAGCCTGCAGCTCGGCGACGAGACGCTGGTCGCGCAGGTGTGGCGGGCGACGGTGGGGCGCACGCCCCTGTACCTGCTCGACGCCGACATCCCCGAGAACCCGCAGCACCTGCAGCTCGTGACGGACCGGTTGTACGGCGGCGACGTCGAGCACCGGCTCCGCCAGGAGATCCTCCTCGGCATCGGCGGGGTGCGCGCCCTGGAGGCGCTCGAGATCCCGGTGCAGGTGTTCCACACCAACGAGGGCCACGCCGGGTTCCTCGGCCTGGAGCGGATCCGTCGCCACATGCAGCGGGACGGCCTCAGCTTCGCGGAGGCGCTCGAGGCCGTGCGCGCCGGCGCGGTGTTCACCACCCACACCCCCGTCCCGGCCGGCATCGACCGGTTCCCCCGCGAGCTCATGGAGCGCTACTTCTCGTCGTGGGCGGCGGACTGCGGCATCACCATCGACGACCTCATGGCGCTGGGCCACCGGCCGGGCGAACCGGCCGAGGAGCCGTTCAACATGGCGGTGATGGGCATGCGCCTGGCGGAGCGGCGCAACGGCGTGTCCGCGCTGCACGGCGAGGTGAGCCGCGACATGTTCGCCGACCTCTGGCCGGGCGTCCCCCGCTCCGAGACACCGATCGGTTCGATCACCAACGGCGTGCACGGGTCGACCTGGATCTCACCCGAGATGGACGCGCTGCTGTCGACCACGGTCGGCGAGGACTGGCAGTGGGCGGGTCACGACGCCTGGGACGCGGTGCTCGACCTCGACGGCGAGCGCTACTGGGAGGCGCACCGGGCGGCGAAGGTCCGGATGGTCGAGCACGTCCGGGAGCGGTTGCGCCACCACGGCCTCGCGCAGGGCCGCTCCGAGTCGGAGCTCGAGTGGGTCGACGGGGCGCTGGACCCCGACGCGCTCACGATCTGCTTCGCTCGCCGGATGGCGACCTACAAGCGGGCCGCGCTGCTGCTCAGCCAGCCCGACCGGCTGCACGCGCTGCTCGGCGACGACGAACGGCCCGTGCAGTTCGTCTTCGCCGGCAAGGCCCACCCCGCGGACGACCAGGGCAAGGAGCTGATCCGCCAGGTCGTCGCCTTCTCCCACGATCCGGCGGTGCGCGAGCGGTTCGTGTTCGTCGAGGACTACGACATGGCGCTCGCACGCTCGCTGGTGCAGGGCGCGGACGTCTGGCTCAACACGCCGGTGCGCCCGATGGAGGCGTCCGGCACGAGCGGCATGAAGGCGGTGCTCAACGGCGGCCTGCACTGCTCGGTGCTCGACGGCTGGTGGGCGGAGTGCTTCGTGTCGGGGGCGAACGGGTCGGGCCGCGCGAACGGGTGGGCGATCTCGTCCGCGGAGTCGATCCTCGACGAGCACCGCCGCACCGAGATCGAGGCCAACAGCCTCTTCGAGCTGCTCGAGACCCAGGTCGTGCCGCTGTACCACGACCGCGGCTCGGACCCGGGCTCGCTCCCCCAGGGCTGGCTCGCCAGGGTGCGTGAGAGCCTCCGGACGCTCGGCCCGTTCGTGGGTGCGCACCGGATGGTCCGCGACTACGTCCACGAGCTGTACCTGCCGGCGGCGGCGAGGGCCCTCGACCTGGGCCGCGACGGCTACGCCGGGGCGCGCTCGCTCGCCGCGTACCGGGAGCGGGTCGCGGGCCAGTGGCACCGCGTGCACGTCGACGAGGTCCTCGCCGACGAGGCGGTGGCCGACCTGGGCACCCAGCGGACCGTCGAGGCGAAGGTGTCGCTCGGGGACCTCGCCGTCGAGGACGTGCAGGTGCAGCTCGTGGTCGGCCACGTCGGCCAGTCCGGCGAGCTCGAGGACACGACCCTCGTGCCCATGGAGGACGCCGGTCCGCTCGAGGACGGCCACCGACGGTTCGTCGCGCAGGCTCCGCTCGACCGCGCGGGCCGCATGGGCGTCACGGTCCGGGTCGTCCCCCACCACCCGCTCGTCGACGACCCGGTCGAGTTCGGCCTGGTCGCCTGGGCGGGGGCGTCGTAGTCAGTCGAGCCCGGTCAGTCGAACTTGGCCTTGCCGGGCCCCTCGGCGAGGAACGAGCGCACGCCGACCGCGGCGTCGGGCGTGGTGAACGACTGGACGAAGCGCTCCTGCTCGAGCAGGAGCCCCTGCTCCAGCGACACCTCCAGTCCCTCGTCGATCGCCGACTTCGCGAGCGCGAGCGCGTGGCGCGGCCCCTTCGCGAGCGCCGCGGCCTGCGCGATCGCCGCCTCGACCACCTTGTCGTCCTCGACCACGCGGTCCACCAGCCCGATCTCGAGGGCCTCGGCGGAGTCGACCATGCGGCCGGTGAAGACGAGGTCCTTCGCCCGTGCCGGGCCGACGAGCCGCGCGAGCCGCTGCGTCCCGCCCCCGCCGGGGATGATCCCCAGCAGGATCTCGGGCTGGCCGAAGCGGCTCCCCTGCCCCGCGATCCGGAAGTCGCAGGCGAGCGCCAGCTCGCAGCCGCCGCCGAGCGCGACGCCCGCGACCGCGGCCACCGTCGGGCACGGCAGGGCCGCGACGGCGTTGAGCGCGCGGAGGAACGCGCCGCCGATCTCACCGACGCGGTCGGGCGGTGCGAGCGCGAACGGCTCGGCGCCGCCGCGCTCGGCGAACTCGGTGATGTCCGCGCCGGCGGCGAACACCTTGGGGCCGCCCGTGACGACCACCGCCCGGGGTGCGTGGCGCGTGAGGTCCTGCGCGATGTCATGGAGCTGGTCCAAGAGCGCGACGCACAGGGCGTTGACCTTTCCGTGCGACAGCGTGACGACCGCGACGCCGTCGTCGCGGTGCTCCACCGTCACGAGGGTGTCCGAGGTCGCTGCTTCAGGAGTGTCCGACATGGGTGCCGACCCTACCGGTCGGCGCGACGCCTGCGGACCCCTCGCCGGCGGCCGTGGGCACCCGCGGCGGCCGCCACCCGTGCGGCGTCGGGGCGGCGCGACGGGCGGGGGTCGAGGCACTGCAGCAGCCACCCGGGGAGGCCGTCGGGCGCCGACCGACCCGGCGGACGCCCGTGCGCCGCGGCCACGACGGTCGCCGCGAGCGAGTACACGTCCGACGCGGGCGAGGGCGGCGCGCCACGGAGCCGTTCGGGCGCCGCGTAGGCGGGGGTGCATCCACCGCGGCCGGGCTCGCCGTCGAGGGACGCGAGCCCGAAGTCCGCGAGCAGCGCCCGGCCGTCCGGGCCGAACAGGACGTTGGCCGGGGTGAGGTCGCCGTGGGCGACGCCGAGCCGGTGCACCTCCGCGAGCGTCCCGGCGAGCTGCGCGCACAGCACCCGTGCCGCGTCGTCGCCGAGCGGTGCGCCGCGCAGGCGCTCGGCGAGCGACCCCTCCGCGAGGTCGGTGGCGAGCCAGGCGACCCCGCGGGCGGTGAGCCCGCACTCGTGCAGCGCGAGCACGCCCTCCACCCCGCGCAGGCGGGCGTGCGCCCGGGCCTCGTGCTCGAGCACCTCGGCGGCCCCGTCCCCGTCGAGCAGCTTCACCGCCACGTCGCGGCCGCGGCGTGTGTCACGGGCGCGCCACACGGTCCCACCGGTGCCACCACCGAGCGGGTCGAGGAGCCGGAGGTGGGTGGGCAGTCCCATCTCCACGCCGGTCGTGCCGTCAGCGGGCCGCGGCGGCACGGCGACCGCCGACCGCTCGGCGCACCTCGGACACCACGAGCGCGAGGACGAACAGCCCCACGGCGCAGGTCGCCATGGCGGCACCCGCGGCGAGGTGCGCGTGCCACGACAGGAGGAGCCCTGCGACGACGGCCACCTCGGCCAGCACCACCGAGGTCACCAGCACCCACGGGACGCGGTGGACCAGCTGGACCGACGCGGCGGCGGGCGCGGTGATGAGCGCGAACACGAGGAGGCTGCCGACGGTGGTGAAGCTCGCGACGACCGCCGCGGTCACCAGCACCATCAGCGCGGCGTGGGTGAGGCCGGGCCGCATGCCGAGCAGCTGCGCGGTGCGGGCGTTGAACGTGAGCGCCAGGAACGCCCGGTAGCCGAGGACCACGGCGACGACGGTCACGACGGCGACCACGGCGGCGAGGACGATGTCGCCGCCGTCGACGCTGGTGATCCCGCCGAACAGGAAGGAGGTGAGGTCGCCGGCGAACGAGCTGGAGCTGCTCACGATGAGCACGCCGAGGGAGAGCATGCCGACGAACAGCAGCCCGATCGCGGTGTCCTCCGCGAGCCGTGCCCGGCGGCTGACCACGGTGATGCCCCCGATCATGACCGCGGCGCTCAGCGCGGCGCCCAGGGCGAGGTCGAATCCGAGCACCGACGCGATCGCGATGCCGGGCACCACCCCGTGCGCGAGCGCGTCGCCGAGGAACGCCATGCTGCGCAGCACGACCCAGGTGCCGACGAGACCGCACGCGACGGCGGCGAGCGTGCCGACCGCGAGGGCGCGCTGCATGGTGAGCGACTCGGCGAACGGCGTGACGACCCAGCCCACCGGGGTCGCTGCCGTGATGCCGCTCACGGGGCACCCCCGGCCAGCGCCTCGACGATGAGCTCGGCGTCCCGACGGACGAGCTCGACGTAGCTCGACGGCTCGCCCCTCGCGGCGAGGGACTCGACGCGCAGCTCCACGACGGTCGCGCCCACCCGGTCGGCGAGGGCCTCGGCCTCCGAGGCGAACGTGTCGGCCTCCACCAGGACGGTTCGCACGTCGCGCTCGCGCATCGCGGCCTCGAGCTCCTCCATCGCCCGGGGACCGGTCGCCGCGAGGGAGCTCGTCGAGGGGACGACGGCACCGACGACGTCCAGACCGAAGCGGGTGGCGAAGTAGCGGAGGTTCTCGTGCTGCGTCACCACGACCCGCCGGGCGGGCGGCACCGCCGCGAAGGCCGACTCGACCTCCTCGGCGAGCCGGGAGAGCTCGGCGGAGTACTCCCCGGCGCACCGGTCCAGCTCGTCGGGCCCCAGGTCCAGGCCGGCGTCCCCGAGCGCGTCGGCGATCGCGGGGACCGCGGCGGCGACCCGGTCGGGGTCCATCCACAGGTGGGGGTCCCCGTCGATCACCTCGGTGTGGTCGGCCACCTCGAGGATCGTCACGCCGTCCGCCGCGGCGGTCCGCAGCGCGTCGGTGAGGCCGTCCTCGAGGTCGAGCCCGTTCGCGACGACCACTCGGGCCGCGCGGAGGCGGTCGGCGTCGCGGATCGAGGGCTCGTAGGAGTGCGCGTCGGTGCCCGGAGGCACCAGCGCCGGCACCTCCTCGCCGCAGGCCACCCGGGAGACCACGTCCGCCCACACGGTCGTCGTCGCGAGGACCGCCGGCGAGGCATCGCCCTCCGAGGTGGAACAGGCACAGGACAGCACCACGCACGCGAGCGCACCGAACGCCAGGGCTGCGCGGTTGCGGCGTCTCGTGGGGGTGGAGCGCGGGCTCACGGGGCCGACGCTACATGGGAACCGTTCTCAACATCAACGCCGAACGTGACTCCTCAAGTCCTGGCTCGACTCCGCCGACGTTGGTGAAGTGAGGGTTGCGACAACCCCTGAGGGGACGCTCGTCCGTGGACGGTCCCAGGCCACCACCCGCCGCCGCGGGCAACGGGGCGCGGTGCTGGTGGAGGCCGCCTTCGTGCTGCCGGTCATGGTGCTGCTCCTGCTCGGCATCATCGAGTTCGGCCTGCTGTTCACCTCGTACTCGACCACGAACGGCTCGACCCGCAGCGCGGCGCGCATCGGTGCGACGCACTACTCCCAGGCGGGGCTGTCGGTGCCGGCGCAGAACAACGCCCTGATCCAGATGTCGCTCGCCGCCGCGGCGGACCTCAAGGCGCTCAACAACGCGGAGCCGGTCGGCATGGTCGTCTACGAGGTGAACCCCGCCTCCTCCGACGGGGCGCCCCACGGCGGGTTCCCCGGCGACGCCATGGCCGGCGGGTGCACCTCCAGCTGCGTCAGGTTCACCTGGAGCGCCGCGGACGGGACCTTCACGCGCACGGGCGGCTCGTGGACCGACCCCGACGCCTGCGGCGTCAACGTCGACTCGATCGGCGTGTTCGTGCAGACACGCCACGACTACCTCTCCGGCCTGCTCGGCTCGCACCGCTACGTCGGTGCCCACACGGTGATGCGGCTCGAGCCGCTGCCGACCGACCAGTGCGCCGGCGAGACCCCGGGGTGATCTGGTGCACGAGCGTGGCAGGCCCCGACGCGAGCGCCCACGTCGCAAGACCTGGGCGGAGCGCAACCGCCGGGAGCGCGGCGTGGTGCTCGTGTGGTTCACCCTCCTGCTGGTCGCGATCCTCGCCTTCGTCGGCTTCGCGATCGACCTGTCGAACTGGTGGTACCAGGCCCAGAAGCTCCAGCGCGCCGCGGACGCCGGGGCACACGCCGGGGTCGTCTACCTGCCTGGCGACCTGACCTCCGCGTCCAGCACCGCGCGGGCCGAGGTCGCCAAGAACGGGTACCGCTCCTCGGGCGCGAACACGAACGCCACCGTGGCGGTCCAGCAGGAGCCGAACCCGAACCGGCTGCGCGTCGGCGTCACCACCGAGGTGGAGACCTTCTTCGTCGGCATCTTCGGCATCGACCGGGTCACCCTCCACCGCGAGGCGGTGGCCGAGTACATCTCGCCCGTGCCGATGGGCTCGCCCGAGAACCGGCTCGGGAACGACCCCGAGATCGGTTACAACCCGCAGCTGTGGTCGATGGTCGGCGGTCCGCGGTCGTGGAAGCACTGGGGTGACCGCTACCAGGCGAAGGTGTGCCAGCAGAGCAGCGGCTACTTCGAGTCCAACTGCGGGAACAACTCCCTGCCCGGGATCGACAACGACGACTACGCGACCGAGGGCTACCTGTACGCGATCGACGTGACCGATCCGGTGCCGGGGCAACCGCTGAAGATCCAGATCTTCGACCCCGCCTTCGTCGACATCGGTTCGACCTGCCCGTCGACCATGCTCCCGAGCTCGACCCAGCTGAACGCGCTGCGCAGCAAGCCGGGCAACCCGTACCCCGACGCGACGACGCGGTACGCGCCGGGCACCGGCAACTACTGCACGGGCGACATCGACCACGAGGGCGCGAACGTGCACACCTCGTACATCGTGCGTCGCCCCGACAACACCGAGTGGACCGACCTCGACAACCCGGTCATCGACACCGCGACCTGCTCGCCGCAGAGCTTCAAGCCCTACGACCCGACCAACGGCACCACCATCTACAACTGGCTCAACAGCGGGGCCGAGTCGGTGATGGACGGCAAGCCCCCGTGGACCTTCGCCGAGGTGTTCCGCAAGTGGGTCACCATCTGCGAGATCCCCGCCGGCTCGGTCCAGACCGGCAAGTACATCCTCCAGATCCGCACGAACGCGAGGCCGGACGACCCGACGACCTACGACCCGACCGTGAACACGGGCGGGCACAACCGCTTCTCGATCCGGGCGGGCTTCGGCGACGCGGGGCTCACCTCGGTGAGCGGCGACAACCTGACCCTCGCGGCACGGGGCCGGCTCCCGCTGTTCACCAACGCGACGGGCGCGAACGCCAGCTTCTACCTGGCGCGGGTGAACGCGTTCGACGCCGGCCGGACCCTGCGCGTGTCCCTGTTCGACATGGGTGACGTGAGTGGTGGGGCCGGCTCCCTCCAGATCCTCCCGCCACCCGAGTACGGCTCGACCTTCTCCGGGTGCGAGTTCTCCCGGGACGGTGGCGGGAGCCTGAGCACGCAGTCCTCGATCTGCAAGCTCAACAACGTGTCGGCGGCGAACGGGTACCAGGGGAAGCTCGTGACGATCGACGTGCCGATCCCGGCCGACTACGACTGCGACGAGGACTCCCCCACCGGCTGCTGGGTCACCGTGGTGGCGGACTTCCCCGGCGGCGTGAACGACGTGACGACCTGGTCGGCCGCGATCCTCGGCAACCCGGTCCGGTTGGTGGAGTAGGCGATGCGACGCGAGCGGCCCGAGCGGGGAGCGACGATCGTGGAGTACGCGCTGCTGGTGGCGCTGTTCGCCCTCGGCACGCTGGCCGCGGTGGAGTTCCTCCAGGACACGGCGGAGAAGAAGACCCAGCAGTCGGCCGACGCGATCAGCACCCGCACCATCCCCGAGGCACCCGCCGATGGCGGCGGTGGTGGTGGTGGTGACGGTGGAGGCGGCGGTGACGCCACGACCACGTCGACGACCACCTCCACGACGAGCACGACCTCGACGACCGTCCCGCCCACCACGACGACCGAGGCGCCGAGCCCGCAGACCGTGAACGCCTCGTGGACGAGCACCTCACGGTCCACCTCGGGCACCAACTGGCGGGCGAGCGCGGAGCTCCGCGTCCGGGACGACCTGGGCGACCCGGTGAGGGGTGCGGTGGTGACCGTGCGGGTCCAGACCCGGCGGGGCACCGGCAGCTGGACCAACCGGGACACCCTGCAGGCGACGACGGGGTCCGCGGGCTCGCTCACGTTCCTGTCGGGCTGGTACCCGCGCTCGGGGAGCAGCCGTGCGGATCAGGTCCGCTTCACGGTCCTGTCGGTCAGCGCCCCGGGCCTCGACTACGTGTCCGGTTCGATCGCCGTCACGGTCGACCGACCCTGACCCGCCGTTCTCAGCCGTTCCCAACCAGGGCTACGGTGGGCCCCGATGGGCACCGCTGGCGACGACCTCCACACCACCGCCTCCCAGCGGCTCCGCGGCGCCGGCCTGCGGTACACGAGGGCGCGCCGCGCGCTGGTCGACGTGCTCGCGGCGGCCGACCGGCCGCTCACGATCCCCGAGATCCTCCGGGAGGACGCGTCGCTCGCCCAGTCCAGCGCCTACCGCAACCTCAACGAGCTCATCGCCGCCGGCGTCGCGCACCGGATCGTCGCGGGTGACGAGTACAGCCACTTCGAGCTGGCGGAGGACCTCACCGAGCACCACCACCACCTGGTCTGCACGCGCTGCGGCCGGGTCGAGGACGTGACGCTCGACGACCAGATCGAGGCGTCGCTCACCCGGTCGCTGGACCGGGTCGCAGAGGGCGAGGGGTTCGAGGTCGAGCACCACCGGCTCGACGTGCTCGGGCGCTGCGCCACCTGCGCCTGACGCCCGCCGGGCTCACAACGAGACGGCGGTCCCGGACTCGACCTGGTCCTCACCGGGCTGCACCACCGAGGTGACGCCCGGCACGCGGTCCTTCATGATCCGCTCGATCCCGGCCTTCATCGTCACCGTCGAGGCGGGGCAGCTCACGCAGGCGCCGGTGAGCTCCACGGTCACCACCCCCGTGTCCACGTCGACGTCGACCAGCGAGATGTCGCCACCGTCGGCCTGGATCGCAGGCCGCATGATCTCGATGACCTCTTCGACCTTCGCCAAGTCGATCGACACTCGTGACCTCCGGGGGTGCAGGTGGCGCGCCGGGACGATGATGGTGCGCGCCCGCTGGAGGGACAACCCCCGGAGCTACCGTGGTGTTCCTCATGGGGTGTTCCTGATGGCCCGGTTCCCCGCTGCCGCGGCCCTCGGCTGGCTGCCCGGCGCACTGGTGGCGCACCAGGGCGGGTGGGACGAGATCCTGATGGTCGGCGGCCCGATCGCGGTGTTCGCGGTGCTCCTGTACTCGGCGAACAAGCGGGCGGGGCGCCTCGGGGAGCGCCGCCAGGACCCCGACGGCACCCCGGACGAGCGCGACCGACCCGCCGGCCCGCGCTGAACGGGGCGCGCTCTGCCGGACCGCGCTCTGCCGGACCTCGCTCAGTCCACCCGCTGCACGTCCGCGCCGATGGCGCGCATGCGGGCGTCGAAGTCCTCGTAGCCCCGGTCGATGTGGTGGGCGTCGGAGATGACCGTCTCGCCGTCCGCGCCGAGCGCCGCGACGACGAGCGCCGCGCCGGCGCGGATGTCGACCGCGCGCACGGGCGCGCCCGACAGCCGTTCGACCCCGTCGATGACCAGGTGGTGGTCCTCCACCCGGATCCTGGCCCCCATGCGGGCCAGCTCCCCGATGTAGCGGAACCTGCCCGAGAACACGTTCTCGGTGGCGTAGCTGGTCCCCGTCGAGAAGCACTGCAGCGCGACGAGCACCGGCAGGTAGTCGGTCGCGAGCCCCGGGTACGGCAGGGTCGCGACGTCCACCGGGCGGGGCCGCCCCTTCGACATCGCCCACAGGCCCTCGGCCTCCGGTGAGATCCGCATGCCCATCCGGCCCAGCTTCTCGATGAGGAGGTCGAGGTGGTCGACGCGCACGCCACGCAGGTCCAGCTCGCCTCCGGCGACGCCCAGGGCCGACAGGAACGTGGCCACCTCGACGCGGTCGGGGATCACCCGGTGCTCCACCGCTCGCAGCTCGTCCACGCCGTCGATCGTGATGACCGAGCTCCCGGCGCCGAGGATCCGTCCCCCCATCCGGTTGAGGAACGCGGCGAGGTCCGCGATCTCGGGCTCCCGCGCCGCGTTGTGCACGGTGGTGCGTCCCTCGGCCAGCACGCCCGCCATCAGCAGGTTCTCGGTCGCGCCGACGCTCGGGTACTCGAGCACGATCTCGGTGCCCTTCAGGCGCGGGGCGACGCCCTCGATCACACCGTGGGCGAGCGAGAAGCGGGCGCCCATGGCCTCGAGGCCCTGGAGGTGCATGTCGATCGGCCGGGACCCGAAGTCGTCGCCACCGGGCATGGCCACCCGCGCCTCGCCCACCGAGGCGAGCAGCGGGCCCAGCACCGCCGACGACGCCCGCATGCGCTCGACGAGCTCGTAGGGCGCCTCGGGGGTGACCTCGTCACCACGGACGACCTCGAGCGCGTCGTCGTCGCGCCAGCGGGTCTGGATGCCCATCGCCTCGAGCAGCAGGCGCATGTGCTCGACGTCGGAGATGTGCGGCACGTTGCGGAGCACGTACCGGCCGGTCGCCAGCACGCAGGCCGCCATGAGCTTGAGCACCGAGTTCTTCGCCCCTCGGATGACCACCTCTCCCGAGAGCGGACCGGAGGGCCGGACGATCAGGCGCGACACGTGCTCCAGTATGTCGGCAACCGCACGCACCGCTGTACGGGCGGGCCCCGGTAGTGTCCCCGCACCACGAGGCGCCTCGGGGGGCGGCTCCGGGAGGACGATGGCGCGGATCCACACCGTCGGTGAGTGCGATGCGGACGAGCTGGCGCGGCGGCTGGTGCCCCGGGACGACGTGCTCGTGCTGGAGCGGGAGGTCGCCTGCGCAGGCGACGGGCCCCGCGAGGGCACCCCGGGGCCGTGCGGCTCCGCGACCTTCGAGGCCGAGCACGGGCCGTTCCGCCGCTACGAGCGGACCCTGGACTGGTCGCCCGGGACGGACGGTCGGCTGCGGGTCGAGCAGGTGGTGGAGTTCGTCCCGGCGATCCCCTACTGGTCACCGCTGTTCGTCCCGCTGCTGAAGCGCGTCCTGCCCCGTGGTCCCGCGCCCGGCACCACCCCGTGGTGGAGCACGCCCGACCGCCTGTCGCCGCGCCAGTCGACCGCGGTCGCCGCGATGGCGGCATGCAACCTCGTCGCCGGCCTCCTCTACGGGCTGCTCACCCAGGTGCTCACGTTCATCTCGGCCGACCTCGGCGACGGGTCCCGCACCGAGCAGACGACGCTGCTCGCCGCGGCCCGGCTCGGTGTCGTGGTGACGGTGGTGGCGATGGTCTTCGCGGACCGCCGTGGACGGCGCCGGGTCGCGCTGTGGTCGTTCGCCGCGGCCGGGGTCCTGACGGTCGCGACCGCCGCCGCGCCGTCCCTGTGGGCGGTCGGCGCCCTGCAGCTGGTCGCCCGCAACCTCGCGGTCGCCGGCCTGCTGTGCGTGGACACGATCGCGGTGGAGGAGCTGCCGGCCGGGTCGCGGGCGATGGTCACCGGGCTCGGGACGCTCGCGTACGGGCTGGGCGCCGGGGTCGTCGTGATGACGCTCCCGCTCGCGGACCTGGGCCCGTGGGGGTGGCGGCTCACCTTCGTCGTCGCCGGGTTGACCCTGCCGCTGGTGGCGCACGCGGCGCGGCACCTGCCCGAGAGCCGGCGCTTCGAGGACTACCTGGAGGCCGGCACCTCGGACTCGGGGTCGCGCCGCATCCGCGGCGGCCGGTTCCTGCTGCTCGCGTCGATGTTCTTCCTGTTGAACGTGTTCCTCGCGCCGTCCTCGCAGCTGCAGAACGACTACCTGCGCACCGAGCACGCGTTCAGCGGGGCGCTGATCACCGTGTTCGTCCTCGCGACGAGCACGCCGGGCGGGCTCGGCGTGGTGGTGGGCGGCCGGCTCGCGGACGTGCGCGGGCGCCGCGCCGCGATCGTGCCCGGCCTCGTCGCGGTCGGCCTGTTCAACGCCGCGTTCTTCGCCCTCGGCGGCCCGCCGATGTGGATCGCATCGCTGCTCGGCTCGGTGCTCGGGGCGCTGTGCGTCCCCGCGATGGGGGTCATCGCCCCGGAGCTGTTCCCGACCGGGCGCCGCGGCGGGGTGCGGGGGGCGCTGGCCGCGATCGGGGTGGGAGGTTCGGTGCTCGGGCTGCTCGTGGCAGGGCCGGTCACCGACTCCCACGGCTACGCGGTGGCGTTCGCCGGCCTGGCGGTCGCGCCGCTGGCCGCGGCGCTGCTGGCGCTGGCGGTGCCCGAGACCCGGGGCCGGGAGCTCGAGGAGCTCAACCCCTGAGCCCGTCGAGGAACGAGCGCACCGCCTCCACGACCACCTCGTCGGCGTCCCCGAGCTCGTGCCGCGCGCCGGGCACGGTCACGCAGGTGACCGTGGCCGGCACCGCCGCGAGCGCCGCGGCGAGCTCGTCGGGGGTCCCGAAGGGGTCGCGGTCACCGGCGATCGACAACACCGGCACCCGGATGCGGTCGAGGTGCTCGGTTCGCAGGCGCTCGGGCCGCCCCGGCGGGTGCAGCGGGTACGAGATGAGCACGAGGCCGGCGGCGGGGAGGGGCTCCTCCCACGGTTCGCTGCCGCGGGCCGTGTTGCCGGTGGCACCCGCGATCGCCATCGACGCCATCCGCCCGCCCATCGACCGCCCGCCGAGCACCAACCGGTCGGGGGTCGTGCCGAGCTCGTCGCACCAGGCGGCGACGTCCGCGCGCAGCGACGCGATCAACTTGTTCGCCCGGTCGGGGGCCTTGCGACCCTCGCGCCGGTAGGGGAAGTCGAAGCGCGCGACCGGCAGCGGCGCGAGCGCCGCCTCGAGGGCGAGCAGCGTGGGGTGCTCCGCGCTGCTCCCCGCTCCCGGCCAGAGCGCGAGGCCCGCGGGTGTCATCCGAGCAGGATCCGTCGCGCCGCCGCGAGGCGTGCGATCCGATCCCCGGCACCGTGGTCGTCGGCCCCGTGGTCGGGGTGCTCGGCGCGCAGGCGGGCGCGGAACGCGCGCTGCACCTCCCGCCGCGACGGTGTGCCGACGCCGTCCGACAGCGCGAGCGTGCGGAGCGCCCAGGCGACCGGGTCGGCGAGGGCGTCGACCCCGAGCGGGGCCGCGTGGCCCGAGAGGTGCGCGACGAGCTCGGCGTCGGAGCCGCCGCGCCAGTAGAGACCCTTGCGCAGCGTGGCGATCACGGTGTGGCGCACGCTCGGTGCGGTGGTCGCCGCCGCGTACACCGCGCAGAGCACGTGCTGAGCAGGGGTGCCACGCTCCTCGTCGAGCTCGAAGCGCAGCCCCTCCCCCACCCCGAGCAGCCGGTGCCGCGAGCGCTGCAGGCCGACGCGGTCGTCCTGCAGCCGGTGGCGCAGCCGCGGCTGGGGGATGCGCCTGCCGAGCTCGACGTCGCGCATGAGGCGGAGCAGGTCCTCCTGGAGGTCCAGGTCGAGCTCCGGGCCGAACCGGGCGACGATCCCGCCGAGCAGGATGCCGCCGAAGCCGGGTGCGGGCTCGCAGGGCAGCTGGAGGTCGCCGAGCGCGACCCGCCGGGTCGGCGCGATCGGGCGGGAAAGGTGGGTCTCGACCTCCGCCAGGATCATCGGCTCACGGTACCGTCCGGGTGGGCGGCCACGTGGGCGGTCAGCGGGCGGCCGGGGGCTGCCACTGCTGGGTCGGCACCCCAGCGGGCGGTGGGGGCGGCGTCGACCGGGGCATGCGGTCCCGCAGGCGCCCGAGCTCGATGGCCCGGCGCAGGTCGTCGGGACCGATCACGCCGACGGCCCGTCCCTCGTCGTCGAGCACGATGGCGGTGCCGTTGGGCCCGCGCCCGAGCTGCTCGAGCACGTCGACCAGCTTGGCGTCGAGCGTGACGGTCGGGACCTCCTCGTCGCGGTGCAGGACCCGGACGACCTCGGTCGCCGCCCACTGCTCGGCCGGGACCCTCGACACGTCCTCGAGGGTCACGAGGCCCGCGGGCGCGCCGTTCCAGTCGAGCACCGGCACCGCGGCGTGCCGGGCGGAGCGCAGCGGGCCGTCGACGAGGTCGGCGATCGTGGTCCAGGTGCGCACGTGCTCGTTGCCGGGCGACATGGCGTCGCGGACGCGGAGGTCGCCGAGGGCCCGCTCGCTCACGAAGTGGGCCTGCTCGGCACGGGCGGCGTTGTGGATGAACCAGCCGATGAAGATCGTCCAGAGCCCGCCGAGGCGGCCGATGAAGACCATCTCGGCGACGCCGAGGCCGGCGATGCCCATGCCGACCGCCCGACCGACGCGGGCGGCGCCGATCCGGCCGGCCACCCGGTCGCCGCGCAGCTTCCACAGCGCGGAGGCCAGCACGCGCCCGCCGTCGAGCGGCGCGCCCGGCAGCAGGTTGAACAACCCCAGGAAGCCGTTGATGAGGCCCAGCCAGGCGAGCAGGGTGGTGTAGAGGGTGGGCACGCCGGCGGCGTCCAGCCCGAGCGCGGCACCGACGAAGAGCGCCGCGACGGCGAGGCTGGTGGCCGGCCCGGCGGCCGAGATGCGGAACTCGGCGCCCGGCGTCTGCGGCTCGGAGGCGAACTGGGCGAAGCCGCCGAAGAGCCACAGCGTGACGCCTTCCACCTCGACGTCGTTGCGGCGGGCGATGATGGAGTGGGCCATCTCGTGGGCGAGGAGCGAGCCCAGGAACAGCAGCGCGCCCACCACGGCGACGCTCCAGTACGCGGTGCCGACGAGGCCCGGCGCGCCGTTGGGGAGGATGACGGTCGCGAGCAGCCAGCTGAGCAGGCCACCGATCAGGACCACACCGGGGTCCATCGCCACGGGGACCCCGAGGATCCGACCGAGTTTGATCGAGCCTTGTCGCATGTCGTGCACGTCCCTTCGGGACCAACGGTACCCGCGGTACCCGGCAGGGCCCGCCCCCATTCCCCCGCCGTGGCGCCTGCGCTGTGCGCACCTTCAGCCACACCGCGGGGCCCGCTGTCGCGGCTCGTACGGGCGCGGAACGACCTCCGACCGCCGGGTGGGAGAGGGAAGGGAGGATCCCGGCGGCCGAAGGTCGTGGTGGACAGTTTCTAGCCCACCGCGCCCCGGAAGTGGGTCATGGGGAAGTGCCCTCTCAGCGCTCCCTCAGGCGCGCGTTGACTCGGGCGCGACGAACGTGAGCAACGTCGTCGGACCCCGCCGTTCCGTGCGTTCCGGGTCGAGCCGGTACCCCGCCGGGTGCTCCCAGCGGGCGAGCTCGGCGAGGTGGGTGGACGGCTGCTCGAGCAGGAGCCGGACCAGCGCCCCCTTGAGGTGCTTGTTCCAGTGGGAGACCGCGACGAGCGCCCCGTCGGCCCGCCGGTCGAGGAACCGCACCGACAGCACCTCCCGGCAGTCCACCCGCTCCGGCGCCCACGCGGCGTCGTGCTCGGAGGGCAGGAGGTTCCACACGGTCCGCCCCTTCGCCCGCTCCGCCAGCGCTGCGGTGATCGGGTCGCGCCACCAGGTGGCGAGCCGTCCCGTGGCCGGCAGCGAGGCGCCCATCTTCAGCTTGTAGTCGGGGATCTGGTCACGGGGCGCGACGAGCCCCCACAGGCCCGAGAACACCAGCACGGTGGACGTGAGGCGCCGACGGCCGCTCGCCCCCAGCGACGGCGCGTCGAGCGCCCGGTAGAGCACGCCGTCGTAGCGCTCGATCGCGGGGCGGCACGGCGAGGTGTCGAGCGCGAGGTTGGCCGCGGTGGCGGCGCGCAGGGCCTCGCCCTTCACCCCGAGCAGCCGCGCCCGGTCCGCCTCGGGGCGGTGCATCGCCGCGGCAAGCTCGGCCTGCACCTGGCAGCGGGCGTCGTCGAGGTCGACCGACATCGTGCCGGGCTTCCAGGGGGCTCCGTTCCCACCGGGCGACTTGCCCTCGGACGGGGGCAGGAGGACGAGGGGCAACTTGGCGGACACGGGCCGGCATGCTGCCACGATCCCGTCAGCCGGGCGGACGCACCTCCATCGAGTCCGGGTCCACGACGATGCCGGACGGGTCGACGACCTCGAAATCGGCGACGGTGAGCGAGCGGAGGGTGCGCAGGTCGGCGCGGTCCCAACGGGCGTCGGGCGTGCCCCGGAGCGCGACGTGCGGGCCGGTGTCGGACAGGATCATGCCGTAGCGCTGCAGGCCCTCGGCGATGACCCGGGCCTGGGGGCCGAGGCCTGAGAGGTCGACGTCGTCGCGCAGGCGGAGCCAGGCGCCCATCGGCGGCGCGTCCGGGTCCCGGGACCGGCCGTCCGAGGCGCGCGCGGGCCAGACGAACTCCCCCTCCCTCGTCGTCGGTGCGCCGGCGTGCACGACGTGGGTGACCTCGCCCGCCTCGACCTCGTGCCAGGTGAGCACACCGGGCAGCAGTGGGAGCCGCGACGCCATCGTGGAGTTGTCGGGGAACCGCAGCTCGTCGAGGTCCCACCTGGCGCCCGAGTCGGCCTGCCAGCGGCCGAACCAGACGCGGGTCGCGAACAGCTCCCACATCTCACGGCGTTCGAGGTCGACCGCGACGTAGTGGTTGTCGAACCCGTAGGTCGGCATCGACTCGATGTAGGCCGGGTCCGCGATCGGGTACTCACCGAGGTGGGAGTACCGCCGGTAGGCGACGATCTCGACCTCGCGGCGTGGCGTCGAGTCGTCGACGGGGTTGAACGGGATCCCGAACACGACGCCCTCGTGGGCCTCGCCGCCGAACCCCGCCACGATCGGCTCGTCCGCGAGCGTGGCGATCCACCGGTCGCTGTCGGCGGCGACGGGCAGGTCGGTGACGGTGCGGTGGAAGAACGCCTCCTCGGGCAGCAGCCGCCCGAGCGGCGGGAAGCGCGGCGTGTGGAACGGCGGGGGCCAGGTGAGGACGGTGAGCACCACCGCGACCGCGACGAGCGCTCCGAGCCCCGCCAGGACCACCGGCCTGCGGCGGTCGCCACGCCGGGCCCGGCGGCGCCGCACCAGCAGGGTGACGCCGATGCCCAGCGCACCGATCACGGCCACGAACGCCCAGAACGCCGGTGCCAGCTGCTCGGAGCCGGGCAGGACGACGTCCGGTCCGTCCACCGCGTTCGCACCCACCTGCCGCACCATCGTCCGGGTCCCTCCCTGTCGCGCCCCCGGCAGGATTCGAACCTGCGACCGTCGGATTAGAAGTCCGCTGCTCTGTCCACTGAGCTACGAGGGCGGGAGCGTCACGGTAACCCGCGTCGAGGCCCGTGCCGCGTGGGCGCCGCTTCGAGGGACCGCGTCGGTGGCGGCTATGATTTCTGGCTCGTCCATGGTGGCCGTAGCTCAGCCCGGTTAGAGCGCCAGGTTGTGGCCCTGGAGGTCGGGGGTTCAAGTCCCCTCGGTCACCCAGCAGCGGCACGGCGGCGGATCCAGCCTGTTCCGGGTTGGCATCCGCCGCCGGACCGCTATTCTTGAACCTGCGTCACTAGCTCAACAGGTAGAGCAGCGGGCTCTTTCCCCGCCGATCCCGGTTCGAGTCCGGGGGGCGCACCAGACGGGAACGGCGAACCACCCCTCGGTTACCGTCCGGATCGCACGGTCGCTACACTCGCCCCGCTCCCCGCGAGCGCGGGAGAGCCTTGCGCCTCTAGCTCAATTGGTAGAGCAACGGACTCTTAATCCGCAGGTTCCGGGTTCGAGTCCCGGGGGGCGTACCAGCAGGCCCGAACCTCCGCTCAGGGGTTCGGGCCTCGTCGCGCCAGGGTGACCTCGTAGGTGGCCGGCCAGAGCTTGCCGGTCAGCAGGTACCGGTCGGTGCCCGGCAGGTGCGCGACCCCGTTGCTGACATCGGGCTCGGGATCCGCAGCGCTCGCCCTCCCCGCCGCGTCGCGGCTGAGCTCGGACACGTCGAGCACCGCGGCGACCGTGCCGCAGTCCAGGTCGATGCCGACGACCTCGTCGGTCGTGTAGCGGTTCGCCCACAGCAGCGCGCCGTCCCACTCGAGCTCGTTGAGCTGGTCGGCCGGGCCGTCCTGCCGGCGGACCCGGATGCGCTCGAGGACCTCGAAGGTCGCCGGATCCCGCAGCGCGAGGGTGTCGGATCCGTCGGACATCACGAGCGTCCCGTCGTCCAGGGTCGAGAGCCCCCAGCCCTCGCCGTCGTAGCGGAAGCTGCCGACGACCTCGAAGCGGGCGGGGTCCCACTCGTAGGCGACCCCGTCGGTCCAGGTGAGCTGCACGAGGCGCCCCTCCGCGCCGACGGCGAGCCCCTCGCCGAACACGTCGGGGGCGAGCGGCACGGACCGCACGACCTCGCCGCTGTCGGGATCCAGCTCGCGCAGCGTCGAGCGGCCCTCGAGCCCCGTGCTCTCGTACAGGCGGCCGTCGTGCACCACCAGTCCCTGGGTGAACGCGCCGGTGTCGTGGGCCAGTACCCGGTGCACCCGTGGACGCAGCTGCTCGGGTGGCTCGGGTGCGCACCCGCCGTCGTCGGTGGCCGCACCCCTGGCGCCACCGCACGCGGCGGCCGGGCCGATCGCGAGCGCCCACAGGAGGAGGGCGGCGGCCCGGCGCCGCCGCGCCCGGGTCACGGCCGCTCCGCGCGGGTGAACCCGGAGACGGCCTCGACGTGGTGGGTGTGGGGGAACATGTCGACGAGCTCGACCCCGGTGAGCCGGTAGCCGGCGTCGACCAGCGCCCGGGCGTCACGGGCGAGCGACGCGGCGTCGCAGCTCACCAACGCCACCCGTTCGGCGCCGGTGCCGACCACGGCGCGCACGCCGTCGGGCCCCAGCCCGGCGCGGGCGGGATCGGCGACGACCGCGTCGGCGGGGCGGGGTCGCCAGCGGCGGACGTTGCGCTCGACCACCTCGGCGCCGAGCTCGGCGAGGTTCACCCTGGCGTCCGCGGCCGCCGAGGGCGAGCGCTCCACCACCACGGCGTCCCGCGCGCCCAGCCCCGCGGCGAAGAGGCCGACCCCGCCGTAGAGGTCGGCGAGGCGTCCCGCCGCGGGGTCGAAGCCGTCGAGCGCACGGCCCACCGCGCGCACGAGCGCCTCCGCCCCGTCGGGGCGGGCCTGGAAGAACGAGCGCGCCGAGATCCGGAACCGCCGGCGGCCGACGACCTCGTGGATCCAGCCGTCGGACGCCGGGTCGTCACCGCGGACCACGACCACGTCGCCGGGCACCTCCACGTCGCGCACCTCGCCGGTCACGACGACCATCCGCTCACCGGTGCGCGCACCGACCCGGATCGTGACCTCCTCGGCACCGGGGAACCGGCCCTCGCGCAGGACCTCCTCGACGAGCGGGTGCGCCACGAGGCAGCCGCCGAGCGGGTGCAGGCGGCTGCTGCGGCGCTCGTGCAGCCCCGCACGGCCGTCGACCACGCCGCACCGCAGCACGGTGCGGTGGTCCTCGGAGGGCAGGTGCTCGCCCGGGTCGATCGGCACGTCGCGCAGGCGCCCGATCCGGGCGAGCGCGTCGCGGACGATCCCGACCTTCAGGTCGCGCTGGAGGGAGGGGGTGGCGTGCTGGAAGTCGCATCCCCCGCACCCCGCCCGCAGCTCGGGGCAGGGAGGGTCGGTCCGCCCCGGGGAGGGCGACACGACCGAGGCCACCTCCGCCTCGGCCATGCGCGGGCGCGACCGCGTGATGCGGACCGCGACCCGCTCTCCGGGCAGGGCGCCCTCGACGAGCACGACCCGGCCCTCGGGCTCCCGTGCGAGGCCGGCCCCGCCGGCGACCGTCCGCTCGACCTCGAGCTGCTCGACCACGCTCCAACGGTATTGCGGGGCGGGGGTAGGGTCGGCGCGCAGAGAACCCGAGCAGCGGATCCCGAGCTGAGGAAGGTGGCCCCGATGGGCAGTCGTGACGTCCAGATCGCACCGTCGGTCCTGCCCGCGGACTTCTCGCGGCTCGGCGAGGAGTGCGTCGCGCTCGAGAAGGCCGGCGTGGACCGGATCCAGTGGGACGTGATGGACGGCGTGTTCGTGCCGAACCTCACGTTCGGGCCCGACGTGATCCGCGCCTGCCGCCCGCACGTCGACCTGCCGTTCGAGGCGCACCTCATGGTGGTGAACCCCGACGAGCTGGCGCACCGGTACGTCGAGGCGGGCTGCGAGATCATCATCGTGCACGCCGAGGCGTGCACCCACCTGCACCGCACCCTCGGCAACATCCGCGAGCTGGGCGCCAGCCCCGCCGTCGCGCTGAACCCCGCCACCCCCGCCTCCGCCGTCGCCCACGTGATGGACCTGGTCGACCTGATCCTGGTCATGACCGTGAACCCCGGCTTCGGCGGGCAGGACTACCTGCCGACGATGGAGCCCAAGATCGCCGAGGTCGCCTCGATGATCGAGCTGAGCGGCCGCGACATCGACCTGGAGGTCGACGGCGGGATCGGGCCCGCGACCGTGGCGGGCGCCGCGGGCGCGGGCGCCGACGTGCTGGTCGCCGGCAGCGCGCTCTACCGCGACCCCGAGGGGCTCGAGCACGCGGTCGCGGAGATCCGTTCGCTGGCGGAGTCCGCACGGGGATGAGCCGGGGGCGCCGGCGCGCCGCCCTCGTCGTCGCCACCCTCGCCGTGCTGGTGCCCATCGCCTGCGGCGACGGCACCCCGGCGTTCTGCACGAGCCTGGCGGAGGTCTCGGACCTCGACGCCCTCGCGGGCGCGCTCGAGGAGGACGACCTGCGCACCGCCCTGGCCGAGGCGCGCCGGTTGCGGGACCTCGCCGCCGAGGCCCCGCCGGAGATCCGCGCGGACTTCCGGGCGCTCGCGGAGGCGGTGGTCGACATCGTGGGACTCCTCGAGGACGAGCGCGCCGCGAGCGACGGCACGGGTGGGGGCTCGCCGGGGCCCGCCGAGGTCGAGCGCCGGCGCGAACAGCTCAACGACCGGTTGGGCCAGCTCGACCGCCGCAGCCTCCGCGTCGCAACGTGGTCGTCACGCGAGTGCGGCCTCGACCTGACGTGATCCCCAGCTGACGCTGACCGGCGCGGCGGGCCGGCGCGGCCGATGGAGCGCGCCACTCCGGCGTTTTCCCTCAGTTCTCGCGCCCCGCGTGCCGATGGTGACCGAAGTCGCCCGAGCAGGATCCCCCATTACAGGTTGGGGGTGTGCTAGTCATGATTTCGTCATCGAATCGTCATCTTCAGACGTCAGCTGGGGCTGCGTCGCACGCCGTCGACGAGGACGGTGGACCGCAGGGGACGATTCCCGTCACAAGGAACTGATGCATGTCGCTCCGCAATCGCCGGATGACCGTCGCCGTAGCCGTCGCACTCGTCGTCGCGCTCCTGGGTGCGGGTTGCACCAAGAACCCCCAGGCCGCCGAATCGGCGAGGCTGATCAACAACGAACGGACACGGCGGGGGATCCGCACCGCCAAGCTGGACGTGCACCTCGTCAACAAGGCGCAGAACTGGGCGGAGCACATGGCCCGCACCGGCAAGGTGAGCCACTCGGTGCTCTCCGCCGGCATCGGCGGCAACACGAACTGGCGCTACCTGGCCGAGAACGTGGGTTGGGCCCGTTCGGTCGGTGAGATGCACTCGCTGTTCATGGCGAGCCCCGCGCACCGTGCGTCGATCCTCGACGGCAGGTACTCACGGGTCGGCACCGGCGTCGCCATCCGCAACGGCCGCTACTACGTGGTCCAGGTCTTCGGCGGCTGACCGCTTCGGCGGCTGACCGCCAGGGCCCGCCGGCCGGGCCCGGCGGGCTCAGTCGTTGTCGTTCATCTGCCGGCGGCGGGTGATCACCTCGTCGATGATCCCGTACTCCTTGGCCTGCTCGGCGGTGAACCAGCGGTCGCGGTCGGAGTCCTTGTTGACCTGCTCGACGGTCTGACCGGTGTGCTCGGCGATCCGCTCGGCGAGCAGCTGCTTGATGTACTTCAGCTGCTCCGCCTGGATCGCGATGTCGGCCGCCTGGCCCTGCATGCCCGCGGAGGGCTGGTGCATCATGATCCGCGCGTGCGGCAGGGCGTAGCGCTTGCCCGGCGCACCGGCGCACAGCAGGAACTGCCCCATCGAGGCGCCGAGGCCCATGCAGATGGTGCCGACGTCCGGCTCCACGAACTGCATCGTGTCGTAGATGGCCATGCCGGCGGTGACCGAACCGCCGGGCGAGTTGATGTAGAGCCAGATGTCCCGCTGGGGGTCCTCGGCCTCGAGGTGCAGGATCTGCGCGGTGATGAAGTTCGCGACCTGGTCGTTGACCTCCGAACCGAGGAACACGATCCGGTTCTTCAGGAGGCGCGCGTAGATGTCCGCGGAGGGCTCCATGCCGGTGATCGTCTGCCCGAGGGGCATGGCCGGCAGGGCGGGTGGAGCTGCGGGGGTGTCGAACTGCTGCATGGTCGCCGAGGCTAACGCGGCCCTGGCCGCTCGACGCGCCGTGGTCCGGGGGACCCGCGTCCGGCGACCGGTACGCTGGTGCGGCCTGCGGACGTGGCGGAACTGGCAGACGCGCTGGGTTTAGGTCCCAGTGCCCGCGAGGGCGTGGGGGTTCGAGTCCCCCCGTCCGCACCAACGGCCGGGCGGTAGCGTCCGACGGATGGCCCCCACCGCCGTGCTGCTGCTGTCGTGCCGCGACCGCCCGGGGATCGTGGCGACCGTGGCGGACTTCGTGTGGCGCCACGGCGGCAACATCGTGGACGCCGAGCAGCACACCGACCGCGACGACGGGATGTTCTTCCAGCGCGTCGAGTTCGAGCTCGAGGGGTTCGCCGTCGGGCGCGACGGCATCCGGGAGGCGTTCGACCCCGTCGCCGCCGAGTTCGACATGGAGGTCACGGTCGGGTTCTCCGACGAGCGGCCACGCACCGCCGTGCTCGCCTCGCGGGCACCGCACTGCCTGGTCGACGTGCTGTCGCGCTGGCACTCGGGCGAGCTGCGCGCGGACCTCGCCCTCGTCGCGTCGAACCACCCGGACCACGAGGACCTCGCCCGCTTCTACGGCCTGCCGTACCACCACCTGCCCGTCGGGGACGACCCCGCCGCGCAGGACCGGGCGATGCGGGAGCTGCTCGCCGCGCACGACGTCCAGCTGGTCGTGCTCGCCCGCTACATGCGGATCCTCTCCCCCGCCTTCGTGCGGGCGTGGCCGAACCGGATCATCAACATCCACCACTCGTTCCTGCCGGCGTTCGCCGGCGCGCAGCCGTACCGGCAGGCGCACGAGCGGGGCGTGAAGATCATCGGCGCGACCGCCCACTACGTCACCGAGGTGCTCGACGAGGGGCCGATCATCGCCCAGGACGTCGCGCACGTGACCCACCGCGACGACGTGGAGGACCTGACCTCGAAGGGTCGGGACCTGGAGGTCGTGGTCCTCGCCCGGGCGCTCAAGGCCCACCTCGCCCACCGGGTGCTGGTGTGGGGCAACCGGACCGTCGTGTTCTCCTGAGCCACACTCTGGCATGCCCGAAGGTCACACGATCCACGGTCTGGCACGCGACCTGAACCGCACGCTGCGCGGCGCGCCGGTCGCGGCGTCGTCCCCCCAGGGTCGGTTCTCGGAGGGCGCGGCCCTGATCGACGGGAACCCGCTCGTCGAGGCCGAGGCGTGGGGCAAGTACCTGTTCTGCGACTTCGGGATCGGTGAGGTCCTGCACGTGCACCTCGGGCTGATCGGGAAGTTCCAGCGGCGGCCGTCGCCGCCGCCGGAACCGGTGGGCGAGGTGCGACTGCGCCTCGAGGGGCCGGAGGCGACCTGGGACCTGTCGGGCCCCAACCGCTGCGAGCTGGTGCCGCCGGAGGTGCGCGACGAGATCGTGTCCCGCCTCGGCGCCGACCCGCTCCGCGAGGACGCGGACGTCGAGCGCGCCCGGGCCGCGTTCGCGGCGTCGAACCGACCGGTCGGTGCGCTGGTGCTCGACCAGACCGTGATCGCCGGCCTCGGCAACGTCTACCGGGCGGAGCTGCTGTTCCTCTGCGGCATCCACCCGGGGCGGCCAGCGAGCTCGCTGAGCGACGACGAGTTCGACGAGCTGTGGAAGCTGGCGGTCGAGCTGCTGCGGGTCGGGCTGGACCTCGGCCGCATCGTGACCACCGACCCCGACGAGATCGGGGTGCCCCGGGAGGAGATGGCCGACGACGACCGGCTGTACGTGTACCACCGCGAGATCTGCCGGCGGTGCGGCTCCCCCATCCGGACGCTGAAGGTCGGTGGGCGCCCGATCTGGTACTGCCCGGTCGACCAGCCGGAACGATGATCCCGACGCCCTCGCTGGTGGTCGACCTGGCCGCATTCGACCACAACGTCGACGAGATGGCCCGCGAGCGGCCGGGCTCGGCCCTCCGGCCGCACGTCAAGGCGTTCAAGTCGACGGCCCTGGCGCGGCGGCTGCGCGACCGCGGCGGGCACCGCTCGTTCTGCTGCGCCACCCTGCGCGAGATGGAGGGCATGGTCGACGCGGGGCTCGGCGAGGACCTGCTGCTCGCGAACGAGACGCTGGACGCCGAGCGGCTCGGCCGGTTGGTGCGCCGGTCGCCCGGCCGCGTGACGGTCGCGGTCGACTCGGAGGCGACGCTCGAGGTGGCGGCACGGGCGAGCGCGTCGGTGCTCGTCGACGTCGACGTCGGGATGCCGCGGTGCGGGTGCCCACCCGAGGAGGCGGGACCGCTCGCCGCCCTCGCCACCTCCCGCGGCGTCGAGGTGCGCGGGGTGATGGGCTACGAGGGCCACGTCGTGGGGGATCCCGACCGCACCCGCCGTGCCGCGGAGGTCAGGCGGTCGATGGACGTGCTGCGGCGGGCGTTCGACGACGTGGCCGGCGCGGTCGGCGGCGGCGAGCTGCTCGTGTCGGCCGGTGGGACCGGCACCTACGACCTGCACGACTGGGCGCACGAGGTGCAGGCGGGGTCGTACGCCCTGATGGACTCGCACTACGAGCAGCTCGGGCTGCCGTTCCGCCAGGCGCTGTTCGTCGAGGCGACGGTCATCTCGGTGTCCCCGCGTGGGTGGGCGGTGCTCGACGCGGGGCTGAAGGCCTTCGGGATGGACCACGGCAACCCCGTGCTGCCCGGGTGGGACGTGTGGTTCTGCTCGGACGAGCACACGACCTTCGCCGCGCCGGCGGACGCGCCGGACCGCGAGCTGCCCGAGGTCGGCGAACGGCTCCGCCTGGTGCCCGCCCACGTCGACCCGACCGTCGCCTACCACGAGCGCTTCCTGGTCCTCGACGGCGACGAGGTCGTCGACGAGTGGCCCATCGACCTCCGCGGCTGGTGACCAAGTCGGCACCACCGTTGCCCGAGGTGACGGTGCGCGAGCTGCTGACCAGGCTTTCTGGCTGCCAACGGACCTCGCAGGTCACCACACAGCCAGAAAGGAGTGGCAGCAGAGGGGCCGGCGGGGCTCAGCGGGTGAGCTGGTCTGCCAGGGAGCGCAGGGCGCGGCCGCGGTGGGAGATGTGGTGCTTCTCCTCGGCGGTCATCTCGGCGAAGGTGCGCCCGTCGCCCTCGACGGGCACGAACACCGGGTCGTAGCCGAAGCCGCCGTCCCCCCTCGGCGTGGCCGCGATCGTCCCCTCGACGGCCCCTTCCGCGACGAGCTCCCGGCCGTCCGGCCAGCGCAGCACGATCACGGCCCAAAAGCGCGCCGAGCGCTCCCCCGCCGGCTCACGCTCCAGCTCGTCGAGCAGCTTCACGACGTTGTCGTGGTCGGTGGCGGTCTCGCCCGCGTAGCGGGCCGAGTGCACACCCGGCGCACCGCCGAGGGCGTCGACCTCGAGGCCCGAGTCGTCCGCCAGCGCGGGCAGCCCGGTCGCCTCGGCGAGCGCCACGGCCTTGAGCCGGGCGTTGCCGAGGAAGTCGTCCGCGTCCTCGTCGACCTCGGGGACGTCGCCCGGGCGGGGCAGCAGCTCGATGCGCAGCCCCGAGCCGGCGAGGATCTCCGCCAGCTCGGCGGCCTTCTTCGGGTTGGCCGACGCGAGCACGACCCTCGGCGGGACCTCCACGCGCCGGTCCCTCAGCGCCCGATCGGCCGCGGCGCGGGCTCCACCGCCAGGTACTCGCGCTGGAGCTCGTGGATCTGGCGGATGCCGCCGGCCGCGAGCTCGAGCAGCTGGTCGAGCTCCTCCCGGCTGAACGGGGCGCCCTCCGCGGTGCCCTGCACCTCGACGAACAGGCCCGACCCCGTCATGACCACGTTCATGTCGGTCTCGGCGTTCACGTCCTCGACGTAGGGGAGGTCGAGGCAGGGGACGCCGTTCACCACGCCGACCGAGATCGCGGCGAGTTGGTCGAGGAGGGGCACCGAGTCGAGCATCCCGGCCTGCACCATCCGGGTGCAGCAGTCGTGGAGCGCGAGGTAGGCGCCCGAGATCGCCGCGGTGCGGGTGCCGCCGTCGGCCTGCAGGACGTCGCAGTCGATGAGGATCTGGCGCTCGCCGAGCGCCTCCATGTCGGTCACCGAACGCAGCGCCCGGCCGATCAGCCGCTGGATCTCCTGGGTGCGCCCCTTGGGGCCCTTGGTCTCGCGGCGGATCCGCTCGGGCGACGACCCGGGGAGCATCGAGTACTCCGCGGTCACCCACCCCTTGCCGGTGTTGCGCATCCACCGGGGCACGTCCTCGTCCACCATCGCGGTGCACAGCACCTTGGTGTCACCGAAGGTGACGAGCACCGACCCCTGCGCGTACGCGGTGAAGTCACGCTCGAAGCTGTGGGGTCGGAGCTGGTCCGGGGCGCGTCCGTCGGGTCTCATGGGTCCGTTGCTCTCCTGGGGGCGGTTCAGACGTCGAAGGTCCGGTGCGGGAGCGCCGCTTCGACCGGAGCACCATACGCGTCGGCCGCCTCCGCCACCGCGTCGTCGAACGAACCGGTCGGCAGCACGTGGGTGATGACGAGGCGCTCCACCCCGGCCCGGGCGGCCGCCTCCCCCGCCTGGTGGGCTGAGAGGTGCACCGGAGCCGTGCGATCGGAACCGTCGAGGAACGTCGCCTCGCTGATCGCGAGGTCGATGCCGGGCCCCAGCTCGGCGAGCGACCAGCCGGGTCCCGTGTCGGCGGTGTAGGCGAAGGAGCGGTCGCCGTGGTCGACACGGAAGGCGAGCGTCTCGACCGGGTGGTCGGTGCGGGAGCAGCGGAACCGCAGGTCGCCGACGGTGAACTCGGCGCCGTCGGTGATCACCGTCGCCGCGAACGTCGAGCCGACGCCCTCCGACGCGAGCGAGTCGGCCACCTCGAAGGTCGCGGCCGTCGTGTAGAGCGGGAGGCCGTCGACGTCGAGCACGTACTTCATCGCGTTCCGCATGACCGGCAGGTCCAGGCAGTGGTCCGGGTGCGAGTGGCTGACGACCACCGCGTCGAGGTCGCGGGGATCGACGTGACGCTGCAGGTTCGGGAACGATCCGGGGCCCGCGTCGAGCATGACCGTCGTGGTGTCGGTCCGCAGCAGGAAGCCGGAGCAGGCGTTGCCGACTCCGGCGTAGGTGCCTCCCGATCCGAGCACGGTGACGCTGAAGCCCATCGGCGGAGCCTACCGGCGCGGGTTCAGGGCCAGCGGAGCTGTTCGGCGCGCTCCAGCTCGGGGCCGAGCAGGCGCCGACCGAGCTCCTCGAACCAGTTCACGTCGCCGGTGGTGATGAACGACGGCACGGGCCGGTGCCCCTCCGGGGACGGCGCACGCCGCATCCCGCGGTCGGTGAGCAGGCGGCGCACCTCGAACGCGGTCTCGTCCGCGGACGACACGAGCACGACGTCGCGCCCCATCACGTCCGAGAGGGTGCGCGCCAGGTACGGGTAGTGGGTGCAGCCCAGCAGGAGCGCGTCGACCTTGGCGTCGCGGGCCGGCGCGAGGAGCCGCTCCGCCAGCACGTGCACCTGCTCGGAGTCGAACTCGCCGCGCTCGACGAACTCGACGAACCCCGGGCAGGCGAGCGCAACGAGCTCGGCGGAGGCGGACTCGGCCGCGACGGCCCGCTGGTAGGCGCCGGAGTTGATGGTCCCCACGGTGCCGATCACCCCGACCCTGCCGGTCGCCGTCGCCTGCACGAGGGCGCGCACGCCGGGCTCGATCACGCCGACGACCGGGACCGCGAACCGTTCCTGCAGCGAGGTGAGCGCCGCCGCGGCCGCGGTGTTGCAGGCGACGACGACCAGCTTCACCCCCCGTCGCTCGACGAGCTCCTCGGTGATCTGGTGGGCGAACGCGGCAACCTGGTCGAGGGGGCGGGGCCCGTAGGGGTAGCGCCCGGTGTCGCCGAGGTAGACGAGCTCCTCGTCGGGCAGCAGGTCGATGACCGCACGGGCGACGGTCAGCCCGCCGAACCCGGAGTCGAACATGCCGATGGGGCGGGGGTCGCCGCCACCGGTCGAGGCGCCGGTCACCTCAGAAGTAGATCACCTTCTCGGCGTTCGCCGTCGCCTCGTCGAGGTCGAGCGTCCAGGCCCCGGTGGACAGGTACTTCCAGCCGTAGTCGGCGACGACGAACACGACGACGCCCGAGTCGATGCGCCGTGCGACCTTGGCGGCGCCGGCCATCGCCGCACCCGCGGAGATGCCGGAGAAGATGCCGAGGTCCGCGAGGCGGCGGGTGTACTCGAGGGACTCGCGCGGGCGGACGATCGACTTGCCGTCGAGCAGCTCGTAGCCGCCCCACTTCTCGAACACCGGGGGGATGTAGCCGTCGTCGAGGGAGCGCAGCCCCTCGACCTGCTCACCCGAGGGCGGCTCCACGGCCAGCACCTTCACCTCGGGGTTCTGCTCCTTGAGGTAGGTGCCGACGCCGAGGAGGGTGCCCGAGGTGCCGAGGCCCGCGACGAAGTGCGTGATGTCGGGCACGTCGCGCCAGATCTCGGGACCGGTGCCCCGGTAGTGCGCCTTGGGGTTGGCCTCGTTCGCGTACTGGTAGAGGAACACCCAGTCGGGGTTGGCGTCCGCCAGGGCGAGCGCCTTGCGCACCGCGCCGTTCGAGCCCTCCTCCGCGGGCGAGTCGATGATCTCGGCGCCGTAGACCTCGAGCAGCTGGCGACGCTCGATCGACACGTTGCCGGGGAGGACGATCTTGATCTTGTAGCCCTTGATGCGGCTGATCATCGCCATCGCAATGCCGGTGTTGCCCGAGGACGGCTCGATGATCGTCTTGCCGGGGGTGAGGGTGCCGTCCTCCTCGGCCTCGGTGATCATCGCCAGGGCGATGCGGTCCTTGACCGAGCCCGCGGGGTTCTGGCCCTCCATCTTGGCGAGGATGCGGACCTGGGGGTTGGGGCTCAGTTCGCTGACGTCGACGATCGGCGTGTTGCCGATCATGTCGAGCACGGAGGGGTAGACGGTCATAATCCTGACCTGAATGGTAGGGAATCCCGGGCGCCGCCACCACCCCCGGAGGGGTGACATGTCCCCACCCTCAGGTCACGGACCGGATCGGCGCTCGTCGATCACCACGGGTTCCTCGGTGATCTGCCCGTCGACGATGCGGAACGAGCGCAGCGAGGGCAGGTCGTCGCGCAGCGAGACGATCACGTAGTGCCACTCCGGGTCGGGTGCCTGCGCCACGTCGGTCGGCGACGGGTACGCGTCGGTGTGGGTGTGGGAGTGCATGACGCCCAGCAGCTGCCAGCCGCGGTCCTCCGCGTCCCGCTCCGACTGGAGGTACGCCTTCCCCGGCACCGTGTACACCTTGGCGCTGCGGGCCTCGTTCTCGGTCGGGTAGAAGTGCTCGACGACCGCCTCGCCGTCACGCTCGACGCCCGCGAAGAGGCCGCACGCCTCGAGCGGCAGCCCGACGTAGGCGTGGGCGATCATCTGGTCGTGGAGCTCCCGGGTCAGCCGCAGCACGCCGCTGAAGGTAGTAGGCGGAGCAGGTCCGACTAGCCTCACCGCTCCTGTGAAGCAGACCGGCGTGCAGACGATCGCGACGAACCGCCAGGCCCGGCGCCGCTACACGCTGACCGACACCTACGAGTGCGGGATCGTGCTGACCGGCAGCGAGGTGAAGTCGCTGCGGGAGTCGAAGGTGCAGATCAGCGACGCCTGGGCGTCGATCGAGGACGGCGAGGTCTGGCTGCACGGGCTCCACATCGCGCCGTACTCGCACGCGCAGCAGCACTCCGGCCACGAACCGATGCGCGACCGCAAGCTGCTGATGCACCGCCACCAGATCGACCGGCTGCGGTTGAAGCTGCAGACCGAGCGGCTGACCCTGGTGCCGACCAAGCTGTACTTCAAGGACGGCAAGGTGAAGGTGGAGCTGGCCGTCGGCAAGGGCAAGTCCGTGGTCGACAAGCGCCAGGACATCGCCAAGCGGGACGCGGAGCGGGAAGCGGCCCGCTCCATCGCCGAGGCCCGCCGCCGGGGCTGACCCGTCAGCCGTTCTGGCGGCGGAGCTGGTCCACCGCGACGGTGATGGCGCTCGCATGGCAGACCTGGCCGTTGTGGCTGAGGTGCCAACCGTCCGCCGAGACGGGGTTGCTGCAGTTCGCGAGCCACGTCTCGAGCGGGATCCACGACACGCCACGCCCCGCGCCGGCCTGCCCCTGGAGCTGCTCGATGACGGCGAGCGCGATGCGCTCCTTGGGGTGGCTCGCCGGCGGCGGGCGGTGGTGCACGAAGTAGACGTGCGCGCCGCGCGACTGCGCCACGTCGAGCATCTGCCGCACGGTCCTCAGGTACAGGTCGTGCTTCGCCGGGTCGCCGACCTCGGGGAACAGCGTCGACTGGATGATGATCATGTCGGGGTCGAAGTTGCGGACCCGCTCGCGCAGCACCTCGAGCCAGCTCGGGTGGCCCGGCCACACCCACAGCGGGTTCTCGCCCGGGAAGCCGCCGATGGAGAGCTGGATGCCACGCTGGCGCAGCCGCTGGTCGAGCAGGCCGTGGATCCGTGGCGTGGTGCCGTACAGGCCGTGCGTGATCGAATCGCCGAGCAGGAACACCCTGCGGACCGGCGTGCCCCTGCCCGCCGAGGGGCGAGGCGGCTCGCACGCCGCGAGCAGCGCCACGGCGAGCAACGCCGCGGCGACGTGGACCACCCTGCGCTTCGTCCCACCCATGGGGGCGTGAGCGTAGGCGGTCGGCGCGGCTGAGAACCGCCTCTGGATCGTCGGGACGGAGCGGTAGACTGGTCCCTCGAACGGGGCTGACTGGTTTCGACGTCGGGACCTGGAAGCCGAGTTCGCGACCCGAGTTGCCTCAGACTCGTTAATCGGGGGCAAAAAAAGAACCGCCAACGAGCAGTTCGCTCTCGCTGCCTGATCCAGATCAGGTAGTCAGAGAGTCATCGTGACCGGCAACGGCGCACGGGGCCTGATCCACGCAGCCCGGCAACAGAAGCGTGGGTGGACCGTAGGGAAAGACCACTGACGGCGGGAAAGACCGCTGACACCGGGGAAAGACCCGGCGGTGGCCCTTCGGGGCAGCTGACCCGCCAGTTCGGTAGCCGCAGAGCCGAGTAGCGGGAATGGTCGTATCGGGTTCGGTGACCACCTGACGGACGGGGGTTCGATTCCCCCCAGCTCCACCAGCCGAGAAGTGGGGGAAGTGTCGTTGCGCAGACGCTTCCCCCACGCGCATCTGCAGGCGGCCCGGGTGGGTCAGGCCGGGTGGGTCAGGGGAGCCGGCGCTCCAGGTGACACCGTCGGACCGCCCACCACTCCCCGTCCCAGTCCCCCTTAGGCCTCAGCGCCCGCCGACTCGTGCCGATCATCGAACGATGCGACGAGCAGCGACGACGATCCTGATGGCGGCAGTGGTGGCAGCGGGGCTGACCGGGTGCAGCTCCGACGAACCGGCCGAAGCGAGCGACACCGACGAGGGCACCACGAGGGCCGACTTCATCGAAGTGGCCAACGACATCTGCCGTGAGGCCAACGACCGTTCCAGGGAGATCGCTGACACCAGGCCCGACTCCATGCTCGAGGCGAACGCCGAGCTGATCGAGCAGGCCATCGCGGACCTGCGCGCGCTCCCCCAGCCCGACGGTGACGAGCAGGTCCTCGAGCGGATGTACGACCGGACCGACTCGCTCGTGGCCGACGCGAGGGAGCTCGCACGGCTGCTCGCCGACCCCGCCGCCGACGCCGACGAGGTCGCCCGGACGAGCGAGGAGGTGGAGGCGCTCCAGCGGTCGGTGAACGATGAGCTCACCGACTACGGCCTCACGGAGTGTGGGGCGGGCTGAGCGTCACACGCCCCCGGCCGGTCGGGTCGGGTGGGATCCTGACCGCATGGACCTCCGAGGGCTCGTGGCCGAGATCGATGAGGAGCTGCGCGCGCTGGGGAACCCGGACCGTGCAGTGCACGAGAAGGCCTACCTGCGCAGCGACCTCGAGCACTACGGCGCCTCGGTGCCGGCCATCCGGAACGTCGCCAAGGGTGTGCGGCGCCGCCACCCCGACCTCGCCCACGACGACCTCCTCGAACTCGTCGAGGCGCTGTGGGCCGCACCGGTGCACGAGCGCCGAATGGCCGCGGTCGAGCTGCTCGCCCAGTACCGGGACGCGCTGGTGCCGGCCGACATGGGGCTGCTGGAGCGGCTCCTGCGCGCGTCACGCACCTGGGCGCTCGTCGATGGGCTCTCCACCTCGGTCGTCGGCACGCTCGTCGAGCGGGAGCCGGCAGCGGCGGAGGTCCTCGACCGGTGGGCCGCCGACGAGGACTTCTGGATCCGGCGAGCGGCGATGTTGGCGCTGCTCGTCCCCCTGCGGAGGGGCGAGGGCGACTTCGACCGGTTCAGCCGCTACGCGGACTCGATGCTGGGCGACGAGGAGTTCTTCATCCGCAAGGCGATCGGCTGGATCCTGCGCGACACGGGGAAGCGGCGACCGGACCTCGTGTTCGAGTGGCTGCTCCCACGCGCCTCTCGAGCCTCGTCGGTGACCGTGCGCGAGGCGCTCAAGCCCCTGTCGCCGGAGCAGCAGGAGGCGATCAAGGCGGCGCGGTGACCGCGGGCGCGCCGGACGGTCCTCGGTTCAGTCGGGGCCGGCGCGTTGTCGGTGGTGGCGT